>CAXBFC010000143.1:0-17189 GCA_963974725.1 uncultured bacterium | reverse complement strand
GGGCAGGCCACGACTTGACCAGCGGCTTCCGGCGCACGGTCAGTTCGTTTGAAGGCTCGGTCGCCATCGGCGCCGCCAGCACCAGCGAACCGGGCAAGCTGGCACTCGCACTGCGCGGCTCCGGCCAGGCGCTCTACATCGGCCTCGCCGAAGACACCTACGTCATCGCCAGTGAGCCCTACGGAGTCATCGAAGACTGCGATCGCTATCTGCGCATGGACGGCGAGACTCCCGGCAACCCAAACAATCCAGCGGCATCGCGCGGCCAAGTGGTCGTTCTCGATCGTGAAGGTGCTGGCGAAGTCGCCGGCATCACCCGCCAGGCCTACGACGCAACGGATCTTCCCGTCACCGAAGACGACCTGACGGCGGCCGCGGTCACGACGCGCGACATCGATCGCGGCGACTTCCCGCACTACCTGCTGAAGGAGATCGGCGAGTCGCCCAACTCGCTGCAGAAGACGCTGCGCGGCCGCATTGTGCAACGCAGCACACCGAAGGGCGATCGCCTCGAAGTCGTGCTGCCCGCAAGTTCGCTACCCAAATCTGCCGTCGAATCGCTGCAAGCGGGCAAGACCCGCCGCATCCTGGTCATCGGCCAAGGCACTGCCGCCGTCGCCGGTCAGGCAATCGCCGGCGCCATTGCCGATGCCGTCGCCAACTCGGCGATCGCCGTGCAAGCGACGCCAGCTACCGAACTGTCGGGCTTCGGCCTCGGCGACGACATGGCCGACACGTTGATCGTCGCGATCTCGCAATCGGGCACGACGACGGACACCAACCGCACCGTGGACCTGGTGCGAGGCCGCGGCGCAATCGTCGTCGCGATCGTCAACCGGCGGGGCAGCGACCTCACCGACAAGGCCGACGGCGTCATCTACACCAGTGACGGCCGCGATGTCGAGATGAGCGTCGCGAGCACCAAAGCATTCTACGCGCAGTGCGCCGCCGGCCAACTGCTCGCGCTGGCGATTGCCCGAGCAGCCGGCTGTGCCAACGACCAAGACGAACACAAACTGCTGACGGCACTCGTCGATTTGCCAGAAGCGATGCGCACCGTGCTCCTGCAGGACGAGAAGATCACCGAGATCGCTCGCTCGCTCGCGCCACAGCGTCGCTATTGGGCACTGGTCGGCAACGGCAAGAACCGCGTGGCCGCTGCCGAAGTCCGGATCAAGCTGTCGGAGCTCTGCTACAAGTCGATTGCGTGTGACGCCACCGAAGACAAGAAGCACATCGACCTGTCGTCCGAGCCCATGATCCTGTGCTGTGCCGCTGGGCTAACGGGTTCGACCGCCGACGACGTCGCCAAGGAAATCGCGATCTACAAGGCGCACAAAGCGTCGCCGATCGTCATCGCGACGGCCGGTGAATCGCGTTTCGATGCCGCCGACGGCATCATCGAGGTGCCGCACACACACCCGGCGCTCGCCTACATCTTGTCGACGATGGGCGGCCACTTGTTTGGTTACCGCGCGGCATTGGCAATCGACGAACTGGCACTGCCGCTGCGCTTGATGCGTGGTGCGATCGAAGAGACATTCAAGAACGACACTCCGACCGGCGTGCTCGAGGCGCTCGCACCCCATCTGCAACCGCACTGGATCACGTTCCGCAAGGACCTGCTGCTCGGTCGCTACGACGGCACCCTCGAAGCCCGCACGGCCGCGCGCCTGACGTCGCTCTGCAACTACGCGCTCGACCTGACGCCGCTCGACTCGTTCGCGGTGGAGTTCGGCGTTCCTGGCGCACCCGGCGCCGTGGTCGACCACTTGACCGAAGAACTCACCACGGCCATTGACGAACTGACGCGCCCCGTCGATGCGATCAAGCACCAGGCGAAGACCGTCACGGTCGGCATCTCGCGCAGCGACGAAGCGCTGCTGACGGCTCCGTTCGTGCGCGAAGCACTCGCCGCTGGCGCCATGCGCGACCACCTCGGCTACCGCGACCTGCGCGCGCTTGCGAGCCTCGACCCGGCCGTCATCGAAGTCGTCGGCAGCACCCGCTACCGCATCGACGGCGATCCCAGCCACGACGGCGAAGCCACCGCACACGTCATCGATCGCCGCGGCATCGCCACTTCGCTGCGCTCGCGCACCGACGAGAACCCGGTGCTGCGCGGCACCAAGCACCTGGTCGCGAACGAACGTTTGTTGATGGTCGCCAAGGGCCGCAGCGATGACCGCACGGTCGTCATCCTGCCCGAAGTGCACAACAACCAGACGATCGGCCTGACCTTGCTGCACGTTCGCTTCCAAGAGCACCTCGATGCCCAAGCGCTTCGCTCGGTGCTCGGCGGCTACCGCAACCGCTACCAAGCGCTCGCCGATGCCGTCACCGAAACAGAACCGACGTTCGACGAAGAACTGATGGCGACGATGCCCGTGGTCGACCTGCTGTGCGACCCGATCTACTCGCTGGCCGACCGCTGGCGCCTTGGCACGCAAGTCGGCTAGCTGCAGGCAGGCCAAGCCCGCCTAGAGATCGACAGTGCGCGCCGAGCTCGATACGCTCGGCCTTGGGACACGCACATGATCTATCGCATCAAGGAGAAGTTCTGGTCGTGGGGCAACGACTTCACGATCACCGACGAGCACGGCCGCGACCTCTATCGCATTGACGGCAAGGCCTTCTCTTGGGGCGACAAGCTCTCCTTCCAAGACATGACCGGGCACGAACTCGCGTTCATCAGCCAGAAGCTGATGACGCTGATGCCTCGCTACCAGATCCTGATCGACGGCAAGGTGTTCGCCGAGGTCGTCAAGATGTTCAGCTGGCTCAAGAAGAAGTTCGTGCTCGATGTGCCCGGACCCAACGACTACGCAATCGACGGTTCGTTCTGGGCGCATGAGTTCACGTTCGAACGACGCGGACGCACGGTCGCGACCGTGAGCAAGAAGCACTGGGCGTGGACCGACAGCTATGGCGTCGACATCGCTGATGGAGAGGACGCCGTGTCGATCCTGTGCGCATGCATCGTGATCGACCAGGTGCTGCACGACGAAGAGGACTAAAGGCGTGGCCGGTGGGCAGCGTGCATCGCGTGCGGATGGAATCGCTGTGCGTGGTGGTAGGCGAGAACGCTGGCGTATTGGTGGCTTCGGCGAGGCTCTCGTGGGCGGCCAACCGTCCGCCGGCAACGCGCACGGCGCAAAGCTCGTGCGCCGCCACCGTGACCAGCTTCGACTCGAGCTGCATCGGGCCAGCCGGCCCCATCCCGATCGCAACCAGCACGCAGACCGACCCCCAGCTCGACGGAACCGGAATTTCGTGTCACGATCTGGGGGCAAGGATCACTCGCTCTGCAGTGACCCCTCCCGCACCCCGTGACCCCGTGGCCCGAGAAACTGAAACGCTCCTGGCAGAAGCGGCATTCGTACGACGACTCGCCGGCGCTCTCTTGCGCGACCAGTCGTTGGCGGATGACGTCAGCCAGGAAGTTCTGACAACGGCACTGCAGCAACCACAACCGCCACGCAACTGGCGGCACTGGTTGGGCGCAGTGACGCGTCGGCTCGCGTTCAAGACTCGGCGAGCCAACCAGCTGCGTGCTCGTCACGAGAGCAACGCTGCTGGTGACCCGGCAGGCGACCCTGAACGCGATGCACTGCAACGTTTGCAGATGCACCGCGAGTTGACCGAAGCCGTGCTGTTGCTAGCGGAGCCGTATCGCTCCGCCGTGACGATGCGCTTCCTCGAAGGATTGCCGCCGCGCGTGATCGCCCAACGCACCAACACGACCAGCGAACTGACTCGCCAACGTGTCCGGCGCGGTTTGGTGATGCTGCGCGAACGTCTCGACCGCCAACACGGTTCGCGACATGCATGGTGTTCGGCGCTGACGGCGCTGGGATTTGGGATTGGGTCACTGCCTGTGTTGACCCTGTCGATTCTTGCCATGAACAAACTTGCCATCGCTGCAGGTCTCGCAATCGCGGGAACTGTGTTCGCCCTGTCTACCGATTGGGGCAGTAAGCCAATCACTCTGCCAAGCGGAGTCGCCACATCAGATACGCCCAGTTTGGGGCAGACCGCGCAGACTGTCCTTGACGCGAGCGAAGTCCAACGAACGCCCGCGTCCATCGCATCGCCAACGTGCCGCGTGCACGTTCGCAACGTGCTCGGATTTCCGATCGCCGATGCCACGGTCTACTGTTGGGATGCGGACGGCGCATTCCTGCAAGCGCAAACAGACGAGGTTGGCAACGTGCAGTTCACGACATCCGGTGCCGGCGGTTTGCTGGCGATGGCCGCGCAACGCACTCCCGCGGTCCTCACGCTTGCGCAACGCACCGGCGAACACGAACTGGTTCTGACCGACGGCGATTCGGTTGCAGGATTGATGCTGATCGACGGCCAGCCAGCACCGGCCAACCTCAAGCTCAAGCTGGACCGCCAAGCGATCTACGCGCTACCCAACGTTCCCGATGACGTCAAGGCAGTGGTGGCCGCCGCGCAGTCCAAGCACATCGTCACGAACAGCCAAGGCGGCTTCCGCCTGGCCGGCCTACCGCCTGCCTGGACCGGCACCATCGAACTGCCGCGCCACCTGTGGTTGTTGCCAGAATCCGGCGGCACGCGCGAACGTCACAGCACGTTCCCGTTGGAACAAGGCCGACGCGACCACCTCGTGCACACGACCCAGCTGCCAACAATTGTCGGCACCGTGGTCTGGGACGATGACGGCAAGCCAGTTGCCGGCGCGATCGTCAACACCAGCACCTGGTTCGCCGACGGCACAACTTCGCCCGGCATTGGCACTAGTTACGACGGCAACCGCTTCATCATCGGGGTCAAGAACGACCAACCCAACGACTACCTCGCATGGTGTCAGCCAGCGCGCCGCCCGGCGGTGAAAAAGTTCCAGGCTCGCGTCAGAGCCGAAGGCTGTGAAGGAGAAGTCGAAGTCAACATCGGCCGCACTGAGTTCGAGCGTGGCACGATGGTCGTTCGACTGAAACGGGTTCCGATTCACCATTTCCTTGTCGTTGACCAAGCCGGTATCGCCATCGCCAACGCTCGCATCCTTGGCTCGACCGAGCTGAGCGAACCGACCAACGCGACCGGGCGCGGCACGTTCCGGGGCCACTTGCGCAACGTGCTCGAAGTTGGGGCAGCCGGCTACCGCATTGGCAAGACGAACAAGACCAGCGGCAACGGCTCGCCAGACGAACCGTGGCTGTTCCGATTGCTGCCGAGCAACCGCGTCACGGTGCACCTGCTCGATCCAGATGGCAAGCAGCCTGTCGTCGACCACGTCGAACTGCGAGCGACAAGCCTCCCGTTTGCCGGTGGGCGGTGGGGTAGCCGGCTGGACGACGCGCTCCACGAATCGACGGCAACCCGGCAGATGAGCCTCGGCCGGATCGACAGTGAAGCGATGCGCTACACAGCCCATCTTTCGTGGCCGAAGGACACGACCAGCATCGTCGTGCATTCGCTCGAGCCCGGTTGCAAGCTACAGATCGTCGCGCTCGACGCGCTGTTCAACGAAATCGCCGTCGAGCCGTTCGTAGCGCCAGAGTTTGGCGAACAGACCGAGGTGCACGTGCACATCACCAACCGGCCGCGTTCCCTGTCCGGAATCGTCTACGACGCGAGGCACCAGGCCGTGATCGGCGCCACGATCGAGGTAACCCAGCTCACAGCCGAAGGCGAGCGGCAGGTCTGGCCAAGCGGCACCCACGCCTTCAAACGCACAACCAGCGACACCCAAGGCAAGTTCGCCGTCGCACCGCTCTGCGTCGATGCGACCTACAAAGTCATCGTCAAAGCGGACGGCCACACACCATCGCATCAGGTGATCTCATCGAGCGAGTTAGTAGCCGAACGACCGTTCGTATTGCAGGATGCGAATCGCGTCGCGGTGCAGGTCCAGGATCGACAAGGCGTGGCCGTGCCGCTACGGGTCCACGCCAAGTTGGAGCAATGCGACTCGCACATGCTCGACGACAGCACGACGCAGTTCGAGAACTTGCCGTCGGGCTCCGTGACGTTCGTCGTCAAGATCGGCAACTCCGAGTTCCGCGTGCAGCACGACACGTACCAGCCAACGGCGACCTTACGCGTAGATCGCCCCGCTCGTCTGGCCATCGCGATGGCGAACGGTCCGTGGCCAGAACCCGCTGAACGCTCGGCCCTGATGGCCATCGTCACGCGACTCGACGAGCAAGAAGAACCGTTGTCGATCTACCGACCCGAACGTGAAATCACGAAGCCGATGTACCTGTTGCCTGGTCGTTATCGCGTCGAGTTGGAGATGCGATCGATGGGGAGTGTCACGCCGCTGGGTTTGACTGCGGTTGTCACGCTGAAGGCCGGCGAGTTGATCACCGCCAAACTGCAGTAGCGCACTACTTCAGCGTGATCTTCAACGGCTCCGTGGCCGGCGCCAAGTCGAAGCGCTTCGACTGACGCCGGTCGTTGCGACTGCCATGTAGCAGGGTCGACATTTGACGATCTTTGATGTCGAGATAGCGCAGTACCAAGCGCCCCTGCGCGTCTCCCCGCGCCGCGCGCAACAGGCGCTCCGTCACCTGCAACTTCCAACTGGCAATCAGTTGCGGCACCGGGTCGTCGAACTTCTTGACGTTCATATCGCTGCCAAAGACTCGCACGTCAGGGATAGGCATGCCATCGCCACCCTCCGCCTGCAAGACCATGCGAGTCAACGGCGTCAGCTGCAGGTGAACGATTTCGAGTTGTTCGTCGCCAACGACCACGTGATGCGTCGCGTAGCCCTCGTCGCTCATCAACGCGATTACCCATTCGCCCTTGGTCAGCGGCAGCGCCAAGCGCCCACCAGGATCGCCGCAACTGCCCGACAACGCGCGGTTGAAGTACGTAGCATTGCCCTTGAGCGGCAGAGTCCACCAACGAACGTCAGGGCCAGGATTCCCCGACACACCGCGAACGTGCATGCGCAAGGTACGAACATCCTTCGCGTCCAGGTTCATCTGATACGTGTCGTTGGGCACGATCATCGGTTCCTTGCCCGCCAGGCGAAAGAACGGGTCTGCTTCGGACAGTTCGACCGGCGGCGGTGACACCATCCACGAGTAGACGATCATGTGGATCGGCCAAACATCCGACTCAAACCTACCGTCCGCAGCGACATCGATCACGGCACGCAGATACTTCCAACGACCCTCACCGCGGCCAAACGGTTTCCCGATGCGTGTGTGCAAACGAGCCACGACGCGCCGCGACTGCGATGTCTGCGACGTGATCTTGCCAGCAAGGCGAACGCCATCTTCCAGGACAATGCGAATCGTGCGACGCTGCCGCTCGCGATTGGTGACTGCCGGCCCGTGGTACCAACGACTTTCTTCGATGCCGTCAAAGCCGACCCGCTCGCCTTCGCGCGCCGCGAGCAACAAGCGACTCCACCTCTTGCCGAAGACGTCGCGACGCGAAGCCATGCGAAGGTGCAACTTGCCATCCGCCCCCGTCGTGCCACACGGCAACCACTGACCAAGCTCAAGCAACGGACTCCAGACCTTCATGCCGGCCGCGTTCCATTCGTAGTGCCGCTTGACGACGGCACCCGCAACCGGCTTGCCAGCTGAATCGACCACCTCGATGTGCACGTCCTGCGGCGCAGGCACAGTGTAAACCGGGCCGCGCAACTCCTCGCCAATCATCAGCGTGTCCCCAGCCGCATCCAGCAACTGCACACGCAGCGCACCGCGCGCGACCGGTGGCATGACGGCACGCCCGTCGACGATCGGCACCGGCTGCAGCCAGTCCGCTCCCCAAGCTCCAAACCGCACGCGCACGGGAACTCGCTCGCCCCATGCTTCGAGACCCTTGAAGGTCAGATATGTCGCTTCGATCGGCTGCTGCAACGACACCTCCGTCATGCGGCCGGGAACCACATCTACCGCCCTCCGGCTGACCGCCTGGTCATTGCCGGCAAAGGCCATGTAGCGAGCGCCGCCCAACAGCTTCGCGACGAAGCGGCCATCTTTGTCGGTCATCGCGCGGACCGTATCGCCGCCGCCAAATTGGCTGGCGAGCACGGGGGCAAACAACAGCAAGACATTCGCACCCACCACTGGCTTGCCGGCAGCATCAACCACCCGACCAGGATGAGCCCGCCGCTCTTGGGCCGGAACAACTGCCATTACGGCCAGAAAGCAGATCCCCAGAGCAAAGCGCATCGGACCGTTCTAGTGGCCCATTTGCGGCCGTCAAGCGATGCTCGGCAAGTAATGGCAACGGTTGTTGTTTGGACCATATGGGCTCGGCGATCTATCCTGCTCCGCAGAAATGCCGGTCCCTCTGATTGATCTCACGCGCAACAAAGCGCAACTCGCCGAAATCGAAGAAGCCGTCGTGCGCGTGGTTCGCAGTGGCGGTTACGTGCTCGGCCCTGAGGTCGAAAACCTCGAGACTGAGCTGACCCAATACATCGGCACCAAGCACGCGCTGTCGCTGTCCTCGGGCACCGACGCGTTGCTGTTGCCCTTGATGGCGATGGGCATCGGGCCGGGCGATGAAGTCGTATTGCCGAACTATTCATTCTTTGCGACTGCCGGGGTCGTGGCACGCCTTGGCGCCACGCCGGTGTTTGTCGATTCGGAACCGACGTTCAAGAACATCGACCCGCAGCGCCTCGACGAGGCACTGAAGAACTGCAAGCGACCGAAGGCCGTGATGGCCGTGCACCTCTTTGGCAGTGCCTGTGACGTCGACGCCATCGTCAAGATCTGCAAGGCCCACTCCGTGCCGCTGATCGAAGATGCTGCGCAAGCGATCGGCACCAAGTACCAAGGACGCATGCTCGGCGGCCACGGCCTCTGCGCCGGCTGGTCGACGTTTCCAACCAAGAACTTCGGCGGCATCGGCGACGGTGGATTCCTGACAACCAACGACACCGAGTTCTTCGAGAAGTGCAAGTTGATGCGCAACCACGGCATGGCTGAGCAATACCTGCACAACTACATCGGCGGCAACTTCCGCATGGATGCGATCCAAGCCGCCGCCTTGCGCGTCAAGTTGCGCGGCATGGAAGAGGTCACCGAAGTCCGCCGCCAAAACGCCGCGAACTACCGCGAGCTGTTTGCCGAGGCCGACCTGCTCGGTTGGGCCACGCTACCGACTGACATGGATCGCCACGCGTACCACCAGTTCGTGACGCATGTGCCTCAAGAGCAACGCGACCCGGCCATCGCTCACCTACGCCAACAAGGCATTGGCTGCGCGGTCTACTACCCGGTCCCGTTCCATCGCCAGCCGTGCTTCGAGTATCTCGGGTGCGACGGCAAGGACTTCCCGGTATCCGAGGAAGCGAGCCGCACGGCGCTGGCGCTGCCGATTTTCCAAGGGCTGACCCAAGCCGAACAGATCGACGTGGTCGGCGCGCTCGCGAAGTTCGTCAAGCAGTAGCTATTCGACGTACCAGAGCGCCGGCCCGCTCAGTGGAGTGCCGCCGCTCGGCAAGAACGTGATGCCTTGGAATACCAGCACATCCCCACGCAGCACCGGATTGTTGGGGATCGCGAAGTTGAGCTGCAAGCCCGCTGCGTCCACAAGCCCGCCGATTGCCAACACGAACGTCGCCGGGTCCGGGTAGACGCGTGCTGGTGGTAGGCCGATCGGACTTGGTAACAAGTAGCCCACCGCGATCATGCCGAGCGCTGGTGTTGGGGAGGTCATCCGCGCGGTCGCGATGCCACCCAGCACGGCGGGGCCGGCGTTGAGCATCGGCACTTCTTCAATCACTTCAACCGTGGTTTGGGACAAGAAGCCAGGTGCACCGTTCGCCGGCGCCAACAGGAACGAGGTCGGGTTCCAGTAGACTTCACTATCGACGGCTTCGAACGAACTCACAGGCACGACCGGCGTGCCGGTCACATACATGCCGCCCGTGCCATCACTCGACAGCCTTGCGACAGTATCAAAGATTCGCAGCGCCGGTTGCCCGGTGCCAACGTAGACCGAGCGCGCCGACTCCATCGACGCATCGGAGATGATCGCGCCAGGACCGACGGCATTGCCGAACAGGTTTTCGTTGCTGATCAAGTTGCAGAACTGCGCCTGAAGAGCCGGATAGCCGAGCAAGATCAAGCGTGCGAGGTGCACCGAGCCGGTGTTGAAGACTTCCAGTGCCGTCTGCTGCGGCCCACCGACCATCGTCACCTTCTCAATGATGATCGGCGCCATCACATTACTGATGCGCATCGCGCCAAGTGCACCTGGCCCAATCAACGTCGACATGCCCTTGATCACGAACGGATCGGCGCCAACGATGTTTTGCAGGTTGATCGTGTAGTTGGCACCAGCGGGCGGCAGCACGGTCGCACCAGACATGACGATGCGCAGCGCCTTTTGACAGGTGAACCCGGTGTAGGTGCCGGGGCGCACTTCGACAATCGAACCGGGCGCCGCGGCAGCGATCGCTTGCGGCAAGTCCGGGTGATTCGGATTGGTGCCGCCAACGGTGACGACGGGACGCTGCGCGACGAGCACGCCTGCGAACGCCATGACGGCGACAACGGCGAAGTAGGATTTGGACATGGCGAGTGGCTCGGCCGACAGGCTAACGCTGAATTGGCACCGATTCAGCCAGTTGGCCACAGTCACTGACACGTAAATCTACACTTCACCGGCCGAGCACAACGACTTCGAGGTGCCTGACGATCGTGGTGCCCTTGGCAGCCACCCACCATTGAAACCACATCGCCTTGCCGCCCAGCAACGAGCCAGCCTGCGTAATGCGCTTGCCTTTGCCACACGGCAACGCGGCGAACAGTTCACCCGTCTTGGTCGACCACGCGCGCAATCCCAACCGCGACGTGTCGCTAGTCGTCAGCGCGAGCTCTTCGCCAAACTTGCCCGCCCCCAAGAACCCAACCGGCAGCGACTTCTTGCCCAAAACCGACTTGTGGGCGCCGCCCTCGGCCAGGTGGTAGAGAACGGCCCCGTCATCTTCGAAGTCGCCTTCGAGCAAGTAGCGCGCGCTCGGCGAGAGGAACAAGTCGACGAAGTGCTTGCCGCGCACGTCGTCATCGATGACGTAATTCTGCCAATCGACCAGATCCAATCGGTGCAGGTGCCAAGCGCTCTGCTTGCGCGCAACGGTGAACACAGAATCGAGCCCGAAGACATGGCTGCGGTTGCGGTGCGACACGTAGCTGTTGGCAGTGCCCAGCTGCTTGCCAGTCATCGCATCACGCAAGACCAGCATGCGACAGCCACCACGTGCCGGATCTTTGGCGTAGTGAACGGCGTGCCGAGCATCGCGCGACAAGAACAGGCGCGGCAAGCGGTAGCCACCGAATGGGCACGCGATCGCAAAGCGCTCCGCCCCGTTGCGCGCATCGAGCACGCCGCCGCGGTCGGCCTTCGAAGACGACCAGGCGACGTTGCCGGCGACACACTGCAAGCCGTCGATCAGTTTGCCATCGATTGCAACGAACGAGCGTTCGTCACCGGCTTTGGGCACATGCACCACCGAACCGTCGGTCAAACCAAGCCAGTAACCGCGGCCGTGAGACAGCAAGGCAATCGCCGCAACCGAACCCAAGTGCGCCGACTCGAGCACGTTGCCCGTGTTGGCATCGACGATCCGGGCGACCAACTTGTCGTGATCGACGACAGCCACAGCCGAGCCATCGGGCGCCACGGAGACGTGTTCTTCGCCGCCAATGACCTCGGCCAACCGGCGGGTCGCCAAGCCGGTCGAAGGCACCTCGACGGCCTGCGCCACGGAGGCACCAAGGAGAAGGGCCATCGCCAGAACGAACTGCATGACCCCATTCTGACGCCATTGTCTTCCCCTGTGTTAGCAACAAAGTGGCAGCTGCCCCATTGACGGAGCGCTCCTTGCACATCATCCTGCATTCACCGCTGGAGGAGCGGCCGCGATCAGTAACTGATGTCAGGGCTTCGGAGCCCGTGACGAGCATCAGCGAAAGGCGACGGTCGCCGAAGCCTTGGCACGACCGAACGTGCCCGTGGTTGGCTGCGAGGACTAATTCCCTCGTGGTTGTCGCATCTCGCTTGGCGCGATGCGGAGGGCCAGAGGCTGATGTGCGTCCGGCATGTTGGTTTCTCGGTGTTCCTAAGGCGGCTTGTATCAACAGCCACGCCCGACACCGACTTACGATGACCGCATCCGATCCTGGTTCCTCCGCCCAGAGCCCTACCAGTGGGAGCCCTGCCAATGGCAAGCCTTCGACCGAAGGCCACCCCGCCATCGACCGCACCAGCTGGTTGCTCGACCGTACTGAGGCGCTGTGCAAATTCGACACGACCACCGGACGTGAAGACACCGGCCTGCCGGCGCTGCGCAGCGAGCTTTTGGACCTCGGTGCCGAAGTGCAACTGCAGCAAGTCGAGCCAAAGCGTCACAATGTGCTGGCGACGTGGGGCAAACCGAAGCTGCTGTTTTCGACGCACCTCGACACGGTGCCGCCGTTCTTGCCACCGAAGCGCTCGGGCGATCTGCTATCCGGTCGCGGCACCTGCGACGCGAAGGGACAGATCGTCGCGCAACTCGCGACGATCCAAGCCTTGCTCGAACAAGGACACACCGATCTCGCTTGGCTTGGTGTGGTCGGCGAAGAAACCGACAGCATCGGCGCCAACGCCGCTGGCGATCTGACGTCCAGCCTGCGGGAATGCGTTGCCGTGATCAACGGCGAGCCCACCGAGAACAAGCTCGCTACCGGCCAACGCGGATCGTTGCAATTGCAGCTTTCAACCAAGGGCAAGGCGGCGCACTCCGGCATGCCAGAACTCGGCCACTCTGCGATCTGGCCGTTGATGCAATGGCTGCACGACCTGCGTGAGCTGCAAACCGAAGTCGACCCGGACCTCGGCCCGGAGATCTGGAACCTAGGCCTGATCCACGGCGGTGCCGCACCCAACATCATTCCCGCCAAGGCAAACGCGCAGCTGTTCGTGCGTTCGATCCGCGATTCGTCGTTTGAACACCGCGCGCGCGCACTGACGCCCAAAGAAGGACTGCTTGAGCAACTGTCGTTCACCCCACCCGAAGTGTTCACGCGCGTGCCAGGGTTCGAACACGCCGTCGTGCCTTTCGGCAGCGATGCACCGCGCATGCGGCAACTGGTCGGCGGCCAACGCGTCGCACTTTGCGGCCCGGGCACGATCAAGGTTGCCCACACGCTCGACGAACACATCACCGGCACCGAAATGAACACTGGCTGCGAACTACTGATTGCGCTGGCTACGACCTTCTTGGAGGGGCGCGCCGGATGATCATCATGAAGTTTGGTGGTTCATCGCTCGCGACGGCTGCCCGCCTGCAACAAGTCGCGGCGCGCATTACGCACGCGAAGGAAGCCCCGTGTGTCGTGTTGTCCGCGATGGGTGACACGACCAATCAGCTACTGGCGACCGCCGATGCAGCCGGCGCCGGCCACAGCACGGACGCGCTGAAGATCCTCGCGGACATCTTTGCAAACGCGCAGGCGGTCATCGATGAATTGCTGCAAGATCCAACTGCAGTCGCTGTGGCACTCGCGCAACTGCGCAGCGATTGCGAACTGCTCGTCAAAGGCATCAGTCGCACCGCGGATCGCGCTCCAGATGCAATCCTGACTGCCCGCACCACCGACGCCCTGATCGCCCACGGCGAACGCATTGCGACGCTGGTGCTCAGCGAACACCTGCACCAACAAGGCAAGCAAGTGCTCACCGTCGATGCCCGCGATGTCATTCGCACCAACGATGCGTATGGCAAAGCCAAGCCGATGCGTGGCCATATCCTGCAACGCGCCCACCAGAACATCGGACCAAGCTTGGCGCACGGCATCATCGTGGTGACCCAAGGCTTCGTCGGTTCGGCGCCGGATGGCACGACCACGACACTCGGCCGCGGTGGCAGTGACTGGTCGGCAGCACTTCTGTGTGCGGCACTTGGCGGCGAGGAGCTGCAGATCTGGACCGATGTCGAAGGCGTGCTGACCGCGGATCCGCGGGTCGTCAGCGAAGCCCAACCGATCACCCACCTGAGCCCCGAAGAGGCGGCCGAACTCGCAGCCTTTGGGGCACGCGTTCTGCATCCGTCGACGATCCAGCCGGTCGTCGACAAGGGCATCCCGGTCACGGTTCGCCACACGATGCGGCCCGACGGTTCGTTCACGCGAATCGATCACGAGAACCCCGAGAACGTGCCCGGTATCGCCGCGTTGGCATCGCGTGGCCCGATCACCGTGCTGACGATGACCAGTCGCCGCATGCTCGATGCGAGTGGCTACCTGGCGCGACTGTTCGAAGTGTTCGGCGAGCTAGACATCCCAGTCGACCTCGTCACCACCGCCGAAGTGTCGGTCGCTTGCACGGTAGAAGCCGACGCACCAATCGCGCGCCTGATCGCAGCACTGGATGGCCATGCGCACGTCGAGACGATGACCGACTGCGCCATCGTCGCAGCGATCGGCGACGGCCTGCAACACACGGATCGGGTGCTCGAACGCGCCTGCCGCGCGCTCTACCCGATCAAGCCACAGATGGTCAGCTACGGCGGCAACAGCCGCAACCTGTCCTTCGTGGTGCGCAGCATCGAGCAAGACGCCGCCCTGCGTCGGCTGCACGAAGAGTTTTTCGGCGACACCACCACCGCAAAGGCGCCCGCCGCCATCGAGGAGAGCAACGGATGACCGCCCCTATTCGCATCGGACTGTTCGGAGCCGGCCGCCTCGGCCAAGCGATCGCCGAACACCTCGGCCCGCAACTCGCCTGGCAAGTCACGCGCGACGACCCACCGAGCACGGCCGTCGACGCCATCATCGAGGCATCCAGCGGCTCGCAGGTGACCGCGCGGCTCGACTGGGCGTTGGCCAACAAGGTGCCGTTGATCATCGGCAGCACCGGCTGGGACGTTCCCGATCTGGCAGAACGGGTCGGCGATCAAATCGGCGTGGTCACGGCGCCCAACTTCTCACTCGGCGTCGCCCTACTGCGGCGCATGACGATGATCATGGCGCGCTTCTCATCGCGCGACGAGCTGCTCGACCCCTACATCGTCGAGCACCACCAAGCCAAGAAGCACGATGCGCCGTCGGGTACGGCCAAGCTACTCGCGGCAACAATGCTCGAAGGCTGCGCGCGCAAAGAGTCGTGGAAGATCGGCGGGCCGGTCGAGCCCAACCAACTCAGTGTCGCCGTGATGCGTTCCGGCCACACCTACAGCGAGCACCGCGTGGGCATCGACGCCCCCGCCGAAGTGCTCGAACTGCGCCACACTGCGCGCAGCCCCATGGCATTCGCCGACGGTGCCTTGACCGCGGCTAACTGGATCCAAGGCAAGACCGGCGTGTTCTCAATGGACGACGTGTCGGCGAGTGTGCTGGATCCACTGTTCACTGGACTTTCGGGAGGAGAACGATGAACGACAGTAGCAACCTGTTTGGCAATGGCTTTGGCGTCGCGCTGATCACGCCGTTCTTGCCGGAAGGCGCCATCGACGAAGCCGGCCTGGTGCGCCTCGTGCAGCACGTCGTCGACGGCGGCGCCGATTTCCTGGTCGCGCTCGGCTCGACCGGCGAAGCGGCAATGCTTGACGAAGGTGAGCGGCAACGTGTGGTCGCGATCGTCGACGAGCACCGCGGCGACGCCAAGTTGATCGTCGGCACCGGCACTTCGGCAACGGCATCCACATGCACGTGGACCAAGACCGCCAAGGACAGTGGTGCTCATGCGGCACTGATCGCCGTGCCGCCCTACACCAAACCGACCCAAGCCGGCATCGTCGCGCACTTCGCCGCCATCGCGGAAGCCGTGCCCGACCTGCCACTGATCGCCTACAACGTGCCGGGCCGCACCGGTGTCAACATGACGCCGGCGACCGTGCGCGAACTATGGCGCATTCCATCCGTCGTCGGTCTCAAGGAATCGTCCAACGACCTGGTGCAGATTTCACAGATCGCGCACGACCTGCCCGAGGGCAAAACGCTGCTCGGCGGCGACGACGCGCTGCTGCTGCCGACCATCGCGGTCGGCGGCCACGGCATCGTCTCGGTAGCTGGCAACGTCGTTCCCGGCTTGATGCGCGAACTGCTGATGGCGGCACGCGCCTCCGACCTCGAAGCTGCACAACAGCAGCAAGCAACCTTGCAGCCGCTGTTCGAAGCGCTCAACCTCGAACCCAATCCCATCCCGATCAAGGCCGCACTGGCACTCGCCGGCATGGCCTACTCGGCACCGCGCCTACCCCTGTTGTCGGCGACCGAAGCCACCCGCATCGCGCTACGCCCAGCCCTGCAACAAACCCGAAGCCTCACGATCCATGTCTGAAGAACAACTGCAGGCGTTTTACGAACGCGATGACCTCGCCGCCAACAAGGCGGACTGGAAGCAAAGCCACGAGCAACTGCTGCGCGGCCTCGAGTCGGGCCGCATCCGAGCCGCCGAGCGCGGCGCCGACGGCAACTGGCACGCGGTGCTGTGGGTCAAACGCGCCATCCTCGAAGGCTTCAAGAACTCCGACGTCGTGCGCCAAGGCCCCCTCGGCCAGCCCCCCTTCTTCGACAAGGAGTCGTACCCTGCCCGTTCGTTTGAACAATCAGACAGCGTGCGCATCGTGCCCGGCGGCACCTCCGTTCGCCGCGGTGCCTACGTGTCCTCGGGAGTCGTCATCATGCCCCCGGCCTACATCAACGTCGGCGCCTACGTCGACTCCGGCACCATGGTCGACAGCCACGCCCTCGTCGGCTCGTGCGCCCAAGTCGGCAAGAACGTGCACCTCAGCGCCAGCGCCCAGATTGGCGGCGTGCTCGAACCGATCAACGCCAGCCCCGTCATCATCGAAGACAACGTCTTCGTCGGCGCGCTCTGCGGCGTCTTCGAAGGCTTCGTCGTCCGCGAACGCGCCGTGCTAGCCACCGGCGTCACCCTCACCGCAGCCACCAACGTCTACGACCTGGTCCACGGCATCGAACGCCGCGGTGAAGTCCCCGCCGGCGCCGTAGTCGTGCCCGGCACCCGCCCAGCCAGCGGCGAGTTCGCCAAAGAACGCGGCCTGCAGGTCTCAGCCCCGATGATCGTCAAGTACCGCGACGAACGCACCGACGCCTCAACCGCCCTCGAGGGAGCCCTGCGCTAGGGATCCTGCGCTAGAAATCTGCGTACCGTACCTGGTTCAAACCACAGATTCGGTAAGTCGGTCGCTAACGAAGTTACTTCTGTGCCTGGCACAGTACTAACGGACTTCT
>CAXBFC010000142.1:0-17202 GCA_963974725.1 uncultured bacterium | reverse complement strand
GATTCGGCGAGGCTCTCGTGGGCCGCCAAGTGCGGCGAGGCCGCCGCAGGCGTTGTGCGTGGCTTTTCGGCCGGGCCTCTAGCGGCGGCCTTGCGAGGGGCGCTTGCTGGCCTTCTTGGCCACCTTCTTGCCCGCGCCAGATCGCGGTGCTGGCCCGCGCTTTGCACCGCCGGCCTTGCCACCACTGGCCTTGCCGCCGGAGCTCGGGTGCTGCTCCTTCTGGTGCGCACCCTTCTTGCTCTGCTTCTTGACGGTGTGGCCACCGGGGCGGGCTTCGCCACGGCGGCGACCGGAGACGGTGTCGGTGGGGCGGCGTCGTGGCGGCCGATCTCGAACCTCGTCGGAGTTGGCGTAGGGGCCCGGCGCGTGCCGTGGATCGGGACGCAACCGCTGGCGTTCGCCGTTCGCTTCGCGTTCCCGTTCTTGCGGCTCGTCTTGTTCTTGCTCGCGCTCGGGCTTGCCCGAAGCCTTGCCGGCGTCCTGCATTCGCTTGGTCGGAATGCGTTGCTTGATCAGCTTCTGGATGTCGCGCAGGTATTCGTTCTCGCCTTCATCGCAGAACGAAATCGCGATGCCTGCTCGGCCAGCGCGCGCCGTGCGACCGATGCGGTGCACGTAGCTCTCGGGAATGTTGGGCAGGTCAAAGTTGATCACGTGGGTGATCTCGGGAACGTCGATTCCGCGCGCTGCGATGTCGGTTGCGACCAACACCGTCGCCTTGCCGCTGCGGAACTCACCGAGGGCGCGTTCACGTGCGCCTTGGGACTTGTTGCCGTGGATCGCGTGACTGGCAATCTGCTGCTTGACCAAGTGACGAACGACCCGGTCGGCGCCGTGCTTGGTCCGTGTGAAGACGAGCGTGCGACTGAAATCCGGATCTTCGAGCAGCTTGACCAGCAGGTCACGCTTGCGCGCCTTCTGTACGTGGTAGATCGATTGCTCGACGCGGTCGGCGGTCGCCGCTGGCGGCGTGACTTCGACTCGAACCGGTTCGTAGAGGATCTTGTTGGCGAGCGCCGTGATGTCTTTCGGCATCGTCGCCGAGAACAGCAGCGACTGTCGATCGCGAGGCAACTTCTGCATGATGCGTCGCACGTCCGGCAAGAAGCCCATGTCGAGCATGCGGTCGGCTTCGTCGAGCACCAGGATGTCGACGTCAGACAATTTGCAGTGGCCCTGCGACATCAAGTCCAGCAAGCGACCAGGCGTCGCAATCAGGATGTCGACGCCGGCTTTCAGTGCCTTCACTTGCGGGGTCTGGCCAACGCCGCCGAAGACGATCGCAACCTTCAGTCCCAGGCCGGTGCCGTATTCAATGCACGCATCCTTGATTTGGATGGCGAGTTCGCGCGTCGGGGCCATGACCAATGCGCGCGGCATGGTCGGGCGCGGCCGCTCGTTCTCTTCGTGCAGAATCTGCAGCATCGGGATTGCGAACGCGGCGGTCTTGCCGGTGCCGGTTTGCGCGATGCCGAGCAGGTCGGCGCCGTCGAGCAGGTGCGGGATCGAGCCTGCTTGGATCGGCGTGGGTGTTTCGTAACCCTTGGCAGCCAAAGCCTTCAGGATGGTTGGGGAGACGCCCAGTGAAGCGAAATCGGTGCTCATGAACGGCGGCCTGCGCCAAATGCGTGGGGGAGGTGCATGGCGGGGAGCTTACGGGCCAAGAGGTCCCGGGCCGATCACAATCGCATTCGGTGTTGCTGGCTCGATGGATTGTTGGCGCGCACCAGCAGGCGCGCAGTTGCCGTGGGCGCGCCGTTCAGCGTGCTTCGCGACGTAGCAGGCAGCGAGGTTCCCTGGGTCGGAGGTGCCGCGCCATGCCGAGAGAACGCACTTCACGCAGGGGGTGTGGTCGTTGTGGCGAGCCAGTTGTCGTGGCGTGGATTCCGCGGTGCGAAGGCGCTCATGACGAACCTCGGGGCGACCAGCAGCAGCTGCAGGTGCCTTGTTGCAAGGCGCGTAGAGGTGGTTGTCGGCCCGGCCCGGCAAGTCGTCAGTCAGCGGACATGGCGACAAACCGCACCGGGGCGCCCGCGGCCTGTTCCCTGGGAAGCCGCACGTACGGCGGGATTCGAGGCCAGCGCCGCGGACCCCAATTCGGCTAGTCCCGTCGCTGCGAGCCCCCTTAGCCGCGAGCCCCGAATGCCGTGGGATCCAAGGGGCGCGGGCCATAGTGCCGCGGGCAAGAATTGCTGCCTGCCGCTGAGTTCGAAACCTGCTCTTGACTGAAAACTACAAGTGTAGTAGATCGAAGCCATGAGGCTCAGTGACTCCGAATGGATTGTCATGCGGGCGCTGTGGGCAGAGGCCCCGGCGACGGCGCGTGACGTGCTTGACCGGGTCGCCGGTGAGGTGGACTGGGCCTACACCACGGTCAAGACGTTTTTGACGCGGTTGCAGGACAAGCAAGCCGTCGCCAGCGAGCGTCGCGGCAAGACCGATTGGTTCCGGCCGTTGGTCAGCAAAGAGAAGGCGACCCGCACGGCGTTCCGTTCGCTGCTTGACCGCGCGTTCGATGGCACGATCGGCGGGTTGCTGCACCATCTGGCCAAGGATGAAAAGCTGAACAAGCGCGACCGTGAAGAGTTGCGGCGCACGTTGCGCGACCTCGACGAGGATGAGGCGCAATGAACGACCTGCTCGCCGCATGGTGGGATCTCGTGGTGCTCGGCAGTTTGCAGAACCTGCCGTTGCTGCTGGTCGCGTTGCTGATCGATCGCATCTTCGCGCGGCTGGCTTGGACGAGTCCGCGCCGCGTTGTCTGGGCGGTGGTCGTGTTGGAACTGTTGTTGCCGCCGGCGTTGGGGTCGCCAGTGCATGTCGCCGGGGCGGCCCCGCTGGCCGTGCCGCTGCATGGCGCGGTCACGGCGACGTTGCCGTTTTGGTTGTTCGTAGCCTGGGCAGTGGGGGCGTTGCTTGTCGCGATGAACTTTGCGATTGGCTCTCGTCGACTGCGAACACGTTTGCTGGCGCAGGCGCAACCTTTGCCCCTGCATCTCGACGCGATGGTTGCCACCGTTTCGCAGCGCATGAAGCTGCGGCGCATTCCGCGCGTGATGATGTCGGCGAGCATTCCGGGTGCTTGCGTGCTGGGAGTGGTTCGCCCTGTTGTGCTATTGGATGCGGCGACGGCGAACTCGGCCGATGGTCAAGTTCTCGAACACACCTTGCTGCACGAGTTCGGCCACGTGAAGCGCCGCGATGCTCTGCGTGCCTGGTGCATGCGGTCGTTGTTGTGCTCGTGGTGGTTCCACCCAACGGCCTGGCTCGCCGCGCGGCGCTTCGCCTTCTTGCGCGAGGTCGGTTGTGATCGTTTGGTGACCGACGTTCTTGGCGGTCGTTCTGCATATTGCAAAACGTTGGCCGCGCGAGTGATCGAACTCGAGCAACCTGCCGCTGCGCCCGCATTCGTGCGACTGCCTGCCGAAGTCTTGCAGCGAGTGACGGCGATGCGTGCTGCTGGCCGGCGACGCGGCACGCTCGCGGTGGCCTCGGTTGCGGCGTGCGCTTTGCTGCTGTTGTGTTCGATCCCGCTGACTTCGGCCGCGATCAGCCAGTTGCCTTTCGGGGTCGCCTCGCTCAACGAACTTCCCGGCTGCATGACGAAGCGATACTTCGTGCTCAGCCAACTGCATCAATCCCAATCCACAGCGTCGCAAGCCATCGGTTCGCAAGCCACGACGTCGCCAGCCACAACCCAAAGACCACAATGAAGCTCCTCCTGATCACGTCTGCTCTCGCCGGTTCGTTCGCCTTCCTGCCCGTCGGCACCGCGCCGTCGGCCCTGCCGCAAGATCCGCAGCAGATTGCGGAGATGATGAAGAAGGCCGAGAAGTTCACCAAGCCGGGCAAGCACCACGAACTGCTGAAGCGCTTTCTGGGCAAGTGGAATACCGAAACGCACTTCGTCATGGGCGGCCAGAAGACGCCTGCCGAGAAGGGGCAGTGCGAATGGACCTGGCTGGTCGAAGGTCGATGGCTCAAGTCGACGATGACCGGCACAATGATGGGCCAGCCCATGTCGACCTACGGTTGGCTCGGCTACGACAACCTGAAGCAGAGCTACGTAGATACGCGCGTATCCAGCATGGATACGGCCATGAACCACTCCGAAGGAGACCTGACGCCAGATGGCAAGGCGCTGATTACGTATGGCACCCTCGATGAATACCTGACCGGCGAACATGACAAGATGGTTCGCTACGTGTGGCGATTCGTCAGCGCCGACGAGTTGCTGCTCGAAGTGCACGACCTGCCGATCGGCGAAGAGAATACTCAGGTCATCGCGATCCGCTACCTGCGCGCGAAGTAGTCGCGCGGGCGGCGAAGCGGCAGCGCTTCGCGCTAGCGCGGAGCCGACGCCATCAGGTCTTCCATCTGCTTCTGCATGCACTCGAGCGTGCCGCGGATGGAAACCTTCCACTCGCCCTGCTCCATGCGGCACGCAAGCGGTGTTTGCAGTTTGCCGCTTGCCATGATGACCACGGCGCGTTCCCCCTCGATCAGCCGGTCGAGCGTGATCGAGTATTCGCCGAGATCCTTGTAGTCGACGTTGCCGCACGACTCGCGTTCGGCGGCGACTACCGACTGGCGCACGCTGCTCGTGTCGCCGACGCGGCCGGCTTCGATGAAGCTGCGAGCCGCACGCTCAGGCGTCGTGTAGTCGTGGAAGTTGCTCTTTGGGCCGCAGGCGGACAGGGCCAGGCAACTCAGAATCATGATGGATCGGCGCATATCTCCTCTGACTCTGCTCTTCGGGTGCACCCGCGCGATGCTGGAGGTGCTGCGCTCGTGCGCCCCAGAGTGAGACGAAAACGAACAGAACTTCGCTTGTCGAGACGCGTCGATCGCCGCACGATCGCGGCCATGTCTGAGTTGTTGCCTGCCGTTACCATTGACCCCAAGGGTCCCGTGCGCGCGTCCATCGTCTGGCTGCATGGCCTCGGTGCCGATGGCCACGACTTCGCCGCGATCGTGCCGGAGCTGGCGTTGCCGGACGAGCTTGGGGTTCGCTTCGTATTGCCGCACGCTCCGTCGATCCCGGTCACGCTGAACGGCGGCATGGTGATGCCAGCCTGGTACGATATCTCGGAAGTCGACTTGCAGCGTCACCACGATGAGCGAGGCGTGCGCCGTTCGGCCGCTCAGGTGGTTGCGCTGATGCAGGCTGAGCACGATCGCGGCGTGCCGTGGCATCGCATCGTGCTGGCGGGCTTCTCGCAGGGCGGGGCGGTGGCGCTGTTCCAGGGGCTGCGCAACGAACAACGGCTCGCCGGAGTGATCGCGTTGTCGACCTACATGGTGGTCGCCGAATCGCTCGACGCGGAGGCGTCCGCCGCCAACAAGGATGTGCCGATCCTACAGGCGCACGGTAGCCTCGATCCGATGGTGCCGATCGAACGTGGCGAAGCGGCGCGCGAGGAATTGCAGCGCCGCGGCTATCCGGTTGAGTTCCACTCATACCCGATCCCGCACAGCGTCAACCTCGAAGAGATCCAGACGGTGCGGGCGTTCTTGCTGCGCGTGCTAGCCTGATTGCGGACGGCGAATTGGGCCCGGCGAATTCGGCCTTGCGAATGGTGCCTGACGAAAGGTGCCTGGCGAATGGTGCCCGTCGATTGGTGCCGACGGATTCACTCCTTTGGCCCAGCACTGGCCTCGTGCCGATAGGCATCCTGCCGGCCCGGCCAAATTCCTACTGCGTTTTGACTTGCACGCTGAAGTGCGGCGCAAGCACCTGTTCGCTGTTGAGCGGCATCGGGCCGTCCCACGGCCACGTCGCGCTCTTGTAGTCGGGCAGCTGCATGTTGATCGCTGGCTTGGCGCTTTGTACGCGATAGCGCGCTGGCAATTGCTTCGCGGAGCGCCACAGCCCTTCGACGTTCCAGCTGCGCGCCATTGCGTGGCCGGTGAGGCGCGACCAGACACCGGAGCGGATCACCCTCACGTTGGGGTTGCTGGATGCGGAGTCCGTGGCGATCTCTACGCTGTAGTCGCCAACGACGGCGCGCTCGGTGCCGATGAAGGCTTCTGCCTGCATGTTCGCCAGCACTGGTTGCACGATGTGGGTGGCAATGTGGCCGTTCGTCGAGGTCTGGGTCACGCGCAGTTCTGCTTGGTGGAGCTGCGCGTCGACCAGTTGTTGCAGCGCGGCCTCGGCGCGAGCGCAAACCGCGGCGTTGTCGTTGATGACCAACGTGCTGCCGGCCATCAGCGCCATGCCTTCGGCTTGTGGCGTTAGGAACGAGCCCAAATCCCGCGGCGACAGCACCGGCATTTCGTCGAGCAGCGGGTGACTGTCGTCGTCATCCAGGCCGATGAACCACGCGGCGCGCATCGGCCAGCCAGTGCGCGTGCTGTCCGCCCATGCGGTTGCTGGGAACACAAACAGGTTGTTGGCCCGCTGCGGTTGCGGCGACAGGTAGCGGGCTCGCACCACGTAGACGAACGACATGCCTTCTTTGCCTTCGCGGTGCGCGGATACGACCAATCCGCCGCCGTTGTTGACTCGGCCGCCAAACGAAATGTGCGCAGTGCGGTTGTTGGGCAGGTCCACCATGGCCTGGTCTTTGCCGATGCTGGTCTCACTCAACTCGATGCTGTCACTGGTCAGCCACGAACCGTGCATGAGCAGCTCTTCGTTGGGAAGCGCATGCACGGTCAATGCGACCCGCGTGCCTCGGAACAGGTGGTCGACCTGCGGGTCGAGGATCGCGCTGTCCTCTGCTACTTCGGAGTCGTGGTCGCGCACGTAGGCGGTCCAACGAACATCGCCAAGTTTGACGCTGCCGCCGGGACGGGTGACGGCGCGCGCCGACCACAGTGGTGGGGTCGTGGCGAGTGCCGTCTGCAGGGACTTGCCGTCGATGAAGGCCGGTGGCAATTTGCCGTCAGCTGCCGCTAGTTGATAGACCGAGACTTCGATGCTGCGGGCCAGGGTGCCGGCGATCGAGTCGATATCCGCGAGGCAAGAATTGACGGCGCCCTTGGTGCCATGCAGTGCGACCCGCGCATCCTCGTCGACTGCGAGGATCAGTTGGCCGCCCTCGATGTTCTTCTTGTGCCGTGCATTGAGCAGATCGATCAGCCATTCCGTCTTGGCTCTGGCGGACCCTCGCAGCGTGGCATCGCGGCCGACACTGCTCTCATTCGATGGCAGCGCCGAGTCGATCGCCGCGGCGGATTGCAAGCTTGGCTGCAGGTAGGGTTGCAGCGAACGCACCGCGACGACGCGTTCCTCGGTTTGCGCCGTTGCCAACAAAGCGAGACTCGCCACACTCAACAGGACCCTTAGCATGGCTGTCATCCTAGCCATCCCCATGCGCCCAGTCGCCAATCCTCCGAACCCCTGGTCTTCAAGCCATACCGAGTTGCTCGGTGTCGCTCCGGCGGCGGATCTGCACGTCTACGAGGAACAGGCGAAGTCGATCGTTGCGGAGAATCAGAGCCCGGATATTCCGTTCCGTTGGTCCGTTAACCCCTATCGCGGGTGCTTCCATGGCTGCGCCTACTGCTACGCGCGGCCAACGCATCAGTATCTGGGATTTGGTGCCGGCACCGACTTCGAACGCAATCTGATCGTCAAGACCAACGCCGCGGCGTTGCTGCGTGCCAAGTTCATGCGGCCGTCTTGGCGTGGGGAGAACGTGGTGTTTTCGGGCGTTACCGATTGCTATCAGCCGCTCGAGGCCAGCTACGGTCTGACGCGGCAGTGCTTGCAGGTCTGCCTCGAGTTTCGCCAGCCCGTGGGCATCATCACCAAGGGGGCGCTGGTCGAGCGCGACGTCGATCTATTGGCGAAGTTGGCGGAGCACCAGGCGGCGACGGTGTTCGTCAGCGTGCCGTTCGCCGACGCCAAGGACTCGCGCGCGATCGAGCCATTTGTGGCGCTACCAGAACGGCGCTTGCGAGCGATGCGGCGGTTGGCTGATGCTGGCGTGCCGGTCGGCGTGAGTGTTTCGCCGTTGATCCCCGGACTCAATGATCACCAGATCCCTGCAATCTTGGCGGCGGCGCGTGATGCTGGCGCGACCCAAGCATTCCATGTCTTGCTGCGGCTGCCCAGCGAGGTCGAACAGGTGTTTACGGAACGATTGCAGGCGGCGTTTCCGCTGCGCGCTGCCAAGGTCATGTCCCTGATCCAGGCGATGCGCGGTGGCTGTAGCAACGATGCCCGCTTTGGTTCGCGGATGCGGGGCGAAGGCGCACGCTACCAATTGATGGCGGACTTGTTTGCGAAGACCGCGAAGAAGCTCGGCATGACGGCGCCACTGCCAGAGGTGGTGCCGAGCCCGTTCCGTCGGCCCAACCGGGAGCAATGGCTGTTCGGCGAGCGCGAACTCGATGGCGGAGACAACTCATGAAGGTTCGTTTGTTGACCGTGTCGCAGCGCCAGCCGAGTTGGGTGGTCGAAGGCTGTGCCGAGTATGAGAAGCGTTTGCCGCGCGCCTGGCAGTTTCAGCTGCAAGAGATCAAACCGGAGGCGCGCACAAGTGGCCAGACGACCGAGCGCGTGCAGGCTGCGGAAGCGGCGCGCCTGCGCAGTGCCGTGCCGAAGGGCGCGATCGTGGTGGCCCTGGACGAACGTGGCGATTCGTGGTCGACGGAGCGCTTCGCCGAGCAAATCGAGAGTTGGCAGCAAGTGGGCCGAGACCTCGCGTTCGTCATCGGTGGTGCCGATGGCCTCGATCCGGAGTTTCGTCGCGAAGCGGCCAAGCGACTGTCGTTGTCGCGCATGGTCATGCCGCACGGCCTGGTCCGCGTGATGTTCGTAGAGCAGTTGTATCGCGCCGCGACGGTCATCGACGGGCACCCCTACCACAAGTGAGCGACTCGATGCACGAAGCGGACAGCAACATCATCACGAGTGCCTCGAGGGTCGTCGAGAGGTGCTTGGCGGAACGGCGCGGCACGTCACATGTGATGGCGAGCATGCCGGAGTTGCGCCCCGCATCCGGTGACGAACTGGCGCAAATCGTCAGGTTGGCGACACGGGTGATCGGTGCGCAGCGACGGCTTCAGTTCGCGCTCGGCAACGATCGCTCGCGGCTTTCCTCTGGGCGGTCGCGCGACCTGGTGGTGGCGAGCCTCGTCGAGGCCGGGCACTCGCGGCCACCCGATCTGGACTACTTGCCTTCGGCGGAAGAGATGCAGAACCGCTTGCAGGCGATCGCCGACCCCAAGGAGCGCTTTGCCGTTTCGCATTCGATTCCCGATTGGCTGGTGGCACCGTTGCGCGAGGCGTTCGGGGACGATGTCGATGCGGTTCTGCAGGCGCTCGGGCAAGCTGCGCCGCGCACGCTGCGGGTCAATACGTTGCGCAGCGGTTCGCGCGAACAACTGCTGGATCGCTTGGTAGAGGAAGGCATCGACGCCGTTCCGGCCCGCTACGCGAGCACCGCAGTGCACGTGACTGGTCACGCCGACTTGTTCCAGACAGAGGCGTTTCTCGACGGCTGCTTCGAGCAACAAGACGAGGCCAGTCAACTGGCCATCCTGGCGACGGCGCCGCCGCCGGGCGGCAAGGTGCTCGATCTCTGTTGTGGTAGTGGCGGCAAGACGCTGGGCCTGGCCTCGATGCTCAGCAATCGAGGCGTCATCCTGGCCAGCGACATCCATGAGGCACGCATTCGCGACCTGCAGAAGCGGTTGCCGCGCACCGGCGCGCACAACGTGCAGCCATTGCATGTCGACGGATCGAAGCGCGCAGAACAGACGCTGACGCAGTTTGCCCGCCACGCGGATCGCATTCTGATCGATGCTCCGTGCACTGGTACCGGATCGTGGCGGCGTCGGCCGCAAGCCCGTTGGAACATCGATGCCCCGGGCTTTGCTGCCATGCAGCAGACCCAGCAGGACCTGCTGTTGCGCGCGGCCGACTGGCTGCGTCCCGGGGCGCGATTGGTGTATGCAACCTGTTCGCTGTTGCCGGCGGAAAACGAACGGCAGGTCGAGTGGCTGTGTCAGCGGCGGCCGGAGCTCGAGCAAGTGCGGTTGGTTGAGATCCTCGGCGGCACGGTCGCGCGTCCAATCTGCGACGGCTCGGGCACGTGGCTTTCGGTTCGCCCCGACCAACACGGTTGTGATGGCTTCTTCGTCGCGGTCCTGCGGCGGCGCCGGTCGTAGTTGCGGCTACAGGTCGTAGAACTTCAGGTCGATGCCGAGGGCTTGCTTCGTCCACGCGTAGATTTGGCCGGCGTGGCCAGATGTGTGTTCGAGCACGTGCAAGATCGCCGATAGCCCGGTCTCGGCGTAGCCCTGCACGGTTCGCGGCGCGAGCAGCTGATCGACAGTGACGGTGTCGACGGTGTCGCATGCGGTCGTGTAGACCTCATGCAAGCGTTGGCATAGTTCGCTCGCCGATAGCCCGTCCGCCGCGGCGAACTCCGCCTCCCGCAGTCGCTGATCCTGGAGGTCGGTAAACTGCGCCATGATCCACTGGGTGGTGTTGCCACAGAGGTGCAGCATCAGGTTGCCAACCGAATTGGTGTGGTCCGATGGCCGTTGCCAGACTCGTTCGTCGCCTAGTAGTTCAGCGCAGCGTGAGATCCGCGGCAGCTGCTCTTCGATCAGACGGCGGCGGAACTCGCGCTTGACCTGATCGGCCAGCGTGTCAGCTGCATCGATGCTCATGGAACTGTGTGAATCAGCAATCCGTATGGCTCACGAAACTTCGCGCCTCACGCCGACTTCCTCGCTGTTGCTCTTCTGAGCAGCGGAGGACGTGCGTTCGCCGCGCGATTGCTTGCGCACGTCGACCAGTTCTTCTTCCAGCAGCGCCAGTCGCTGGGCGAGTGTGCGTTGTCGGTGGGTCAGGCGGCTCAAGCGGATTGAGAACTGCACGGCTAGTCCCATCAGGAAAATGATGGCGCCGAAGAACAACGTCGATGCCGAGCTCGCGGCTCCGATCCAGCCAGTCAGCGTGATCAGCAGGTTCTGGTTGACAGCCAGCACAAAGATCGCAACCGCCGTCGCGATCCAGACCCACGAATATTCTTCGCGAAGTTTGCGGCGGCGGACCAACTCGAACACGAGCAGCACGATTGCGATGGCGCCAGCGATGGCGACAATCTGTTGGCGCTCGTGCATCGGCTCGAGGTCTCGGAGGAGAGCAACGTCTCGCATGAGCGCGATCATGAGATTCTCGCAACGGAATCGGCAGTGCGCAGGGGCGTCGCGCGACGGATCGGCATCATCATCAGCGTTAGCAGCATCTTGTAGCCGTAGTAAGCAATGCGCGCACCGCGATGCATCGACAAGCCGCCGATTCGCTCGTGCATGATGACCGACACTTCCCGCACGACCAGGCCACCGCGATGGTGTTGCACGAGCACGTCGGCGTCGGGGTAGTCCTCGGGGAAGCCGTCGTTGACGACGGAGGCCAGAGCGCGCTCGGACAGGCCTTGGAAGCCGCTGGTCGGGTCGGTGATGCGCGTGCCGATCCAGCGGCTCGCGATCCACGAGAACAAGCGCGTGCCGACACGGCGAGACAGGCTGCTCTGCGGCGCATCGGCTGCGAGGTAGCGAGATCCCAGCGCGATGTCCGCGCCTTCGTCGAGTGCTTGGATCAAGCGCCCCAGCATCGCCGGGTCGTGCTGACCATCGGCGTCCATCTGCAGGACCCGTTGGTATCCGGTGCGCTTGGCCACGCAATAACCCGAGTGCAAGGCACTGCCGTAGCCGAGATTGAATGGGTGGCGAACGACGCGGGCGCCGGCCGCTGCGGCCTCCATGGCCGTGCTGTCCGGGCTGCCGTCGTCGACGACCAGGATGTCGATTGCGGGAATCTGGCCTAACGTGATCTGCCGGTGTACGGCCCGCACGACGTCGCCGACGCGTCCGGATTCACAGTAGGCAGGAATTACTAGGACAGTGGATGCAGGCACGGTTCGACCGACGGCAAGTTTATGGGGGCAATGAGCCGACCGCCAATGCTTGTTCTTGTTTGCGCGCGAGATGCTGGCGGAACACTTCGCAGAACCGTGCGCTTCGGGCAGAATCTACGTGCGCGGTTCGGGCCAAGAAGGTTCGCTCGGCCGCAGACCTCGAACCCAAATACTCATGTTGATCCGCTCTGTGACCGTTGGCCTGCTCGGCCTTCTCCTGACCGCCTGTGGCAGCACCCGCGACACCCGCGTCAATCCTGATGCGGCGGACTCCGTGACCGGCACGGGCCTGCAGAGCATGGACATCCGTACGATGGCGACCCGCATGGCGGCCGATATCAAGGAATACGGCATCCTGGCTCCGGCGCGCGATGGCGCGCGGGCGTCGTTCTACATCTACGAGATGGTCAACGATAGCTCCGATACCATCGACAAGACGCTGATCCTGACCAAGTTGCGCACGGACCTGTTCAAGGCGTTCCGTGGTCAGGTCAAGATTATCGACCGCTCGCCGAGCGCCAACGATCTGGTCGATGCTGAGCGGCGCATGAAGGAGCGCGGTCAGGTGTCGGGCGAGAACAACCGCAAGGTGGCCGGCAGTGACTTCGTGCTGAAGGGCACGATGAAGAGCCGCGACCGCATCGCCGGCAGCCTGAAGTCGTCCTACATCCTGGTGACGTTCGAGCTGACGGACCTGGTGACGAGCGAATTGGTCTGGACCAACGATTACGAGATGAAGACGGAGTCTGAAAAGTCCGTCATCAACCGCTGATCCATCGGGCTCAGTAGTATCGGGCTCGTGGTTCTGTTGAGGCTCAGCAGCGTTGCTGGCTCAGTAGTATCGAGGGCTCAGTAGTGTTGCGCCCGAAGTTCGTTTGAGCCCGAAGTTCGTTTGAGCCCGACGTTCGCTTGAGCCCGATAACGCAACTCCCACCGTGCCACGCTCCTCGTCTCTGCGTTCTTCGCTGCTAGTCTTGCTGGCAGCAATCCCGGCCACCAGCTGCGCCATTTCGCAGCCGGCCGTGCCCGTCAACCAGTTCCTCGCTGGCAATTTTGCCGCGGTGCGGGATTTCGCCGAGAAGGAGTCCGCCGAAGGCGCGGCCGAAAACCTCGCGATCGTATTGAACGTGAAGGGGCAGTGCGAGCTGGCGATGGGAGATGTCAACGCGGCACGTCAGGCCTTCCAAAGTGCCGCCCAGATCATGGGCACATGGGCGACCAGTGGCAGCGAAGCGACTGCGGCGGTCGTCGGTAGCGAGAGTAGCAAGACTTACAAAGGCGACTCCTACGAGAAGGCCATGAACGCCTTCTATTTGGCGTATTGCTACCTGTTGAAGGGCGAGCCAGACAATGCGCGCGCGGCGTTGAAGCGCGGCATCCTGATGGACGCCGAAGTTGCAGACGAAAAATACCAAGCGGACAACGCGCTGTTGTTTTGGATGGCCGGACGCATGAGCAAGCTCTACGGCGGCTCCGGTGCGGATGGCTACTTCGAGGAGGCCCGGGTCGCCAATGAGTTCGCGATTGCCCACGACTCGCTCGGGGTGCGCAACAACCCGCTGCTGGCCAATCCGACCAAGGGCAATCTGGTCTTGCTGTTTCCGGTAGGGCTCGGCCCCGAGAAATACGGCGATGGCTCCCAAGAAGAACTGGCGCGGTTTCGTTCGCAGAGGCATCCCGCGGCGGCGGCCCAGGTTTCGATCGATGGCAATTTCGTGGGCCGGTCGACGATCCTCAGTGATGTCGACTACCAGGCGCGAACGCTCGGTGGCACCGCCATGGAGGGCATTCGCAAGGGCAAAGCTGTCTTCAAGACATCCACCGGCGTCGCCGGCACGATTCTGCTGACGAATGGCCTGAAAGACCGTCGACGCAAGGGCAACAACGATGCTGCCAACGCGAAACTGGTCGCCGGCGGCGCGCTGCTGATCCTCAGTGCCTTGACCGCAACGGCGGCCGATGTCCGGCACTGGCCGACCTTACCATCGACGGTTCAGGTGCTTGTCGCCGACGTGCCGCCGGGCGAACACGATCTGCAGGTCGAGTTTGTCGACGGTCGCGGCAATGCCTTGCCGCGGTTGCAACACAATCTACGAGTGAGCGTTCCAGCATCCGGTGAGGCCTGGTTGCTGGTGCCTTCGCTGCCACCCGCACCGCCTACGCAATGATGCGCTGCAACCGTAGGCTACGACCTGCGCTTGCGCGCCCCGCGCCACTCGACGGCTCCTTTACGCTGGCCACCATCATGAAGACGACCATCCTACTCTTGTCTGTTCTCGCTGCCGGGATCACCGCCCAGGACTCCAAACCGGCTGTTGCGGTGGGTGCTCAGAATCCCGCGGCGCAAGACAAGGATCAGTGGGGGGAGGGATTCGGGCGCGCGCCAAGCTATCGCGCGGCCCTGGCGCAGGCGCTTGAAGACGCGGTCGCCAAAGCCAAGGGAGTCGAGGTTGCGCGCGGTCCGTCGCTACGCAGTCGCCTGTCGGTTGTTTCGGAGAGCAAGGACGGCGACCAGGAGGGCTTCTTCGATGGCAAATCCGAACTCGAGCGCGAGTGGGTGCAGCAGCAGATTGGAGGTTTTGTTCGCAGCTACGAAGTGACCAAGAAGGGCAAGGCCGACGACCGCATGTGGGAAGTGACGGTGCGGGCGCTGGTCGCCAGCTTGCAGAAGTTCGAGTCCGAACTGGTCATCGAGCTGGTCGACAACGACCTGCGCAACTGGCAGCACGAACGCTACGAGGAGGATGGGCCCGGCCGCGCGTTCGATCGCCGCAAGGGCAAGTTTGAGGGGCCGAAGATCGGTGAATACCTGCGTCGCAGTGGTGCCGTCAAGATTGTCAGCAGTGGCGCTGGCGTGACGGTCGGCGCGCAAAGCGAGCGCACCCAACGCGAGAAGCTTGGCCACCAACTGGTCGCCTCGCACCGGGTCGTGATCAACTGGGAGCCATTGACGGTGCGTTCGATGGTCGAGAAGCCCAACAAGGCGCGTCCGACCCGCGGGCCGCGTCCCGAATACATGCAGGGTGCTTCGGTCAAGGTCTCGGTGCGCGTGGAAAACTTGATCGAGCGCACCGTGATGCTCGAAGAATCGTTTTCCGTGCCGGGTGACAAGCCTGGCAGCTACCAAGTAGATCGCCTCGATGCGTTCATTACGCAGCTCGTCGACAAGGCCAAGGCGGCCGTCGCCAGGAAGGTATTCTTCACGCTGCGCCAGCCGCTGGTCATGCGCAAGTGGGCGGGCGATGGCGGCAAGTGGTTTGTCGAAGCTCGCATTTCACGCCGCGTCGCCGCCGGCTTCCAGCAGTTCTCGATTGGCAACAACGGCTCGCTCGCCAACCCCGATTGGCAAACCCTCGGCTCAGCCAAGTTGGTCGGCGGCAGTGGCGCCAGCTGCACCTTCGAGCTCGTCGGCGTCAGCGATCCTGCCGCGGTCGTAGCGAATGTTAGTGAGGTTCGTCCTCTTTAGTCGGTCCGCACTTTAGGATGTGATCGGCTCTCTTGTCACCCGATTGGTGGTTGCGCAACTGCCGTCCCCATCAAGCTCGTCTCTATCAATTAGTCTCATGAAGAAGCTCTTAACGCTCTCCTGCCTGACGGCGACCATGTTCCTGGCCTCGTGCAAGTCGGTTGCGCCGTACGCCGCGCTGCCAATCGACAATGACGCCGAGCAAGAGGTCAATGTCGTCGTTACCAGCGCCAAGTTGCGTCGGGGACTGCGAGTGGGCCGCGCCGGTGTCCGGCGGATTGAAGGCTCCAATCAATTGAAGGTGATTGTGCCGATCCGCAACATCAGCAAGAGCCACTTGCAGGTTCGCATCCAGGTCAGCTTTCTAGACCTTGAGAAGGGCCCGATTGGTGACGATACCAATGCACAGGTCGCGATCCTTGGTCCCGGCGAGACGCACAACCACTCGGTGACCTCGTCGACGTCCGAAGCGCGTGATTGGATCATGCGCATTGTTCCGAACTACTAGTCTTTCCATGGGAGTTGCAGATGCGTGTATTCACAATGTTGATGGTGGCGATGGCGGCGGTGGCGTGTGCCGCACCGCCGACGCAATCTCGAGCTCCGTTGGTTCCGCTGCTGCCCGTCGATGCCCCGGCTGAGAACCCGGCGCAACAGGCCGCGGAGGCTGGACGCGCGGATCGCGATCAGTCAGCTGCCGCGCCGGGTGGTGTCGATCAGGGGTTCGAGTCGGACTTGGGCTTCGAATCTGGCTACGAATCTGGATCCGCACGGCCGACCTACCGCACCCTGATCGAGACCGTCGAGGTCGAAGTGCCCGTCGAAGTGCGAGTCCAGTCGCCGCCCTCGGTCGTCTACGTCAACTCGGGCCGCGGTTACTCAACCTACGATGACTACCTCTACAACCGCCGGGTGAACCGCGCGCGTCGCCGCGGTAGTCGCTTTCCGGTCAACACCGTGGTCGGTGCCGGCGTGGGCGCGATCATCGGGCACCAGAGTGGTCGTCGCGACCGCGGCGCGTTGATCGGCGGTGGTGTCGGCTTGTTGCTCGATTGGAACCGCTGGGCGTACTAGCGACCCTGTGTCGCTGAGGCGGTTCCGTGTCGTTTAAGGAGGCGTCGTCGTTGACGGGGCTGGGCCAAGGAGGCTATGGGCCAAGGAGGCTATGGGCCAAGGAGGCTATGGGCCTTGGCGCGGCACCAGAACCACTTCGACCATGTCGATCCAGATGTCGGCGAAGTCGCCGTCGTCAAGATCGGCGATCACCGTGAACTGCAGCACCTTTTCCTTCGTGATGTGGCGCAGGCTTGAGGTTCGGAACTCCATCAAGTGCTCGCCCGTCGACGTCGGGGTCAGCTCGACGACCGTGTCATAGCGGTTGTCCGTCAGGTTGCGGATCGACATGCGGAAGACGCTGTCGCCATCGATGCGTGAGGATTGCACGATCGCGCGCACCTGCACTTCGAGCATGTCCTCGGGTTCTTCGATTGGCAGGCCGAACCGGCAGTTGATGGCTGCGACCTGGCGATCGCCGCTTTCGGCAGTCTGCAGGTAGTACTCGTTGTCGTCATCGTCGCTCAGTTGCGCCAAGGATCCGAACGAGTTGCGGGCCATCGCGATCTGCATCGAGATGTTGCGCACGTCGAGCCGTTCTGTCGTGCCAAGAATGTCGGTCGGAGTCGCAACCGGCAGGAAGTCGATGCCGTTGAGTTGCCAGCGTTCATCTGGCCACAACAACGTCGCCGTTGCACTGGTAACGGTGCCGCCGGTGATTGGCAGGTGCGCCAGTCGCAGGGTTTGACGGCCGACATCGGGCTCGGCAAGGCCGAACCACAAGCGGTTCATCATCGG
>CAXBFC010000141.1:0-17226 GCA_963974725.1 uncultured bacterium | reverse complement strand
CTAGCGGACAAGCGCGTTGTTTTCCTCCCAGACAACGACGCGCCTGGACGCAACTACGCCAATCAAGCTGCAGTGCTCGCACACGATTCCGGCGCCGCATCAGTCGCACTACTTAAGTTGGATGGCCTTGACGATGGCGAGGATGTTGCCGATTGGCTTCAAAGCCACAGCGGGGCAGAACTCGCCAGGCTCGTCGAGTCCGCACCCACTTGGACGCCACCAGCTACGGAGGACGCCTGCCAACAGGCAACCACATCTGCTCCCTGGCCAAAGCCGTTAGGGCCAGAAGTACGCATTGGTGTCCTCGGCGACTTCCTCGATCTAGTGGAGGAGCAGACCGAAGCGGACCCGGCGGCAATGGTCCTCGACTTCTTGACTCGTGTCGGCAACGTCGTCGGTCGTGCACCGCACTTCGAGGTGTCGGGCGATAGGCACTGCTGCAACCTCTTCAGCGCAGTAGTTGGAGACACAGGGCAAGGCCGCAAGGGCACCTCGACTGCCTTTGCGCGCCGGATGATGGCGATGTGCTTTCCCGAATGGTCATCGCACTGCAACAAGGGCGGCCTCTCATCAGGCGAAGGCGTGATCTGGGGTGTCCGCGATCCAGCTCCTTCCGGCAAAGTAGACAAGGGTGGAGAGGCAATCATGGACCCAGGGGTCGTGGACAAGCGCCTACTTGTCTTCGAAGCTGAGTTGGCTCGAACCCTCCGTGCTGGAGGTAGACGCGACAACACGCTTATGACCATGCTGCGCCAGGCGTGGGAAGGCGGCCAATTGGCAACAATGACCAAGACGCCCTACGCAGCTACTGGCGCGCACATCTCGCTCATCATGCATGTAACCAAGGAGGAACTGAGATCGCTACTTAGCAAGGATGACATGCACGGTGGGACCGCCAACCGGCTCCTCTTCTGTGTAAGCCGTCGCCAGCGCGAATTGCCGTTCGGTGGCAAGGTCGACGATGTCGCTCTCGCCACAATCGCTACCGAATTGCAAACCTGCGTCGCCCACGCTGAGCAACGTGGAGAGATGCCGTTTTCAGATGCCGCGCGCCTTGCCTGGCCAGCGATCTACCACGAACTCCAAAGGGACGAGAAGGCCCCCGGCATCTTGGGCACACTACTCGCCCGCGCAACGGCACAGGTTCGACGGCTAGCGATGATTTTTGCAATCATCGACGACAACACGGAGGTGGATGAACACCACATTGCCGCCGCACGCGAGGTTTGGCGCTACTGCCGCCAATCGGTCCACTACATTTTTGGCTACACCACAGGCAATCACGTTGCGGACATCATTCTGGCAGCGTTGCGCAAGAAGCCAAGCGGCATCAACCGGACAGCCATGCACGCGTTGTTTGGCAAGCACGTTTCCGCCAGGGAAATCGACGAAGCACTAGCACTACTCCAGAACCTCGGCCTGGGAGAGCCAGCGAAGGTCAGCGGTCCTCGAAACGGACGTCCGCCGCAGGTGTGGGTGGCCACATCGCGATGAAGCCACGCCCGCATGAGAAACGTCGGAACTGCGAAGAAACCCAAAGAACACGATCGGACTGCTTGGGATTCTTAGGTTTCTTCGCGCCTGCCACGCTGGCACAGCAGCGACTCTGCAGGGGCAGCCGGGGAGAGACCATGGCGCGTGCGAATCCGAGGTTTCCCGGAAACGCCAAATGTTGCGGTTTCCAAGTTGAATCCATGTGCTATGACCTCTAACCACATTCGTGGTTAGAGGCGCACCTTGCCGCCTGAACGCCGATCACGCACAATCACAGGGGTGGCCATGCTCGCAGAACAGCGTCAGTACGGGAGCCTTAAGGAGCTGGTTCAAAGTCAGCTTTCTGATCTCGCCAACGACATGGTGCCAGGCATCGTCGTAATGATTCCCCACTTGAAGCGACTCGATGTGTTCACAACGCTCGGGACAGCCCGCAGAAAGGTCGACCGCCCGTTCCTCCGCAAACTCGCTTGGCTGTGGGCAGAGGAGAAGGATGGGATGTGGTCGTTTCAACCGATCGATGACGAGCGGCGCAGCAAACTCATCGCTGATCTAACCCTCGACTAGATATGCTCGCGAGATGCCCTCGCTCCTGCAAGGCACCTTACTCGCTGCGATTTTTCTGATCCCGGGCGCTATCAGCTTGGCGCTCGCGCTAGCTCCACGCTTCCGCTCGGTTCGTCACTCCAGTCTGTCGACACGCGCGTTCGGGTTGGTCGTCTTCTCGGTCGCTGATTGGCTGCTTGCGATAGGCGCCTACGGCCTTCTTGTCAGAGATTGCAGCACGAATCTCACAGCCCTGCTGCTTGGCAAAGAGAAGGCCATTCAAAGCCTTCTGGAACTGCCAACCTCCATATGGATCGGGATGGCGCTCCTATTCGCTGCGTCAGTCTTGACCGGACGCTTGGTCGGCATCGTCCATTCACTGGCGTTGACTGGCATAGCGGCGTACACGTTCAACCTAGAGAACGAGCTGCCGCGTTGCCCATGGCACCACCTTAGTGACGGCGACGCCACCGACACCGAAAAGCAAGATGGAAAGAAACGCTGCAAGTGGTGCTGTAAGCACTGCCAACGTCATCGATACCTCCGGGCTGCAATCAAGCTCCACCACAAACTCAAATCAATCGGCCTGTCCGGTCTATTCCAGCCACTCGGAGCTGGCCACTGGCTCGTAATCCTCAAGGCGGCTGAGCTGCTCCAATGGGCGAGCGCAGACGATGAGAGGATCCCGCGCATTTGGGCAGACGTTATCCAGGGCGATGAAGTCATCGGCGACAAGATCGGAGTCCTATACAAGGGCGTCGTGAAGCACCTAGTCTGCGAGACAGACGGCAACATCGTTTTCCTGCTACTCGAGAATCCATACCGGTGGCGGGGACACAGTGATCAACGAGTGCCGGCAACCGACTCCGCAACGGGCACTGCCCTTGCGCGCCATGAGCACAACCCATGGAGACCAGTTGAAGACTCCAAGGCGTTCGCCCTCGAAGGGAAGAGCATCAGAAACATCAGCTTTCGCTTGTTGGACCGGCAGTCGCTCCGTCAATCAGATGCATTCTGGCTCAAGGCTCGCGAGTCATCCAGCGCAACCACTTAGTAGCACACATGCCGAAAGCCGCCGATCGGCAGGCGCAACAGCGCCGATCCATGTTCAGACATCCGACTAGAGCCTGCCTCTGCTGAGAGCGGGTCCCATCCGCGATCGGCGACTCCCCCGGGGGGTCACCCCTCCCCTCACTGTTCACAGATCGCTGCGGCGATGGCTCCAGAGGGCTCGACTCACGCACAGTTGGCGCAAAGATGAACATCGCTTGACAGTTCGCAACGACGTCTAGCCTTGAATGCGCGCAAAGTGTCAAGCGGCGTCGCTTTGTGTGTATTGCGGAAGCTCGATCTAAAGAAAGACCTTCATTCGGTGAAACACTCGACGGCTTCCATGCGTCGATAGGTCACAACGATGCGCAGCAACTTCGCTGCGTACGTGAAGCGGCCCTCGCCAGTGCGTCAACACTGACAAGGGCCTAGCCAACCACCTGCATCAACAGGAGATTGCCATGGGCTTCGAGCCTACAGGCGCGCTTGCGCCATTCCACGCCCCATGCGGGCGCCTCTCGCCATTCGGTGCCGTCTACACCGACCGCCCTGCCAACACCTCGCAGCCAGTGGGGAGGATCTAGCGATGGCCTCCTCCCTAACGGAGCGACGGACGTGGCGCCGCGTACGTGTTTCGCTGGTTCGCGAACGAGCCGAGCAACCGTATCCCATCCGCCACGGTGGAGACGTCGCTGGGCTCGTGAGCGCGTTCCTACGCGATGATCCTCGAGAGCGATTCTGCGCCGTCTACTTGGACACACGGCACCGCCCGATCGCGGTTCACGATGCGCACGTCGGAACATGCGACAGCTCCATCGTTCACCCGCGAGAAGTGTTCGGGCCTGCGGTCGCGTTGGCGGCTACCTCGATCGTAGTGGCACACAACCACCCATCTGGAGACCCCACGCCAAGCACTGCCGATCGCACTGTTACCGAGCGGCTCAAGCAAGCAGGGCAGCTACTCGGTATCGAAGTGCTCGATCACGTCGTCATCGGTGACAAGCGGTATTACTCGTTCGCCGACGAGTGCTTCCACGTCATGCCGGAGCTAGGAGCATGACCTGGCTTCATGACTTGGAACTGCGTGACACTGTTGACGCTGACACTGCGTGCAAGCTGCGTAGCGTCGGCGTCGGCAGTGTCGACAGCGTCACTCAACGAGACGGGTCTGAGCTGCGACGCGCTCACCAGGACCGCAACGCAAGGGTGGCGACGCGATGAAGGCCATCTCATACCTGCGCGTATCGAGCGTCAAGCAAGCGGCCGACGACAAGGATGGCTTCCCGCGACAACGGGAGGCCGTACGCGCGTATTGCACTGCCAACCACGTCGAGCTGGTCGAAGAGCATTCCGACCCCGGAGTCTCGGGCACAGTGCCGCTGGAAGGCCGTGAGGGCCTCTCTGCTGCACTACAACGGTGCGCCGAGACCGGTGCTGGCATGTTGATCGTCGAGCGTGCTGATCGCCTTGGACGCGACCTGATCGTTTCTGAGATGGCGGTTCGTGTGTTCGCAGATGCCAACGTCTCGATAGTGACTGCCGACACCGGCGAGAACCTGACCGATGCCGACTCCGATCCAAGTCGGAAGCTGATTCGGCAAGTGCTCAACGCGGTTGCGGAGTACGAACGGTCCGCGCTCGTCGCCAAACTTGCGGCTGCGAGGATGCGAAAGAAGCGAAGTGGCGGACACTCAGTCGGGGCTTACCGATTCGGCCAGCACCCCAACCGACCTGATGAAGCGGAGACCCTGGCGAGGATTAAGCAACTGCGACGAGCACAGCGCGGCAAGCGCCGCATGGGGCTGGCCCAGGTGGCCGAAGTGCTGAATGCCGAAGGGCGTCGCTCTCGTACTGGTCGACCGTGGACAACCGCAATGGCGCGTGACGTTCGCTAAGTCCTACGCACCTTGCTTGTCAGATGCTCTTGTCAAGCAAGGTGCGCTACCGGACATTGGAGCCAACTGGAGATTCAGCCATGCGCCACATACTTGCCATCACACTTCTGGGCACAACTGGCCTTGCTCAGACGTGGGCTCTCAACCCATCGAATGGACGTGAGTATGCGATCACAACTCCACTGAGCTGGTCGCAGGCCGAAGCTCAAGCCGTATCGAACGGTGCTCACTTGGCAACGATCAGGTCCGCCACGGAAGAGGTATGGATCGTTCAAACCTTCGGCTCAAGCCTCTGGATCGGCTACACGGACGCGGCAATCGAGGGCCAATGGACATGGACAAGCGGCGAATCCGCGACCTACTCAAACTGGTGTCAGGGCGAACCAAACAACGCCAGCAATGAGGACTACGGACAGATCACGCCCTGCAATTGGAACGACGCAGACGGGCTAGCTGCACTGCCAGGACTGATGGAGCGACCGTCATCGTCGCCACAACCGGGGGTGAGTTGGATCGAGCAGTTTCCCCTGAACAGTCCACCCGCTCGAGACACGCATGGGATGACGTATGAGCCGGTCTCGCAGAAGACAGTCCTGTTCGGCGGATACTCAACGAGTAGTGGTCAGCTTGCAGACACGTGGGAGCTTGACTCTACTGGATGGATTCAGCGCTTCCCGCAAACGTCTCCCTCGGCGCGAGAGACGTTCGCAATGTGCCCCGATGGCAGCGGTGGAGTCCTGCTGTTTGGCGGCTACAGCTTCAACTATGGGCTGCGAGCTGACACGTGGCGCTATTCGAACGGCAATTGGACACAACTGAGCGTTGGCCAAGGACCGCCGCCGCGCCGCTACACATCCATGGCCTTGAGTACTGCCGGACCACTGTTGTTCGGAGGCCATGGCAATGGCGGTCCACTCAGCGATACATGGCTATGGAATGGCACACAGTGGATTCAACAATCCGTCAGCAACTCCCCGTCAGCGAGGGTCCAACACCGACTGTCGTTCGACTCGACGCATAGTTTGACTGTCCTCTTCGGAGGAAGGTCTAGCCAGAGTTCGTCAAGTTACTTGGCCGACGTATGGACATGGAACGGGACGGCATGGAGCCAGGCTCAAGCTGCCAATGGTCCAGCTCCGCGAAGCGAAGCCAGCTTCTCCTATTCCGTAGTGAGCGATGAGCACGTTCTGTTCGGCGGCCAGAACGGAGCTTCGTTGGGCGACACGTGGACATGGAACGGCACTACATGGACACAACAACAACCCGCAACGTCCCCAGCGCCACGACATGCAATGGGGATGGCCTACGACACTGCCCGCGACACTCATGTGATGTTCGGAGGAAGATCAGGATCGTCACTGAGTGACACTTGGTGGTATGGCTCAGCCGGGCAAGCAAGCTACTCACAGTTCGGAATCGGGTGCCCTGATCCAAACGGCGCGACGCCCCACCTCGCTGGCGTTGTAGGTGCCGAACCACGAATCGGCACGACCACAACAGTCCGCGCAAGCAACCTTCCTATTGCCGTCACGGTGCCGATCTTCGTTTTCGGCACAAGCAACGCGGTTGACCCGGGCCCCCCGACCTACGCGCTACCGCTTGACCTAGGGATCCTAGGTTGGCCTGGCTGCCAGCAACTGGTCTCGGATGACGCATCGTTCTTGAGCATCACGAACACGGGCCAGGCCGACTACTCGATTAACGTGCCGCTCGACTTCAGCCTCGTCGGCTACGAGTTCCACGTGCAAGCGTTCGTGCTCTTCACGCCGAGTGGCGTAGCAGTCTCCAACGGTGTCACCGGCGTCGTGGGGTTTTGACGCGACAACCGCCCTCTAGCTTCCTCAAAGTTGTCTTGCTGCTTGCCCAGCCCGCCCCCGATTAATAGCAGCCACGACTGCAGCCAAAAACACACTATGGACGCCAAAACCAGGCTAGCCTTCGCCTTCACATTCACCTCGATATGCGCCGCTTGTATCCATCCAAACCTCACTCGTCGCAATAACCCTGTCAACCGCTGGGAGACTGGCGGAGGTACTCAATTCCGAGTCTCGTCACTCGACGATCAAAGCGCCAACCAGACAACAGCGAGTATTGGCCAGGTCATGTTCGTTGTGCGTAGGTTCGAGTGGATTCCTGGAGAGGAGACTGTGGACACTGTTGTCGCTAGGTCACCACTCGACCAGCAATTCCCAGGGCCATCAACCTGGCGTGGCACGTACGACTATCACGACGAGGACTCCAACGAATACGTCGTCTACACGACGCCAAGTTTCTACGCAGGCAACATCGGAGTCGTCCTTACCAACGAAGGCAAACTGGCAACTGACCGGCCGCTAGTACAAATCAAGAGACGGTGGTTCTCGCGGGACTGGGAATTGCCGTCGGAGGATCGATCATTCTTTCTTCACCCCGGCACGTCGCCAAACGACCCTCAAAGCTGGGGCCTTAGGTACGGAGGCACCAATGAGGGCCGATATGTCTTCGAGATCATTAACACGACAGAATCGACCGTGACGCAAGTCCTCCAAACGATCAGCGTTTCGGAAGCGAAGTTCCTAGATGGAGTAACCATTCGGGAGGTCATGCTGAAAGGTATCGCACCAGACCAGCAGGGAACGATTAAGTATGAGACTACCGACCTTTGGTCAAAGGGGAGACAGCGATAGCGACCTTGGATGCTCGGTGTCTGGGGCCACATAGGCAGCGACCACACGCGGTCGGGCTGGGTTTGCAGGAGTCTCTATCGCTTGCCGGTGGCGCATGTTGCTGACGACTCTACGATCAACGTGCACTGCTCAGCCGTGGGTAGATACGATGATGAATCTCGCGACACGTAGAAGGCGATCGCTCAAGAACTTGGCCATAAACGAACAACTGCTCTTGGGCGGAGTGGGATAGCGAGGCTTCGCAATCTTGCGGCGTACGCGAGGCGCTCAATCAGGGACAATGATCAGATGTCTGAATCCCAACTAGCGCGGCACTCCAACCGACTTGGAGCAGGCAATCGCGGCAACGGCGGCAACAGTGGATGCGATGGCAGCGGTAGCAGCAACTGGCGCACCGGCGCACAAGCCACTCCAGATTTGAAGCCGCATGGAGTGCCGCTTGGCATCCTCCCCCACCTACGGAAGCCCGGCGGACGCCACCGTGCAGGCCAACGAGCACCTGGACGCTGTCCACCAAACCCCAGAACACCAGTCGACCCGGATGTCATCCTGGCTGTTCTCAGGCGCAACTGGCTGACGCCATCAGGACAGCCAAACATATGGCGCACTCGCGGCCTGGCGGCCCTGGCCGTGTCGCTCGCGACACCTGCGAACTCCTCCTCGATCAAACTGTGCGCGATGTACCCACACGAAGTTCGGGCACTACGAATGCCAAAGGTCGGGGCCAGATGGGTACGACGCTGGCTCCGTATTCGCTCACACTTCCTGGCCGGACTCGATGCGGAGATGACGCCTTGGCTCTCAGCGCCACCTGTATCGAACGGCCGCCCTCGCCAGATCGGCTGGGCGACCATGCAGACGTTAGCGCGGGCCGATGCACCGGCATGGCGGATGCGGCAACTAATGCGTTCGACTTGGCACCACTAGAAGCACCTAAGGAATGCCTTCAGCGTGCGGGTGCTCCCATCGCCCGGAAGTAGCTGAAGCAGGAAGGACCACCCAAAGGAGCAGCCCTTCCGCCACACACTCGAACTGTCCGCGGCGCAACGCCGCTCGGACAAGCTAGACGTTCACGTGGTAGCAAACGACGCCGACCGGCGTGTTGACGCAGATGCGAATGCAGCCGAGGGCCTGGAAGGGAGTCATTTCGATCGAGCACGCAAGCGTGACGCTCTCCTTGCCATCACCGGCCTTCGCGAGCTGGGCACGAGCCGCCTGCATGGCCATGGCGATCAATCCACGTCCGAACGACTCGGGCGTGTGCAGATCGCCAGAGTGCTCATCCAGGTACTGAACTGTGAGTTTGTTGTTGGTCATGATTTTCCTTGTGGGGTCGGAACGCGCTCGACGCTGTGGAAGGACTCTTCCATCGTGATCTCGCCGTGCGCTACACAACGGGGTGCCATGAGCAGCGAATCAAAATCGGTTTTCTCGGTGCACGTAAGGCCAGAGTGATTTGGCACGATTGATGCACGCTCCGTCATTCCTTGGCGACAGTGCTTCAAGAGGACGACAAGGCTCGCAAGTCATGCCCAAACGGAGAGGGTCGAATTTTCTCAGATTGCCTCTGCGCTCAGGGCACTCCCTGTTGAACAAGTAGCCAAGCTTGGAGGCCCCGCCATGCGAATCAGAACACTAGCAGCCCTAATCACCATCGTTGCAATGGCTTGCAGTAGCTGCAGCCACACCAGTGCACGGCGCGTGATGCGCACGCACGTGCTCGAGAGCTCGCCATCCGAACCGCACAACTTCCTCCAAGTGAGGAACGATAAGCTCGTCTTGCTCTCGAGAACCGTGGGATCTCGCAGCTTCGTCTATGACCCCAGCTCGAAGGCGAATCTCATCATCGAATGGGAGACATTTCGGGATTTCTCGGCTGACGAAGTCCACGAACCGAACGCGGAATTGAGTCGCATCCTCGAGGAATTGGCTGCGGTCCTTGCGGCTGCTCTGCCGCCGCCAGCGACGCCGACAGCCTTACCGCCAACGACCCCGGCGCTCCCAACGCCGCCCACGCCGCCTACGCCACCGCCGACGCCGCCTACGCCTACGCCGCCGCCTACGCCTCCAGCGCCGCAGACGCCGCAGGTGCCCAATGGCCTGGCAACACCCTCGACGGCAGCCCCTGGGGCTCCTGCACCGCCACAACCCCCGCCACCTGCTCGCAGTGCAACCCGTGGCCGACAACCCTCTCGAGACGAGGAGCGCGTTATGCGCCTACTATGCGATGCCCACAAGTCGGCGTTTGGGCGGCTCGATCGCTTTGCCTGTTCATTCACCCCAGACGGCGAGAACCTGATCGCAGAGGCCATCAGTGAGGTTGTCAGAAGGCCATGGGCGTTCGCGTCCTCCAACTCGCCGATGACCACCAACGGCATGGTCAACTACCTGACTGGAATCGTCGCCAACCTCGGCCGCAAGCAGTACCGGCGTGAAGTGCGCTTGACCGAGATCCTCCAGATGCCGGAGATCCAACGAGCGCCCGCCCCCACCCCCTTCGAGTTGACTCAGCTGTCTGACCACGAGCAGTATCTGCTCCGCTTCAAGGCCGCACTCGACCATGCCAAGTATGGCAAGAGCTGCTAAGCCCTGGCATGAACGGATTCACCAGGACCAGTTGCGCGTGCCTTCAGTAGCGCCATCGTTGGCGCGAGCGCAATCCGAGTCAGCGACATCCCCAACCACGTTCCGCGACAGCAGAACGGCAAGAAGGTGTCCATCGCCAGCGTCTACCGATGGACACAGGATGGACTCTCGGGAGTTCGCATGCGCCGCTTCAAGGTTGGCGGATCGTGGTGCACGACTTGGGAGGAGCTCATCAGATGGCAAGGTGTCCTGACGACGATCGCTGGCGAGCGCGACTAGCTCTCGGGTTCACTGACTAGCCCGACCGCTTAGCCAGCAGCATGTCGAACACGACCCGCTGGAACCCAGCCTGCAGCTCCTTGCTGTTCAGGTACTGCATCATCTGACTCTGGTGCGCCTCGCTGCTATTCATCACGGCGTCATCCATCGCACCAGCGAAGTCCCCTAGCAGTGCCTGCTCAGGTGAGTTGTTCGCGATCTGGTTCATCACCTTCTCGTTCTCGCTGATCTTGTCGCGGATCGTTGTGGCGTAGTTCGTCAGGTCGCTGTCCGTCAGGCCATCCGTCACGAACAACTCGTTCAGTCGCGTGATGATCTGCGAGAGCCATTCCTCTTGCTTGCTGCGCGCCTTACCGGAGCCCAGCTCGCCACCGGTGTAGAGGCCCGTCTCAGCGCCTTCCTTCACGAGCAAGAGATCCTGCTGCTTGATCTTCGACAACCGGTAGTGGCTCAGTTCGACAGAGCTCAGATCAACCGGATCCTCATCAGGCGTCTTTTCACGAAGCAGCGGTGCCAGGTGTCGCGCATACAGACTCAGGCGCTCGAGGTCGCTGCTGTCGTAGTCCACGATCTGCGACATGAACTCGTAGTAGCGGGTGAACGACATCAGGTCCGCCTTGAAGATCCCAAGTGCGTCCAAGTCGGTCTTCGCCTGCTTCATGTCCGCCTCCGCGTTCGCAATGAACGTCGGATCACCAACAGACTTTGCGTGGTCGAAGAGCCCCTTGTGCTTCGCGTGGTCGGCCTGGGCCTTCTCGTAGCGATTCTGCCAACGATCAACAGCAGGCTTGCAGACGTTGCTGATCGCGGCGTTGCTCTTGCTCTTGACGAAGTAGATCCCGCTGAACTGCGTGACCTCGGTCCACAAGAAGATGTCCGCCGCTCGCAGCTTCTCGTAGAGGTCCCAAATCAGATTGGGATCGGAAACGTCAAGCAGCTTGGCCGTCTGGTAGTAGTCCTGGAACGCCGCCAGCACATCTGCAGGCTCGTTGAAGAAGTCGAGAACGTAGGTCTCTTGCTTACCGGGATACGTTCGGTTTAGCCGAGACAGCGTCTGCACGCACTCCAGCCCACCAAGCTTCTTATCAACGTACATCGCGCAGAGCTTCGGCTGGTCGAACCCAGTCTGGAACTTCTTCGCGACGATCATCACGTGGTAGTCCTTCGTGTCGAAGGCGTCGCGCATGTCGCGACCCTTCAGGTCGGGGTTCATTCCGGACTCGGTGAACTTGTCACCGATCAGTCCCTCACAGTGCGGATCTGCCTCGCTGAAGCTGACCTCTCCGGAGAACGCGACCATCGCACTGAGGTCGGCATAGCCGTGCTTCGCAATGTACTTATCGAACTCCAGCTTGTAGCGCACCGCCTCCTTGCGGGATCCGGTCACGACCATGGCCTTTGCCTGCCCATTCAAGAGCCCCATGACCGTGCCCTTGAAGTGCTCGACGATCACCATCACCTTCTGCGCGATGTTGTAGTCGTGCAGGCGCACCCATTGGTTGAGCTTGACCTTGGCCTTCTTGCTGTCGACTTCGGCATCCGATGCCGCGACTTTTTGCGCCAAGTTGTAGGCGACCTTGTAGCTCGTGTAGTTCTTGAGCACGTCGAGGATGTATTCCTCCTCGATCGCCTGCCGCATGCTGTAGACGTGGAACGCAACGGGCTTGTTCTGCTTGGACGGCGGCTCGTCGGGCTTTGGTCGCCGACCAAACAGCTCCAACGTCTTGCTCTTCGGCGTCGCGGTAAACGCGTAGTAGCTCAGGTTGGACGCTGCCCGTCTTGAGGCGACACTCGCGTTGAGCAGGTCCTCGGCACTGAGCTCGCCGTCTTCTTCGCTCACCTCGCTCGTCAGAACGGCCTTGAGCTTGCCCGCTGTCCGCCCGGACTGCGACGAATGCGCTTCATCCGCGATGATCGCATACCGTCGCTCCTTGAGGCTGACGCTGTCTTCGATCGCCGCAAGAACGTGCGGGAACGTCTGGATCGTCACGATGACGATCGGCTGACTCGTCTCTAACGCGGCCGCCAGCTTCTCGGACTTGGAACCCTGGCCCTCTTCCTTGTTGATGCGGCCAACCACGCCATCGGCGTGTTCAAACTGGTAGATCGTCTCCTGAAGCTGGTCATCCAGAACCGTTCGGTCGGTCACCACGATCACCGAGTGGAACACCTTCTCGCCCTCCTCGTCATAGAGCGAAGACAGCTGGTGCGCCGTCCATGCGATTGAGTTGGACTTGCCGGAGCCCGCGCTGTGCTGCACCAGATACTTGTGGCCGGGACCTTCTTCGCGGCTTTGGGCGATGAGGCGGTTGACCAGATCCCACTGGTGGTAGCGGGGGAAGATCAGCGTCTCCTTCTTGGACTTGAGCCCGGCCCAGTCCTCTTCGGTGGTGATCTCCAGGTGGATGAAGCGGCCGATGATCTGCAGGATGCTCGCGGGCGCGAGCACTTCGTTCCACAGGTAAGCAGTCGCGTAAGCGTGAACGTCTTCGGGTTGGTCGTTGCCCTTGCCGCCGTCCTTGGTGCCACGGTTGAACGGCAAGAAGCGCGTCTCTGCGCCCGCCAACCGAGTCGTCATGTGCGCCTCGTACTGGCTTACGGCGAAGTGCACGAGCGCGCCCCGCTTGAAGGTCAGCAGGGGCTCGGGCTTGTTGGTCTCGGGGTCTTTGGGGAGGCGGGTCTTCTTGTACTGCTTGATGGCGTTCTCGACCGCCTGCTTGAACTCACTCTTCAGCTCCATCGTAACGATGGGGATGCCGTTCAGGCAGAGCACGAGGTCAATGCGCCACGCCTTGGCCTTGGTGCCGGTCTCAGCGAGGTGGGCTTCGGTCGCGTAGGGGCTGTAGACCAGCTCGGGCACTACGCGCAGGATGTTGCCGTCGTAGCTCGCCAGGGTCTCGGGATTCAGGCCGTGGTCGGGCCTAAACTGGCAGAGCTTGAAGGAGGCGGACTTGTCGCGCAGCTCGTGGCGCAGCACGCCCAGGGTGCCGAAGGTACGCAGGTGGGTGTCGGACGCGTGCGGGTCGGCCTTGCTGAGCTGGGCGGCGAGCTTGTCGATGAAGGCTTGTTCGGGGTTGCTCGGGTAGAGCTTCTTGTACTTCTCCCAGGTCTTTGGCTGGGTCGTCTTGACGTAGTCGAGGCAGTCCGAGGTGTAGAGCGCCCGCTCGCGGTCGTAGTGGTTGGGATCACCAACCTTCCAGCCGCCTTCGACCATCTGGTCAATGATGTCCTGCTGGAATGCGGCTTCTTTGGCGTCGGCGCTCATGCCACCACCTCTTCCATACTGGACTCGGGAGCCTTCCAGCCGCGCACATCGATCTTGCCGGTCACGGCGGCGGAGATGAGAGCGGTGCGGCGTTCTTGGAGGAGCCTGCTCACGTCGTTGGCTGATTCGCTAAGAGAGTCAATCCGGGCCAACCTCTCCTTGAGCCCTTGCACTAAGTCCCTTTGCTCATCTGGACCCGGCACTGCAATGCTTGTTCGCTCAAGCCTCTCAGTTGCCAAGCACTTCGTCCCATGCGCAGAACTATCGGTGTGACTTAGCAAGTAGTCCCGGATGCCCTTGAGTACGAAAAGAAGGAACTCACCGTGCAAGCTCCCAGAAGGCCCAAGTGCCTTCATGTCCTGATTGATGGTTACGCGCTTCGATGTCAGTGCTGTTGGCACCGAATGGTCAAGGATCATCCCACGGACGACGATCAGGACGCTTCCTACTGGAATAAGCTTGGCCGCAGAATTCGTGACAGCCGCCTCTGTCACCCTATCTTGTGAGTCAGCAATATAGTCCACCTTCATGTCCTTCGGCGACACCCAAGGAATGTCGCCATCCCAGAAGCTCGCATTGTCCTTTGAAGGAGTGCCACCACCGAGCTGGCTGGTTATGTGCCTGATTTGCTTGACCTCCCAATGCGCCGGAACCTCGCCGAGCCATTCGACGCCGGAATCGCGCATGGGGGCGTCGGGGTTCAAGCCTTTCGTGACCGCATGGCTGATGACGGCCTGACGTTTCTCTTTGAGCAAGACGATGAGTTGCTGCTGCTTTTCAATCAGCGCATCAATCCTCAAAGTCTCGTAGTCGAGGAACTTGGCGATTTGGGTTTGTTCTTCGGAAGGAGGAAGAGGCAGGTCAATCAGAGTGAAGTTATGGAAGTTGAGATCCTGACCGTCACGGATGAAGTGGGCAGTGGCCTGCAACGCCTGAATGTACTCGCGGGATTTGAACAACCGAGAAAAGTAGCCAACTACCACTTCACTGTTCGGCTTGATCACAACGTAGGAAGATCGAATCCCTCCCGATGACCAGGCGCGCTCCAAGCCGCCCTGAAAGCTCCTCATGCTGATTACGAAGTCGTCTAGTTCAACTCGCTTGCGCTTGTCTAAGTGTTGGTTGATCTGGACGACACGACGACCAGCCAATCGAACGAATTCCTTCTGCGGGATCACTCCGTAGTCCTGCGAAGCCGTTAGCTGCTCATCGCTGGGGTGCGCTCTCTCACCGCTCTCTGAGAAGAGGCTCTTGCTCGGGCGCACGCCCCATCGATCCGGGAACAAGTCCAGCCAAGGAACTTTAGTGCTCACGAATGCACCTCGCGCAGCATCTCCATGATCTCGCCGCTCAACACATCGAGGTCGGCGTCAATCTCGGCTAGAGCACGCGGCGGTTCGTACTGGTAGAAGTGTCGGTTGAAGGGGATCTCGTAGCCGACGACGCCGATTTGCTCGTCGCGTGCGTCGCACTTGCCCGCGTCGATCCAGGCGTCCTTAACGTGGGGCGCGACTTCCTTGTGGAAGTAGGCTTCGTTGACAGCGTTCACGTTCGCGCCACGGGCGGTCTCGGCGGTGAGGGGCACGTCTTCGTTGTCGCGTAGGTTGCTGTCGGGCTGGAACTGCACGACCTGACCTTGGTAATCGACGGCCCCGTACATCGGGTCGGCCTTGGTCCTCAGCACCTTCTTGATAACGGGTTCGGCTTCTGAGTTGGTCCACGTAACGGCAACGAGAAGTTGCTTCTTCTCCTTCGTCTCCAGCTTGAGCCCGGTCTTCTTGAGCGCCTTCTTGAGCGTCTCCTCGAACTCGTTGAAGTCATCGCACTGCCCGGTCCCAATCGCGATCTGAAGCCTGACTGCCTTGGCGAGCAGCTCCTTCTGCGCATTCCAGGTCTTTGGAGCGAGCAGGTCCTTCACCTGCTTCTCCTTCAAGTCCTTGAAGTCGGCCTTGATGAGAGCGCGAACCTCGGCTTCGACCTCTGCAAGCTTGCCGTAGCTGTTGTCGGTCCAGCCCTTGCCGTGCAGCTCGTAGACCTTCTGCATGACGGCGTTCAGCGGGCCGCTCGCAAAGCGCAACTCGGCAAGGCGCTCGTCGGTGAACTGCACCGAGAGTCTCAGCGGCCGCTCGACGCTGATGCGCCGGTAGCCAAACTCATGGCTCTCGAAGATCTTGCTGCCGAAGGTCTTCCTCTCGGCCTTCTTCTTCGAGGTAGCCGGGCGACCGCGACCGCTCTGCTGTTCGACTTCCTTGTCGAGGCTGTAAGGCGCAACCGCTTCGAACTGCCCAAACGTGCGAGTGATCAGCGCGATGTCGTCGTCGCCGACCTCTTGCCGCTTGGAGCCGAGGCTCTTGCGCATCTTCTGGTAGAGGTGCACGCCATTGATGAGCTGCACCTTGCCTTTGCGTTCGGCGTCCTTCTTGTTGGACAGCACCCAGACGTAGGTCGCGATGCCGGTGTTGTAGAACATGTCCGTCGGCAGGGCGACGATGGTCTCCAGCAAGTCGCTCTCCAGGATGTGGCGGCGGATCTCGCTCTCGCCGCTGCCCGCACCGCCCGTGAATAGGGGCGAGCCGTTGAGGATGATGCCGATGCGCCCACCGTTCTTGTCCGGGTCGTTGGGGTCGTAGTCGCGCATCTTGCTGAGCAAGTGCATCAGGAAGAGCAGCGAGCCATCGCTTACTCGCGGTAAGCCCGGGCCAAAGCGCCCGTCGAAGCCCTTGACGTTATGTTCGTCCTTTATGTCCTTCTCGACCTTCTTCCAGTCTACGCCGAACGGAGGGTTCGAGAGCATGTAGTCGAACTTGTCGTTGGCGAGCTGGTCGTTGCTGAGCGTGTTGCCGAGCTTGATGCGGCTCACGTCCTGGCCCTTGATGAGCATGTCGCCCTTGCAGATGGCGTAGCTCTCGGCGTTGAGCTCTTGGCCGAAGGCGCGCATGACGGCCTTGGGGTTGAGCTCGTGCACGTATTCCATGCCACTGGAGAGGAAGCCGCCGGTGCCCGCGGTCGGGTCGTAGATGGTGCGGATGATGCCCTTCTCGGTGAGGGCGTCGTTGTCCTCCATGAAGACGAGGGAGGTCGTCAGGCGCACGATATCGCGGGGCGTGAAGTGTTCCCCTGCGGTGTCGTTAGAACTCTCGGCGAAGCGGCGGATGAGTTCCTCGAAGACGAGGCCCATGTCGTGGTTGCTGATGGCCGCGGGGCTTAGGTCGGTGTTGGCGACCTTCTGCACGACCTTGTAGAGCAGGTTGGCTTCGGCGAGCGTGTTGATGAACTCGTCGAACCTGAAGTGCTCGAAGATCTCGCGGGCGTCCTTGGAGAAGCTGTTGATGTAGGCGAGCAGGTTGCTCTTGATGTCGGAGCTGCCCAGCTTGGACAGGTCCATGGGGGACGTGTTGAAGAACGACTCGCCAGCGGCCTTGATGAGGAACTTCTCGCGGGCGTC
>CAXBFC010000140.1:0-17328 GCA_963974725.1 uncultured bacterium | reverse complement strand
CCTCAACACTAAACACAACACGAACCGGTGTCTCACTCATGTTGGCACGGAGGGGCCGCAGAGTGGCTCTAGAATGATCGCCAAAGCGATCTCTCCGATTACCACGACCGAACGCTGCGACTAGCGCAGCGCATTGAGTCGGCAGAGCACGGCGTTGGCGTGGGTCGCAACCAGCTCCCCATCGTCGTAGAGCCACAATGTCGGCAAGCTGCGGATCCGGTTCTGCCGGGCCACATCCGAGTCCCAAGCGCCGATATCGATGATGCGCAGACGAATGTCACTGCGCTCTTTTGCGAGTGCCTCCAACTGAGACTTCACGGGGCGACAGCCGGGTCAAAAGTCGGCCGAGAAACAGACGATCGTCAGTCCGTCGGTTGGAATCCGTGACGCGACATCAATGGCTTCACCGGTCGATATCGTTGCGACCGCTTGGTCGCTTGCACCGCCCCCAACACTCGTTGGCAGGCTGCCGCGTTGTTGTTCCTTCACCACAACAAAGCCAACCAGGCCGAGTAGGGCACACGCGATCAGGGCCAAGAGAATGCGCATGCAACTGCATCGGCTACCCAACGCGCAGGCTTGACGACGGCGCCCACAAGGTCAACACGAGCGCAGCGGAAGGCGATGACAACGAACGACTCGGTGCGAAAGCGCACTGTGGATCTGATCGCGCCTTGCCCGTTGGCCGCGCCGTTTTTGGGCACCGTTTCGGTTGCGTAACACGAAGTGCAATGCAAGCAGTCGCAACGCGAACAACCGCGATTGCTCCGAGGGGGCACAGCGATTGCTCCTTGGCGATCCCACCCTTTGCCAATTGCCATGCTCCGATACTTTCTGCCACTCTTCCTCGCCACCATCGCAGTCAGCCAAGACGCGGCAGATCGGTGTGCCACCGCGTTGCTGCGCGGCGACACCCAAGCGGCGGCCATTGCTGCCACGTCCGCGCCCGACCCTGCCGTACGCGCCCGGTTGCAAGCAGCACTACTGCCGTCGTCTCGTCGACCCGCGGCCATGCTTGCCGTAGCCGCGCACTACCCGAATAGCGCGCAAGCAGACTTGGCCATCCTCGCTGGCGCGGCAAACCTGCTAGTCCTGCGCGATCATGGCATGGCGCTACCAGAGCTTCTGGCATGGAACGAACTCGAAGATTCCGACGATGACTGGGGCGTGCTGGCGACACCGGTGATGGCAGGCTTGTGGCGACAGCTCGAACAACGGCGCGCACAGGGTGGTGACCTCGCAACCCTCGCAGAAGCAGAACAGTTGTTGCTGCGTTGCTCGGTGTCGCGCTATGGCTTCGAGCCGGCGCGCATAGCCCCCCTCGCCACCTGGACATTGCCCGAACGACGTGAGCAACTCCTACTGCGCGCATGGCAACGACAGCCAGGTCGCATCGGTTGGAACGATTTGATTCCGCGCGGCCCCGCGGATCGCGAATGCCTGTTGCAGGTTGCCAGTCAAGACCCGATCGCGGGTTTGCCCGCAGGTGACTGGCTGATCGAACTATCGTCAACCACGACCCGCTGGCGCGGCATTCGAGCCGTCGAAGTATCCGACCTCGATGTCATCACTCTGGCAGATCGCGACCGAGTTGCCGTAGCCGCGTGGCGCAATGGTGAGTCCGTTCGCAACGCAACCTGGTGGCTGCGCCAATCCGAACCATCGCAGGCGAGTGGTTCGTTGGTTGGCAGCGCCACGATGCTCGTCGACCCGGCCCTTGCGAACGGTGGCGAACTGTTCGTCGCAGCTCATCAACAACACGCAAGGGTGCCATTACGCCCAACACGCTGCCCTGCAGTACACGTCGATCGCTGGCAAGTGCATTTGATGGTTGATCGCCCGATCCACAAGCCCGGCGAAACGGTGCAGGGGCGATTGATGTTGCGTGAAACCCGCTACGAAGGCGAAGGTATCGACGCGATCGCGCACGGCGCAGCTGCTGCAAACCAAGAGCTCGAACTGCGGGCCTTCACGGGCAGCAACGAAGTGCGGCTGCCAGGTCGGACCGACGCCCATGGAATCTGGTCGTTCGAAGTTGCGATCCCCGAGTCCTTCGAGCGGGGCGCAACCGAATTGGCGGTGTATCTACCCGGCGAGTCCAAGCCGATCTACAAAGCAACTCCGTGCAGCGTCACCGACTTCCGCCGCCCCGCGTTGCTGTTGGCGGTCGATGGCGCAACCGAGCTCGCATCCGGAATTGATGCTTCGGCTGCCTTGCGAGCAACCTGGGCATCCGGCGCGCCGGCAAGTGGCTTGCGGGTCGATGCCACCGTTCGTGTTTGGCGTGAGAGTCAGCGCTCGTTGGTCGAACACCACAAGCTTGCGACGGATGCCATGGGCCTCGCAACCCTGCAACTGCCGCTGAAGTCGCTAGCCGCAACGTTCGTACGCATTGACTTCCGGGTCGAGACGGCAACGGGCACCGAGAAGCTGAGACACACGATCGACATGCGCGCAGCCGAGCAGGAGTCCGAAGAGATCGCCTGGCCTCGCCGCCATGGGCCCCGTTTGCTTGCGCCCAAGTTCGCCGTCGTCGGCCAACCTTGCGAAGTTCGCGTGCGAGGCGCTGCCAACGACTCGGTGCTGTTTGTGACCGGCCGCGGTCAGGGTGCCCGCCCCCACGCAATGCACCTCGACGAACACGGCAACGGGGTGATCACGGTCGTGCCAACGCGGGCCGAATGGCCGGCGCTCGACCTGGTCGTGGCCGGCCAAGCCCCCCCGCATCAGCAACGCCTGCCGCTACTTTTACGTGCGGCGAAGCAACCAGAGATCCGTCTGCCCGAGAACGCGACGCCAGGTTCGGAAGTCGTGTGCCAAGTCGCGACCGGCGTGCCAGGCACTGCCGTCACCGTGGCAGTGGTCGACGAGCGCGTTTTCACGATTGCCCAAGACCGCACTGGCGAGCCGAACACCACACTGCGACCAAGCGTCGCGGCGCCCCACTGGCAGCATGCGGCGAGCGCCGAGACACACTCATCGGAACAACTGCTTGCAGCCCTGCTGCTGCACGGTCGATTGCCAGCGAGCGATCTGCGCGGTGATGTTGGTGCCCGCCCCGGTGGCCCTAGCACCGGCGGCCCAGCTGCCGGCGCGGCCGGCAGGGTCCGAACCGACTTTCGCGCCACCGCGACCTTTCAAACAGCCGTCACCGGTGCCGATGGCATTGCCAGTTTTGACCTGCAACTGCCGGACGACCTGACGACCTGGCGCGTCTCGGTAGTGGGCATTGCAGCTGACGGCATGGGATTCCAACAACGGCGTCACATCGTCACCCAAATCCCGCTTGCGGCCGAACCGGTGCTGCCCCGAGTCGTGCGTGTCGGCGACTCGGTAGAGGTTCCGATCGTCGTCGATCGCAAAACTGAGACCGGCACTCGTGCCACCGTCAACTTGTCCGCTTCGTTTGTCGATGCAACCGCGGACGCAACGGCCACGATCGACAACGGCGAACACAAGGTCCTGGTCGCTGGCGGCAACGCGGCCAGCGTGTCGGTCACGATGCGAGGTATCGCCGCCGGGAAATCCAAACTCGCCTTGTCTGCCAACGTGGGTGACTTCGAAGATCGTTCGCTGCGGGAATTGCCGGTAGATGACGACGCCGTCTTGCGACCAGTGTCCGCTGCCGCCATGGCCAAGGGCAACGTCACCGTCGTGACGCCCATGGGGACGACTGGCGATCTCGAGGTCAGCGTGCTCGGCGGCAGCAGTGCGATGTGGACCGAACTGGAACGCCACTTGTCGATCTATCCCTATGGCTGCGTCGAGCAGACGCTCGCCAAGCTGTTGCCATTCTTCGCCGCCGTGCGAGGAGCCAAGGTTCATGGCACCACGCCTCCGATCGCCAGCAAGGAGTTTGCCCAGCGGCTGCGTGCTGGACTGCGGCGCATGCGACAACTACAGGTCGGCCGTGGTGGCGCATTCTCGTTTTGGCCAGGCGGCAAGATCGATCGCAACATGACCGTGTTGGTCCTGCATGGACTCGCCGTCATGCGCGAAGGAGGCCTCAACCCGGAGCACTTTGGACTCGGTTGCGATCTGCAACGCGAACCGTTCGTTGGCGCGATCCACAACCTGACGACGCGCAGCGGTCAGGCAGCAACGCCCGCCGAGCTACTCGAAGTCGAACTCGTGAGCGCCGGATTGCGCATGCATCCCACCGCAGCGCTTGCACGCGCCGCCGTCGTAGCAGCGATCGTGGCCGAGCAACCGCTACCGCCTGGGCTCGTGCTGCGTGCAGGACTCGCGTTGGCAGCCGCTGGCGACACCGACAACGCCAAAGCGTGCTTGCAACGCGTCGAAAAGCGACAAGGCAACGAAGGGCCCGCGTCGAGCTTGCCGGGGGAGAATGCGCTAGCAGTTCGCGCACTACAACTCGAACTGCAGTGTGTTCTGAGCCCAAACACCGCCCCTGTCGCACTGGCAAACGAAGTCTTGCTCGGCGGCCTCAACGGCTACAGCACGACCTATGCCCAGGCGTGCGCCCTTTCCGCAGCCGCGCTGGCGATGCCGCGACACGAGACGAAGGACTTCGTCGTGCAACTTCGATGCGGCGAACAATCACGGGAACTCAAACTGTCGACCGACAACGGGTTCACGGCGCAAACACAGATCGGGACGACGCAAACCTGCAGCGTAACGGGCCCGAGTGGCGAACTTCTGATTGTGCGCACTTCAGGTCACCGGCGCGAGCCTGGTTCGAAGCATGCAGCGTGGCGCAACCCACTGGTGATCGAACGCGAGCTCTGTCGACGCGACGCCAACGCAACGCCAAAGCAGCATCGGCTCAATCTGGATCTCATCCCGATCACCGATGGTGCGCTGGTGGCCAGCGAAGTCTTCTGGCTGCACGTTCGCGTCAGTGCCCCACAAACGATGCGCTACGTGGTCGTTGAATGCCCATTGCCCGCCGGCTTTGAGCCCATCGAAGACCTACCATGGCTCGAGCGCTTCGACGACCGCATCGTGTGGTCCTGCAGTCGGGTTGGTTCGCACCCGACCCAGTTCTTGATCCCGCTGATCCCGACTCTTGTCGGCAACATGGTCTGGCCGCCAACGACCGCTGCACCAATGTATGCGAACGGCCAGGACGGCGGCACATCGGGCACAAGCCTGACCGTGGTAGCGGCCGCGATCACGCCGGACCGGCCAACCCGTGTCGCGTGTTTTACGAAGCGACCTGTCGCCGCGAAACCAAAGGTCATCGTGGAGACCGCCAGAAACCGAGTCGACGACGCGATCTGGCGGCTGCGACGCGCGTTCGACGAGACGCATGACCAGAATCATCAGGCAACTCTCGCCGCAGCACTCGCGAAGGCGATCAAGGCATGCGACGAATTGCGCGGCAAGGATGGCGAACCCGACTACGTACTCGACGAACTCACCGACACGATCGAACGGCTGCACTACGAAGCCGAAGACGACGCCGTAAATGACCCGAGGAACGCTGCGCGCACGGCAACACTACTTGCGCTTATCGAACTACAAAACGACTACTTCGTGCAGGCAGTGGATGCATTCGAACGCGACCGGACCGGCGAATACGACCATCACTACGTAGCCACGCTCGTTGAAGCGCTGCTGCTCTGGCCAACTCAAGAAGCGCGCGATCCGATGCTCGCGAAGGTCCTTGAGCTTGCCTTGGCACGCAACCAAGTGCCGCCGGGCGTACTCGAGGATCTGAACGGCCCGATCGAGGACGACCACCTGCGGTCCGTTCTGATGGCCATGCTGGCAACGCACACGCAAGCCCATGGAGAAGACATCTTGAGGTTGTTGCCGCGCGAAGATCTTCGCGACACCGCTCCCGCGATTCTGTTGCAAGCCGCGAGTGACGACTGGCCGCGCTGGTTGATTGCGTCGTTGCTTGCATCGCCGCTCGGTAAGACAGAACTAGCGCGGGCGTTGCGAGACCCTCAGGTGCTCGCGGCCCAAGCAGAGGTCTTGGTCGCGACTCTGCCCTCGTCGTATTGGCGCACGGCCCCACTAGCAACGTTCGAAGCGCTGCACAGGCAAGAGCTCGAGCAAGATGTCGAAGGCTGGTCGCTCGTCGACGCCTTGGCAACCTCCGCGAACACCACCGCAGCGCTGCAGCAGGAGTTGGTCCGAACCAACGATGTCGATTGGCAGGCCGCCCTCGCCAACGCCCTGCTCCACCGCGGCGTTCGTGACCTCGGGGAAGCAGCGGTAACGGCACCGAAGGGCTCGTATGTGCACGTCTGGCGGCGCGCGTTGCTGCTCCCGACGAGTGATGTCGCTGGCGCTCTGCAACTTTTGACGGAGATCGAAGGCGACATCGGCGCGGGACCACTCTCGACGTTCTTGCGAGCGTTCGCCGTCCGCGCTGGCTCAACCACGCAGCTGGCGAGCATCTTCCCCGAGTTGCAAGCAGATGAAGTTGCCGCGGTGTTCGAGCGACTGGATCCAGCCGCGACGCGATCGCTGCTCAGCATCGTGCCCGAGGCAATTTACCCATTGCCAATCGCGCGCAGCACCGAGGACTGTGCCGCGATGTGGGACTACGCCGTGCGCCTGGATGACTACGAAGACGTGCTCGCAACCTTCTGCCGCAGCGAGATCGCCGTGCAGTTCGCCGTCAAGCGCATCGCCGAAGTCGCGGACGAGGAGCTGCGCGAGTCGCTGCAATACGAATTGCGCAGCCTGCGCGAACTGGACCCGGAAACCGGCCAGCCCCCGATCGACGAACCGTGGCTGCCATTGCTGCAGTCCGTCAAGCATCGCGGCGTGCCGCCGACATGGACGGCATCGCAACGGCATCGCTACGATCGCATTCGCCGCTTGCGGGGTGTTCGCTAGCGCGAAGGAGAGGGATCGCGCGAAGGTGTTACTTCTGTGCCTGGCACAGTACCTACATGCCGCGTTGGTTGAGCATGCTCTCGACGTACTTGGCTAGCACGTCTACTTCTACGTGGAGCTTGTCGCCGACGGCCCGGCTGCCGAGGGTGGTCTGCTGCGCCGTATGGGGAATGATGGCGATCCGGACGGCGCCATCTTTCTGGCCGGCGATCGTCAGGGAGACGCCATCGAGGGTCAGCGAGCCCTTTTCTACACAGTATCTCTGTAGGGAATCGGGGACTCGCGCCCATAGGTCGCCGCCCTGCTGGGGATCGAGGGCGCCGGTGACCTCGCCGACCCCGTCGACATGGCCCTGGACAATATGTCCGCCAAGCGGCTCGCCCGCCCGGAGGGCGCCTTCTAGATTGACCGATTGTCCGACTTCGGCTTGGCCCAGCCAGGTGCAATCGAGGGTCTCCTGGGTCAGGAAGAATTCGGCGACACCGGACTCCTGGGTCACCACGGTGCAGCAGGCCCCGGACAGTGCGATCGAGTCGCCGATGCGGAACGGTCCAGCGAGCGCCGAGATGTCGACGAACAGGCGGAGGCCGCCGGGCGCCTCGGTGCGGCCGGTGACGGTCCCCAGGGCTTGGACGAGGCCGGTGAACATGGTCTGGTTGGGGGTGGGATCGGGGTGGTTCGGAGGAGGGACGGGGCCGGGTTCGAACGGTAGTGCGCGCCGCTTCCGGCAGCCACGATCCGGTCTCAGCGTTGCCCGCTGGGTTGCCGGTTGGCGTGCCTGCTGGAGCTCGGCTTGAAAAAGCGGTTGTCACCCGGCGCTCGCCGGCCTTGACCGCCCCTAGGCGCAACCGTATTGTCCTTACCCCTTCTTTGCGGTAGGGGCACCTTGCACTGCGCCATTCTGACACTCTTTCCGGAGGCCATCCGGCCTTACTTGGACGAGAGCATCCTCGGGATTGCTCAGGCCCAGGGCAAGCTTCGGCTCGACTTAGTCGACTTCCGAAACAACGCTCTGGACCCTCATCGAACTGTCGACGATCGACCGTTTGGTGGCGGACCTGGCATGGTGCTCAAACCGGAACCGATCTTTTCAACTATAGATGACGTGGAACAGGCTCACGGCCCGTTCCACAAGATCCTGCTCTGCCCCCGCGGTCGAACCTTCGACCAGGCGCGCGCGCGGGAACTCAGCCGCATGGAGCGGGTGATGTTCTTGTGCGGTCGCTACGAAGGTTATGACGAACGCATCCGGGACGGTCTCGCCAGCAACGCTCAAGAGAGTGGGGCTGGTGGCTACGAGGAGATATCGCTGGGCAACTTTGTGTTGGCCGGCGGCGAACTCCCTGCCATGACCGTTCTTGAAGCCGCGGTAAGACTGATCCCTGGGGTGCTTGGCTGTGCCGAGTCCGCCCAACTCGAATCGTTCGAAACCGAATGGCTCGATTACCCGCAGTACACCCGTCCGCGTGAGTTTCGCGGCATGGCCGTTCCCGACGTTTTGTTGTCGGGCGACCACGCCAAAGTCGCACGCTGGCGGCAGGAGCAAGCTCAGTTGTTGACTGTGCAGAAACAGACTGCCGAGAGGCCGAAGTAGAACTGCCAAGAAGCAACCAGCTGACGACTCCACTAGTGACCACTAGCTAACGAACCAACCAACTACCGAAGCCCGGCGACCTAAGCCACGACGCCCGTCGTCGAACTACTAAGAGACAGAACAATGAACATCATGCGTCAGCTCGAACTCGAGCACATGAAATCCTCGCTCCCCGACTTTGGTGTCGGTGACACCGTCGACGTGCACTACCTGATCCGGGAAGGTGAGAAGGAGCGCGTGCAGTTGTTCAGCGGAACGGTCCTCGCATTCCACGGCCACGGCATCAGCCGCACGGTCAAGATCCGCCGCATCGTCGCTGGCGAAGGTGTTGAGCGTACGTTTGCGCTGCACTCGTCGCGCGTCGCCGACATCACCGTCAAGGGTCGCGGTGTCATCCGTCGCGCCAAGCTCTACTACCTGCGTGAGCGCGAAGGCAAGAAGACGCGTCTGACCCGCAACCTCGGCCCGAAGAAGTGGCCGCGCAGCGGTGCCGGCAGCGGCCTTAAGAACGCCGAGTCCAGTGCCGACTCAGCCGAATAAGTCAGCTAGCCGAAAACGCTTCGGGACCGATGGTTTCCGAGGCCGAACACTAAGGCTGCCGATCAGCCTGCTGCCGCCGGCAGCAGACAACTGATGGCAGCCATCGTCTCATGGTGAGCCCCTCTCCCTGAGAAGACCCGCTTGCCGCCCAAACGTGTTGGCCCTAAAGAGGCCGCCACCCAAAGGCACCTACTACACCCCCGACAGTCCTTTCGCGGCCTCGCCCGTCATGCTCGAGAACGCCAGCCGTCAGTTCCTCCTTGTCCTGGTCGCGATCATTGCAGGCATCGCCTGCATAGCCACGCTGGACCCCACGCTTGGTCCAGACCTGAAGGGCGGCACGCAGCTGCTCTACAACGTCCCGAAGGATACGATCGAAGGGCTCGTCCAAAAGGAAGGAGCCTCCGCCAAAGACATCATGGCGCAGACGATCACCGTCATGCGCGAACGGATCGACCCGAACGGGACCCTCGATCCGCTGATCACGCAAAGCGGTGATACAGGCATCCTGATCGAGTTGGGTGAGTTCAAGAACCCCAACGAGCTCAAGCGGGTGCTCGAGCGGATCGGCAACCTCGGCCGACTCGAGATGCGGATGGTGGCCTATGAGGACTACATCAAGGACAACACCAAGTTCACGTTGTCCGCCGAGCGCCAGCGTCTGGAGACGTGGCTCAAGGTCCCGGCCAACAAGGAGCTGATCGACAAGGATCCGAAGAACATCCGTCGCTTCAATGACAGCGACTCGGGTGGTCCGATCGCCCGCGGCAAGCTGCACTGGTACCCGCGCGAGATTCGCTCAAACCCGAAGGACCGCACGCAGTGGGACAGGTCCTACACGTCGATCCCGAGCCTGGCGAGCCAGACGGTCAAGGCCTTCGACGACGCCCAATACAACCAGGGCATCATCCCGGAAGAGGTCAAGGCTCTCGAACCCAAGGATCAGCGCCTGATCGAGTTCATCGCGATCAACATGAAGGAGCGCTCCTTCAGCGGTGAAGACCTCGACCCGGCAGGTGTTGGGGTCGGCATGGGCAACAACGGTGGCCCGGGCGTCAGCTACCGCATGATCGGTTCGCTGACCGCCGACTACGCTGAGTGGTCCGCGGAACACAAGGACAAGTCGAGCGCCATCATCCTCAACGGCTACGTCAAGTCGGCGCCGGCCTTCGAGAACAAGATCACTCGCAACGGCATCATCACCGGCGACTTCACGCTGGCCGAGGTCGAAGAGCTCGTCAAGGTGCTGCGCACCGGCTCGCTTCGGATCGAACCGGAACTGCTGAGCCAGGTCACCATCGGCGCGCAACTGGGTAGCCAAGCCATCCAGCGCGGCCTCTGGTCGATCCTCGGCGGCGGCGTGCTGGTGTTCTTGTTCATGCTCGCCTTCTACAAACTCGCCGGCACCATCGCCTGCGTGTCCCTGATGCTGAACGTGTTCCTGCTTTACGCGGGCATGCTGTTCATGCAGGCGACGGTCACCCTGCCGGGCCTAGGCGGCATCGTGCTGACCCTCGGCATGGCTGTAGACGCCAACGTGCTCATCTACGAGCGCATTCGCGAAGAGCTCAACAAGGGCAAGGAGATGCTGCAGGCCGTGCGCTCAGGCTTTGAGCGCGCGATGTCCGCCATCCTCGACTCCAACATCACGACCTTCCTGGTCGGCCTGGTGTTGTTCAACGTCGGTGTCGGTCCGGTGCGCGGCTTCGCCGTGACGCTGATGGTCGGTATCGTCACGACGGTCTTCACGCAGTTCTTCGTCTCGCGCCTGCTATTCCACTGGGCCCTGACGAACAACAAGCTCGAAGGTTGGAAGCCCAACACGCTGTTCGAGAATCGCAGCCTCGACTTCGTCGGCAAGATCAAGGCATGCGTGGCACTCAGTGCCATCGTCATCGTGGCCGGTCTCGCCTACTCGGTCACCGTGCCCTCGGAGAAGGTGCTCAGCATCGACTTCACCGGTGGCGCCAACCTGCGCATGGTCACCAACGAAAAGCTGACCGCTGACAACGTTCGCGACGCACTCAGTGGCGACGCAGCGTTCTTTGCCGAATATCCGACCACGGGTGTCAACACCTACGGCGAGACTGGTAAGCAGTTCAACGTCCGCCTGAAGCTGAACGCGAAGCAGCGCGAAGCGATCGACGAGGGCCGCAAGGCCTGGCGCGAAAAGCGCAAGGAAGAGGGCGACAAGGTCAAGTCCGTCTACGAGCCGCCATACCTCGGCGAATTGCGCCGCATCTTCGCGGGCAAGCTTGTCGACACGGCATTCAGCGACGGCCTGCTGACCCCGCACGATCAAAACGAAGCGAGCCTGCAATACGCGCAGCTCAACGTGCACTTCGCCGACCCGGTCGACCTCAAGCGCCTGCAAACCCTGCTCGGTGGCGGTCTAAGCCAAAGCTTGATCGTGCCGCTGACCGACGATGGCCAGGAGGACCCCGACGCAACCAGTTCGAAGGACTTCCGCGTTGAGTGGACGACCCAAGTCACGACCAAGGACTGGCAGCTCGCCGAGATCATCAGCGAGCAGATCAAGGACCTCGAAGACGACGCTGGCAACCCCATCGTGTTGTCCGACCCCTTCCCGGAGGCCCAGGAAATCCAAGGACGCCTGGTCAACGACCTGCGCAACGCCGCCATTGGCGCACTGATCCTCGCTTGGGCGCTGATCGTGTTCTACCTGCGGATTCGATTCCACGAATACAAGTATGGTCTCGCGGCCGTGGTCGCGCTGATGCACGACGTGTTGGTCACGTTCGTGATCGTGGTCCTGTTCAACAACATGGGCCTCGTCAACGCCGAGATCGGCTTGGCAATGATCGCGTGCTTCTTGACCATCATCGGCTACTCGGTCAACGATACGATTGTTGTGTTCGACCGGATTCGCGAGAACCGCATCGAGAACGCGCGCAACAACGTCGACGAGTCGTTCCGCTCGCTGATCAACCGCTCGCTCAACCAGACGCTGTCTCGCACGATCTTGACGACCGTGCTGACGTTGTTCGTGGTCATCGCGCAGCTGGTTGTCAACTACAACAGTGGCTCGGACCTCGAAGCGTTCGCCTTCGCCATGACGGTAGGCATGATCTCGGGTGTCTACTCGACGATGTACATCGCCGCGCCAATCCTGATCTGGATGGACAAGGGCGGCCCGGTCGAAGTGCCGGAAGGCCCGCGCGACCCAGAGGTGGAAGGCGACTTCGACAACGAGGCATTCCTGCGCGCCAAGGCAGAAGAAGAAGCTGCCGCAGCTGCGGCAGCCGAAAAGAGCTGATGCCCAGGCCCTGAGATACGGGCCGAACGGACGCGCTGGCCCTCTCCGCCGGCGCTTACCAAAGGCACCGGGGGCTTGGCCCCCCACTGCCACTGACGCCACTCCGGTGGCGTCGCGTCATGAACCCGCAACTCGCAACGCCACGCTTCACGGGACTCCTAGCCCCGTTCGACCTGCGCACCACTGCGTTGCTGCGAACGGACGTGCTGGTGATCGGCTCCGGCATCGCCGGTGCCGCGACCGCCCTCGCCGCTGCCGACCAAGGCGCCGAGGTACTGTTGGTCACCAAGGACGAGCTCGACGCAACCAACACGGCGTGGGCGCAAGGCGGCATCGCCGTCGTGCAATTGCCCGAAGACAGCCTGGAACAGCACGTGCAAGACACGTTGCGCGTCGGCGCTGGCGTTGCGGAAGAGAAGGTCGTGCGTTCGGTTATCGCCGGGGCAGCGGATGCGATCAGCTGGCTCGAATCACTCGGTACGGCCTTCGATCGCCACGACCTCAGCAGCGGCGACGCCCACGGCACGCTGCAACTATCGCAAGAAGGTGGCCACACCCACCCACGCGTCGCGCACTCCAACGGCGCCGCCACCGGCCGCGAAATCCAACGCGCCCTGATCAACGCACTGCGCGCCCACCCACGCATCACTATCCGGCCGCACGTGTTTGTGCGCGACCTGATCCTGCGCGACGGCCGCTGCGTCGGCGCCGCCGGTTTGCAAAATGGCCGCGCCGAAGCGATGGAAATCGCGATCGAAGCAACCTCTGTGGTTGTTGCGACCGGCGGCACCGGCCAGATCTACCGCGAGACCACCAACCCGACGGGCGCCAGCGGTGACGGCCAGGCGTTGTGCTTCCGCGCTGGCGCGAGTCTCGCGGACTGCGAGTTCGTACAGTTCCATCCGACCACGCTCTACATCGCCGGAGCCTCGCGCTTCTTGATCAGCGAAGTCGTGCGCGGCGCGGGCGCCGTGTTGCGCGACCGCAACGGCGACCGCGTCATGGCGGGCCAGCACCCGATGGCCGACCTCGCCCCGCGCGATGTTGTCAGCCGCGCCATTCTTGAGCGCATGGTCGCGACCAACGACACGCACGTCTACCTCGACATGAGCAGCGTGCGCGGCAATCCACACGAGCTGTTCCCGTCGATCGCGCGGATCTGTTCGACGTTTGACCTCGACCTCGCCAAGGACTCGATCCCGGTGCGCCCCGGCGCCCATTACTTCCTCGGCGGCGCGGCGACCGACGCCGATGGCCACACCAGCGTGCCAGGCCTGTTCGCCGTCGGCGAAGCGGCTGCCTCCGGCCTGCACGGCGCCAACCGACTCGCTTCCAACTCGCTGCTCGAAGGCTCGGTCATCGGCCGCCAGTGCGGCCGCATCGCCGCCCGCGAAGCCCAAGAAGCCGAGAGTTCCGGAATGCGACTCGGCCTGCCGCGCCAACTGCCAGGCCCGGTGCTTGCCGCCGATCCACCGATGCTGCTGCACGACGACCTGCTCTACGCCTTGAAGTCGTTGATGTGGCGCCAGGTCGGCCTGCGGCGGGAAGCCGAAGGCATGGCCGACGCCCGGGCGCGGATCGCGTTCTGGCACCAGTATCTGACTCGCGGCCACCTCGCCAATCGCGCCGCGTGCGAGTTGGCCAACATGCTGACCGTCGCAGCCCTGGTGACCGAGGCCGGGATGCAGCGCGACGAATCGCGTGGCACCCACTTCCGAACCGACGCCGACCAACGTGATGACGAACGTTTCTGCCGTCGCATCTTCCTAGAACGCGCGGATGATGGTGCAATCAACAGCACAATCGGGCCGCTAGCGCAGCCGACCGACCGCACCCCCGCGTAGCCATCCCGGCACGTAACAAATCTTGGGCGAACAACCTCACGACCGGACCCTGGACACTCGCCAGGGTCACGCCACCGAAGCCATTCTGTTCGGGATCATGCCGATGGGCGATCCGCGCACCGCCGCAGAGGCGCTGTCCGAACTACAACAGCTGGCAGAGACCGCCGACTTCGTGCCAGCCGGCTGCATGGTGCAGCACCGCCGCATTCCCGACAGCCACGGCTACCTCGGCGCCGGCAAGCTGGCCGAACTCGCCGAAGTCGTCAAGCTGGCCCACAGCGGCTGCGTGATTTGCGACGACTCGCTGACGCCAAACCAGATGCGCAACATCGAGAACACCGTCGGTGTCCCGGTGATGGACCGCAGCGAGTTGATTCTGCAGATCTTCGGCACGCACGCGAGAACGCCACAGGCTCGCATGCAGGTCGAACTCGCATCGCTGCAGTACGAAATGCCGCGCCTGCGCCGCCGCTGGACCCACCTCGAACGACAACGCGGCGGCATCGGCATTCGTGGTGGCGCTGGCGAGAAGCAGATCGACGTCGACCGCAACTTGCTGCGCACACGCATTGCCTCGGTCAACCGCGACTTGAAGCGCATCGAGCAACACAAGGTGCGCGCCGTGCAATCGCGACCGGACCTGTTCACCATCGCGCTCGTGGGCTACACCAACGCCGGCAAGTCGTCGCTGATGAATCGACTCACCGATGCTGGTGTGCTCGCCGAGAACAAGCTGTTCTCGACGCTCGACACTCGCACCAGGCCCTGGCGACTGTCCGGTGGCAGGACGGTACTGTTGACCGACACGGTCGGGTTCTTACGTAAGCTGCCACACCAACTGGTCGCCAGCTTCCATGCGACGCTCGAAGAAGCCCTGCACGCGGATCTGCTGCTGGTGCTCGTCGACGGCAGCTCGAGTGAGGCGGCCGAGCAACTGCTGGCTGTCGACGACGTGCTGAGCACGCTCAAGGCCGACAACCTGCCGCGCATCACCGTCTTGAACAAACTCGACCTCGTCGAAGACCGCGCCACGCTCGCGCCACTGTGGAACATCGATCCGCACGCAATCGCGGTGTCGGTGCAGGACGGCGAAGGTCTGCCCGAAGTGATGGCTGCGATTCAGAACCACCTGGCCGCGATCGAAAACCGCGTCGAGTTACTGCTGCCACACACGGCAGGGGCTCTGCACGCCGAAATTCGCATTCGCGCCACCGTACTATCCGAGTTCTACACCGAGGACGGCTGCCTGATGGAGATCCAGGCATCGCCGGCAATTCTCGGTCGCCTGATGGCTGGTGGCGCCCAGGCTGTGCAGCGCGCATCACAGACGGAGCAACACCCTGCTGCCCCCCAACAGCCGGCAAACGCGCAGCCGGCAGACCCGCAACCGAAAGACCAGCACACAGAAGGTCAGCGGGCAGACAAGTCAGGCCAGGCTGACCAGCGCGACGAGCCACCCCAATCGGACTAGGCAACGCCCGCCGAAGTGGCAAGACACTTGAACTAAGCAGGGCAGCCCAGGCACGTTTTCGCACAAGCGAGCCGCAAACCAAGCCGTTCTCGGATCGCGCGTTACGGCAGTCCGAGCGACCCAGCGCCAAGACTTCCAAAATGTCTGCAACGCGGTCGGGTCGACAGCATTGTTCGCGCCGCATTTCGCGAGATTACCCGTTATGCGGCGGCTCGCGATTCGCTTCTTACTGCAACCCTGATCGACACCCTGCCTGCTCCACGGAGCACCCCGCGTCGACCAAGTCGCATTACTAATTCCCCCCCCACCCAGTAGGTATCCATGCAACTCGCACTTCCCGTCCTCGCCATGAGTGTCGTCGCCGCATTCGCGACCGCTCAGAACCCCGACGGCAGCGCCCAGCGCCCTGCCGCCGAAGACCCACGCGTTCTGCTCGATTACGCGCAGTTCGACCCGACGGTCACCACCCCGATGCTGCCGCCCGGCCTCCAAGCCGACGCCAACGTCAACCTGCACATCGTGCAGTTCAAGTCGACCCCAACCGAAGCCGACCGCGACGCCATTCGCCGCGCTGGCGGCGAGATCAAGGGCTACTTGCCGGTCGACTGCCACCTGGTCTTCATGCCCGGTGGCGCCATGGACCTCTACGCGATCGACTCGGTTCGCTGGGTCGGCGCCTACGAGCCCGCCTACCGCCTTGAGCCGTTCCTGCTCAAGGAGATCACCACCGGCGCCATCATGCCGACGCGCATCTACAACATGGTGATGACCGACAAGCGCAACGACAAGGCGCGCCTCGCCGCCAAGTTGCAAGCGATCGGTGCCGAGATCATCGACCAACACATTGGCGGCCTGCTGTTCACTGCATCACTGAACGCCCAACAACTGCGTCAAGTTGCAGCCATGGACGAAGTGCTCTGGATCGATCGCTTTAGCGAGCCGGAATACGACATGGACAACGCCCGCATCCAGGGTGGTGCCGACTACGTCGAACTAGCAACTGGCGGTGACTACACCGGCTTTGGCATTCGCGGCCACGTCTATGAAGGCGTCGAGGGCACCCACGCGGACTTCAACACGACCATGCTCCAGGTTGGCCCAGGCACCTGCAGCGGCGCAGCGAGCCACGGCCACTGCACCGCCGGCATCATCTTCGGCAACGGCAACAGCGCCCCGCAAGCCCGCGGCATGGCACCTAACGCCGTAGGCTTCTTCACGAACTACATTTCGTCGACGAACACGACGTGCGCCACGAGCCCGGCTCGCAACACGATCATCGGCAACGCGATCAGCAACCAGAACATCATGTTCACGACGGCGTCGTGGGGCAACGCACGCACGTTCTTCTACACGTCGGACTCGGCGGACGCGGATGACATCATCTTCGACCACCGCATCCCGTGGACGCAAAGCCAGTCGAACGCTGGTAACCAGGACTCGCGCCCGCAAGCCTGGGCCAAGAACATCATTTCGATCGGCGGCGTTCGCCACTACAACAACTCGAATCCGGGCGACGATTCGTGGAGCAACGGCGGGTCGACCGGCCCGGCTCAAGACACCCGCAGCAAGCCGGACCTCTGCGCATACTACGACAGCGTGTGGACCTCGGACCGTACCGGCGCCGCCGGCTACAGCAATGGTGACTCCTTCACGGGCTTCAACGGCACGTCGGCAGCAACGCCAATCGTCGCCGGCCACAACGCCATTGCGATCGAGATGTACACGGATCACCTGTTCACGCCACCGCGCGTGCAAGGTGGCTCGCGCTTCGAAAACCGCCCTTATG
>CAXBFC010000139.1:0-17468 GCA_963974725.1 uncultured bacterium | reverse complement strand
CACGCCGCAAGAAGACCTGGTGCTGCCGGAAGGCCGTCAATGGGACTTCGTGTTCTCCGACGCGGTGCTCGAACACATCATCGACCCTGCACCAACGGTTGAACGCCTCGCTCGCGCGGTGCGACCTGGTGGCACGATGTATCTGATCATCGACGCGCACAACGTCGGTCCGGGCTTCCCGATGCACCAGCACGTCTACTTGGAAGACCTGCTGAAGGGCTCGCCGACGCTGCGTTCGATGCAGCATGTGCTGCACGCTGGCGATGGTCTCAACGCGTTCGTCATGCCAGAGTAGGCGCTGCCCTAATCCGGCAATGCGCGCAGTGCTCGCAACTGGCGCGCATATGGGCGCGCCTTGGGGCGCACCACCGCGATGCGAGCCAGGGCGTCGTCCACGTCCTTCGCGATGCCACGCACGAGCAACAGCGCTGCCGCAACGGTCGCCGTGCGGCCATGCCCCTCGGCACAATGCAGATAGATGCGCCCTTTGAGTTTGCTCAGGCGCTCGACGTATTGCAGCAACACCTGTGGCGGCGGCGCCGCGCCATCGACGATCGGCAGCGACAAGTAGCCGGGATGGCAACGCTGACCAGGACGCTCGGAATACTCGCACGTCAAGTCGACGATGTGATCCACCTTCAAGTCGAACTCGCGGTCGAGCAGGCGGCGCCCAACCACTAGATCGGGCAGCAACTCGTGCCACGGCGCTTCCGTCAACGTTGGCCTGCGGAGGTGCCACCAGCCCCACACCGGACCGAGGAACGGTAGCGTCAGCAGTGTGGCCCACCACGCTCTCGTGCCATCGCTTCGTTTGCCGTAGAGGCACCGCACGCGGCGATATTCGGAGCCACGGTTGACCGGCAAGATCCACGCGGCGCTTGCGACACCGCAAGCCACAGCCGTCCAGATCATCAACGCGATGCCGACGGCACCGACGATCGACGCGCCAACGTCCGCCGCCAACGCAGCCCACGCTGCAGCAAGCAAGCCGATCGCGACCGCGGTAAACACAATGCCAAACCTCACCCCAGCAGTATGGAGTGAGACGTCGCCTATTGCTTGCCGCACGAGCACAACAACGAACTCCGTAACGTTGCAGCTGCTCGGGCATATCGATTAGCAGCGCTTATCGATGTGGCACCGGAAAGCAACGCAACAGCTCGACCTCGTTGCCCGATGATTCCAGTCATCACCTTTGCGAGTAGCAACATGAACAACGCGTTAACCTTCGAAGTCGCCAGCCCAGCAGACGACGACCAGATCTGCGCCCTCAACTACCAGGTGTTCGTCGAGGAGATTCCGCAGCATCCACCGAACACCGCCAAGCGGTTGCTCGATCGCTTCCACGATCAAAACACCTACCTGGTCGCGCGCGACGGCGACGAGATCATCGGCATGGTCGCGATACGAGCCGAACGCCCCTTCTCACTCGATGCGAAGGTGGAGCATCTCGACAGCTACTTGCCGCCACATAACCGGGTGTGCGAAGTGCGGCTGCTGTGCGTCCAGCCGGGGCGACGCCGCGGCCCGGTGTTCGCTGGTCTGCTTGACATGATCATGCAGGTCGGCCGGCAACGCGGCTACGACCTCGCGGTCGTCTCCGGCACCACGCGGCAACTACGTCTCTATGAGCATATGGGGTTCGTCGCATTTGGTCCTGAGGTTGGCAGCCCAGGTGCGCGCTACCAACCGATGCACCTGACGATGTCCGCGTTCGCGCGCGACAGCAGGGCAGCGTTTGCCAGACGCTCGCGCGTCACGAACCAAACCATGCACCCCACCGACGCGCCACCAATCAGCTTCTTGCCCGGCCCAGTCGCAATTGGCAAACACGTACACGCAGCGCTCGCCCAACCAGCAATTTCCCATCGCAGCCGAACGTTCGTGCTGCAGATGGCGGACGTGCAACAGCGCCTGTGCGAACTCACCAACGCGCCGCGAGCCATCCTGATGTTGGGGTCGGGCACCCTGGCAAATGAAGCCATCGCTGGCCAGATCGCCACGAGCAAGCAAGCAGGTGTCGTAGTTGTCGACGGCGAGTTTGGTAGCCGCCTGGCCGATCACGCCAGACGCTGGTCGTTGCCATTCGCAACCTTCGAACGCGATTGGGGATCCCCGTGGTCGCTCGCGGAGCTACAGCAATTCGTTGCCGAGCGACCCGATGTGCGCTGGCTCTGGATCACGCTGTGCGAAACGTCGACCGGTGTCCTGCGCAATCTCGCGGCACTGCGCGCCATGTGTGCGACTTGCAACATCGACCTGTACCTCGACGCAGTCAGCGCCATCGGCGCCGTCCCGGTCGACCTTCGCGGCGTGCGCATGGCGAGTGCCGTCAGCGGCAAAGCGCTCGGCTCGTTCCCCGGCATAGCGATCGTGTTTCACGACGGCACCATTGCCAGCGGGGATCGCAGCTTGCCGCGCTATCTCGACCTCGCGCTCTACGAAGCGACTGCCGGGGTCGCCTTCACGCAATCAAGCAACCTGGTCGGAGCACTTGCCGCAGCCCTGCGGCGCTACCAATCCGAGCAGCCATGGATCGAGGTCGTCGAAATGGCTTCGTGGCTGCGCGCGCAGTTGCGCGAGCTGGGACTCCGGACGCTCATTGACGAGGACCGCGCCAACCCGGCAGTGACGACGATCACTCTCGACAAGCCCGGACATTCTCGTCAATTGGGCGATCGCCTCCACCGTGCCGGTTTCTTGGTCAGCTACGAGAGCAACTACTTGCTGACGCGGAACTGGCTGCAAGTTTGCCTGATGGGATGCTGCACGCGCGAGAACCTCGCCGCCTTGATCGAGATCTTGGCTCGTGAAGTCCAGCGCATGCCGATGGCCCAAAGCACGGCCTCATAGCGAGGACAACGCGACTGGCTACTTGTGCTCGTCCAACACAACGTTTTCCTGTGGCCATGGCCCCGCCTTCGAGGCGATCCCTCCGCCATCATGCAAGTCGGCAACCAAGAACGGGGTCGCGCGGCGGACAAACACTCGAAACTGTCCCCGCAGGTTGGTGGCAGCGATGCCGCGCGAACCCTTGACGATCCTCGCAACTTCCGACGCATGGATGATCGCATCGCGCACTGGGTTGTCTTCGTGATCACGAACACAGCCAGTGACCATCACGACGCCGTCTTGCCGTTCGTCAAGGTTGACGATTTGCACTCCCCCGCCAGACCAGTCGCCGCGCTGTTCCCATGTCGTGCCGCTACGTGTCGCAGTCAACTTGGTCGCCGCAAGTGACGTCCACATCCTGAAGCCGCCATCGTCGTTCGCCTTGGTAAAGCCGCATGGCAAGATCTTGCCGCTGGCCTTCTTGCTGGCGACCACCCTCGCTCCGCCAACGGCTTGGCCCTCGAGATCGACGATGCAACCTTGCAGCAAGACAAACTTGTGCGCGTGCGGGCGCATATCGATCATCAAATCAGGAATGGCGTCACTCGGCATGTCACCCGGCTTGAATGGAGCCGGCACGGCATGCTGCCAGCCCAACGGATCAACCAGCAGACTCTCGATCGGCTGATTGCCGCGCAGTGTCAGCCATCCCATCGCGCCAACAGTGGCACAGGACAATGTCTGATCGCCGGGCCCGCGAAGCAATACGTCAACGCCAACGGCTGGTTGGCCTGCCGGGTCGAGAACCATCACCGTCTTCAACCACGTTACGGACCGCGTCAGATCGATGGCAATCCCGACGTCACCACCGCCAACGACACCGCGCGTCACTGCGACCGCTTCTTGGCGAATCACGATGCTGCCGACAGGCCGCTCACCTCGATAGGAGAACTGGCCGTCCTCGCCGACGACAACCTCCCCCATCACCCGCTTCAGGAGATCGAGGACAGTGACCGTCGCGCCAAGCGACTTCCGGTCCAACCCGATCACGGTGCCACTGACGATCTGCGCCGGAAGGATCGCAAGCGTTGCGAGCAGCATGGCGCTCGCAAGGAGCACACGTTGGGATGGGTAGCGCACAATCCAATGCTCGATGGCCGGCGCAGAACTGTCAAGCGGGCGGGCATACTAGTGCCGCAACGGAGCCGACTTGTGTGTAGATCTTCATTGCGGCAACTCTGTCAACGTGGTGATCTCGGTGTTGTTGTTTCCATGCCAGGCACGGTACCAACATCTTCAGGGCACGATTGCACGGGTGGTCGTATCAGCGCGGCCGGAATTGGAACGCAACATGACCTCACACGTTACTCGCCCTCGTTCGCCCGTTTCTGTCGCCAGCTGGAAGCAGCTCCCCGATCGCCAACCCCAATATGCACTCGTGGCCGGGGTCGACTTGGTGGTGACACGCATTGGTGAGGATGTGTCGGTGCTATTTGGGCGTTGTTTGCATCGCGGTGCCCTGATGTCGGATGGCCACGTCGCTGGCGACAACATCATCTGTGGCGTGCACGGCTGGGACTACCGACTCGACACCGGCGTCAGTGAGTACAACAACAAGGAAGCGCTACACCGCTTCACTGCTTGGATCGATGGCGACGAGGTGTTGGTCGACGAGAACGAGATCAAAGAGTTCGAACGAGCGCACCCCCAGCCCTACAAGCGCGATGAGTATCTCGGTCTCTATGCCGACGTGCATGGCGGCCCCGAAGAACCATTCAATGGACGCATCCAATCGTTGGCGAAGCAGGGCTACTCGGGCATCGGACATCACGGCCCTTCGTCCGCGATGGGTGTGCCGCTGACTGAACTGCCACTGTGGGACGACATCCAAGTGTTGACGGCTCAGGTCGCGAAGAAGCCTCTGCTGGATGATGCCGACGTCGCAACCGAACTCGTTATTGGCCCGCGCGCCAAGAAACCGCTGCGCCTCGAGATCCCGCTGTTTGTTAGCGACATGAGTTTTGGCGCGCTCAGCGAGGAGGCGAAGGTTGCCCTCGCGATGGGTGCCGAGATTGCTGGCACTGGCATTTGCTCCGGCGAAGGCGGCATGTTGCCTGAAGAGCAAGCAGCCAACTCGCGCTACTTCTACGAACTCGCGTCCGCCAAGTTCGGCTGGAGTATCGACAAGGTTGCACGCTGCCAGGCGTTTCACTTCAAAGGCGGTCAAGGCGCCAAGACCGGCACCGGTGGCCACCTGCCGGGAGAGAAGGTCATCGGCAAGATCGCGGAGGTGCGCGGGCTCAAGCCCGGAACGGCCGCCATCAGTCCACCACGATTCGCCGATCTCGACACCCCGGCGGACTTTCGCAAACTTGCAAACGAAGTGCGGGAGGCGACCGGCGGGGCCCCGATTGGCTTCAAACTGTCCGCGCAACACATCGAAGCCGACATCGACTTCGCGCTCGCCGCCAGCTGCGACTACATCATCCTGGATGGGCGCGGCGGTGGCACGGGAGCGGCGCCGGATGTGTTCAAGAACAACATCTCGATCCCGACGTTGCCGGCACTGGCACGAGCACGCCGGCACCTCGACAAGAAGGCTCCGGACGTCACGTTGATCATTACCGGCGGACTGCGCCACGAAGGTGACTTCGTCAAAGCACTCGCACTCGGCGCGGACGGGGTTGCGCTGTCCAACGCGGCACTGCAAGCCATCGGCTGCCTTGGCATGCGCGCCTGCCACTCCAACAACTGCCCCGTCGGCATCGCGACCCAAAAGCCCGGCCTACGGGCGCGGTTTGAAGTGCAGAAGTCCGCTGCGCAACTTGCAAACTTCTTCGAGGCGAGCGTAGGCCTGATGAAGGTGCTGGCCCGCGCTTGTGGCCACGACTCGTTGGCAAAGTTCCAGCTGGCGGATCTGACAACCTGGAAGCGCGACCTCGCGCATCTGATCGGTGTGCACTACGCCGGATCCGCACCGCCAAGCAGCGGACTCTTCTAGCAGTCGGACCCGCAGGGCCACACCCAAGGCTCGGACTCGCGGGTCCAGCACTTACAGAAACAGGCCTCACACAAAACTCACGCAAACCACGCCGCAAGGCCACTACATGGAACTCATTCTGTTGATCTTCGGGATCTACCTCGCGGTGGGCCTGCTCTTTGGCCTGTTCTTCGCGTGGCAGGGAGTCAAGCTGCTCGACCCGGTTGCTGACGGGTCGTCGTTCTGGTTTCGACTGCTGGTCATCCCGGGTGCCACCGCACTGTGGCCGCTGTTACTCGTCAAGATCCTGAAGCGCAACTCGGAGGCAACCGTATGAAACGCCGCCATCGACTGGCTCACGTGTTGCTGTGGGCACTGCTCGGCCCCATTGCGATCATCGGCTTGATCGTCGCCGTCAACGCACGCGTCGTGATCCCCACGCAAGAACCGCCAATCAAACAAGACGTGCCGAAGACGATGCCGCCAGCGAAGGAGGTCGCGCCCAAATGAGCAACGCCTACCAAGCCGTGCAATGGAACCGCCACAAGCGGATCTACGACCTCGCCCTGATCGCCTTCGTCGTGCTCTACAACGTCGGCTTCCTGGTGCTGACAACGATCACGCATCCAGCGCCGAACGATCTTGGACCGCCGCCGGTCCTGATCATGCGCGCGACCGCGACGTGCGCATTCTTGATGCTGCACGTGATCTTGATGATCGGTCCGCTAGCGCGGTTGAGTCCGCGCTTTGCACCGCTGCTCTACAACCGACGCCACTTCGGCGTGATGATGTTCTGCGTCGCGCTGATCCACGCGATCGTTGCACTGGGATTCTACCACGGTCTTGGTGACGCAAACCCTATTTGGAGCCTGTTCACGGCCAACGATCGCTACGACTCACTGGCACAGTTCCCGTTCCAGGTGCTCGGGTTTGCCGCGCTGTTGATCCTGTTCTTGATGGCGGCGACCAGCCACGACTACTGGCTCAAGAACCTCGGCACCGGGTTCTGGAAGGCACTGCACATGCTCGTGTATATCGCCTACGTGCTGCTCGTCATGCACGTCGCGCTCGGCGCGCTGCAAAGCGAAGTGAGCACGACCTACGTCGTATTGACCGGTATCGGCATCGTTGCGGTCGCCGGCCTGCATCTGGTCGCTGGTTGGAAAGAGGCCCGCGCCGATGCAGGTGGCCTGGCGCGGAGTCAATGGATGCGCGTCGGCAACGTCGACGATATCCAGCCGGACCGCGCGCTGGTCGTGAAGATCAAAGGCTGCGAACGCGTCGCAATCTACCGGCACGACAACAAGATCTCCGCGATCTCCAACGTCTGCGCCCATCAAGGCGGCCCACTCGGCGAAGGCAAGATCGTCGATGGCTGCCTGACGTGCCCGTGGCACGGCTACCAATACAAAGTAGAGAACGGCCAGTCGCCGCCACCCTTCACGGAGAAGGTGCCGACGTATCGGGTGAAGCTCGAAGGCCGCGACATCTTGCTCGATCCAGAAGCTTTGCCACCGGGAACGCCCGTTGACCCGGCCGTGATTGCAGCGACGGAGACCTCCAATGTCTGAAACTCGCAACGACCCGTTCTACGTCGGCTACCTGCCGCTGCCCGGCACGCTGGCACCAGTCGTCAAGGCTATCATTGGCCTTGGCATCGTCGCGGCCATTGCCTTCGCGTTCGTGCTTTCGGCCGCGCAAAGCGACCCGGGCCCCGGCGTTTGGGATACGTCCAAGATCTATGAGATCGAAGGCCATTTGACGGTCGCGCCATATCCGATCCTTCACGTTCCCGATGAAGCGAGCCCGAACAAGACGCGCGCCGTGCTGCTCGTGTCCGGACTGAAGTTCGGCGTCGAAGACCGTACCAAGGCGATGGCTGGAAAACGCGTGCGCGCCAAGGGTGAGTTCATCACACATCAGGGTCGCGGCATGTTCGCATTGCTCGACGACGACGACGCCATCGCGGTCGTCTCCGATGATTCCCGCGCGCCGCCAACCAAGCAACTCGGCGAGCACACCATGGTCGGCGAGATCTGCGACTCCAAGTGCTTCCTCGGCGTGATGAAACCTGGTTCCGGCAAGACCCACCGCGGCTGCGCCGTGCGCTGCATCTCGGGCGGTATCCCGCCGATCTTCGTGACGCGCGACGCCAACCGCGAACCGACCGTCTACCTGATGGTCGACCACGAGCACCAGGCCATCAACAAAGCGGTCTTGCCGTTCGTCGCCGAGCCCGTTGCGGCGCAGGGAAGCCTGGAGATGCAGGGTGACCTGCTGGTCTACGTGGTGAATCCGAGCAATATCACCCGACAGTAGATCCCCCGGCGCTGGCTCCTGGCGCTGAGAACTGCCTCCCGGAACTGGGCAGCAACTCGCACCTCATGATTCTGGCAGAATGCGGGGGCAAACCGAGGAGCGGGTCCGTAGGCCGTTTGGCCCCTGATTCGCTCCTACTCTTCATGAGGTTCCCGATGCGCCGACTCGCTCCGTTCGCCTGCCTGCTGCTGCCACTCACCATCGCGGCACAGGCACCACCTTCGACCAGCAAGGCCGAGGCCAAGGCGGAAGCCAAAGCCAGCGCCAACTCTTCCGACTCGAAGTCCAAGAAGTCGGGCTCTTCCCAGACCGTGACGCATCGCAAAGTCGTCGTCAACGGCAAGACGATCGTCGATGAGAAGAAGGTCGACAACAACCCTGCGAAGGGCGGATTGCTTGGTGCCCCGTTCGACATCGAGAAGATGCAGCGCGACCTGATGAAGAAGCTGCAAGAGCAGATGAAGCAGAACGCAGGGATCCAAATCCGGCCACCGCTGCGAGTCACAACGGACATACCAGGCGGCCGCAATCGTCTTCGCGACAACTTGCGACCGAACAAGCCGGTCCTTCCGGGTCAGCACTTGCCGAAAGCCAAGCTGCCCAAAGCGAAGACGCCCCACGCAAAGGCACCACGCACGAAGGCACCACGCGCAAAGGCACCAAAGCCAAGGCAAACCAAGCCAACGCGTGGCAAGCTAGTGCCGCGCACACGCAAACCCGGCGACAGGCCACGTATCATCCGCTGATTGCGAATGCGCGCCCAAGGACAGCCCGAAGATCCGTTCATGCATTGGCGCGACGTAGAGGACGGCGCCCTGCTTGAACACGCTGCAAACGAGCAGCCAGGCGCGGTCGAAGAGCTCGTCGCGCGCTTTGGGGATCGCCTGTGCAGCTACCTGATGCGCGTCGTGCGCGACCGAGCTTGGGCCGAAGACCTGGTGCAGGAAGTGTTCTTGCGAGCGCTGCAAGAAGCGCATCGCTACGACCCGAATTGGCCCCTGCGCGTCTGGCTGTTTCGCATCGGACGCAACATCGCGCTCGATCTTCTGCGCAGCGAAGCCGGTCATCGCGCCCGAACCCAATCGCAACCGGCCCCCATCACTGCGCCGGCCGCGATCACCACTGCGGAACATCGCGAGTTCCAAGTCGCGCTCGAATCGGCACTGCAGCGACTGCCAGAAGAGTTCCGGTCCGTATTCTTGCTACGTGAAGGCGAGAGCCTCAGCTACGACGAGATTGGCGCAGTCCTCAACATCTCGAGCAAGACGGTTTCCAGTCGCCTTCATCGTGCCCGCCAACAGCTGCGCACCTTCCTACAACCTCACATCGAGCAATGAGCCGCAAACGACCACAGCTGTGCGCGGCCGTGCGCGGTAAGTCCTCCAGCTTCTTGGATGGCCGGCTGTCTGCCGATGGCAGGCGCGTCGTGCAGCAGCACTTGAACAACTGTTCGCAATGCCTTGCCGAACTGCAGGCAATCGCAAAGCTCTCGCGGGCAACCCACAACCTGCCGCAACATCGCATGCCACCCGATATGGCGAGCCGGATCCGCAAGGGCCTGGCCTCGCAGCGCAGCGAAGCGATTGCAGAGTTGGCAGCAAAGCGCCCACCCAGAACCCTGTCGCGATCGCGCACGACCATGTATGCCGCTGCGGCGGTCTTGATCGCAACCGCGTGGGCGACGGGCTACTGGATGGGGCAATCCAACCACGCCGAACGAACCGACGCGACGCCGCAAGCTGCGCAACTTCCGCGGCCGCTGATCGACGCCGACAGCTTTCGCCTCGCGAGCCACAACGTTCTGCAAGACCTGGCAGTTGCCCCGAGCCTACCGGAACATGCACAACAGCCGCTGATCGCCGCGCAACTGGCCTTCTTCGACCTTCCTCAACGCGCGAGGCCGATCTTGCGGGCCGCGTCTCCCAGCTCCATCGAGCATCGGCTCGCGGTATTCGTGACCGATCTCGACGAAGCACTGGCCATGCATGCGTCGATCGACTGGATGCAATGGCACCGACGCGCCGAACAGCGCGGCTTGCTGGAACGCCATCCCAGGGCACCGGCGCAACTCGCATCCCGACAACCCAACGAGCGCGCCAACACCATCGTTGACCGCTTCCCTGCCCAACTCAATCCTGCCGAACGCGAAAGCCTGGCCGAGTTGTTGCTGCTGAAACACGATTTGCTGGCGGGCGAAGTGACGACGAGCCTCGGGCTGATCGAGCAATGGCAGAACAAGCCGGGAGAGACCTCGGCGTTTGCGCTCGCATCGGGCACAGCTAGCACCCGCGGCCTGCTCGAGGGTGGCCGGCCAGAAGACGCCAAGCGCATGCTTCGTGCGATGCGTACGCACATGAGCATGCACTCGCTCAAGGCGACCACGAGCAAACCGGGTCAGGGCAACACGAGTAAGGGCCAAGAGCGACTACACAAGCAAGCCGCGGAAATGATGGAACGCATGATCCGCGACCTCGGGATCGACACTGGCGAATCCGAAAGCGACATGCCGCATGCTGAAACCCCAGAGGGATGGCCCAAGAAGTGACCCGGAAGCGAACTGACGGGCCACGAAGGGCTCAGATCAGGCAGCGGCCACTAGATGCGACTCAGCGAATCACGAAGCCATCGCGAAGCGGGTCGTCCGGATCCATCCAGAACTCGGCCTTGCCGGTGACATGCGCCCGCCCGCGAACTTCTGGCACGATGGAGTCGCGATCCGGCGATTTGCCATCCGTCGATTTGCCACAGGCAACCACCGAGGCAACGCGCACCTCGAAGCTGGTGCCGAGGATACTCTCGATGCGAATCCACTCGTCGCCAAGTTCCCCGCGGGCGTGATGGATCGCGGCCCGGCCGCTGACCCCCGTGCCAGTCGGCGAACGATCGACCTCGCCATCGGCAAAGATGCAGACATTGCGACTGTGCGCACCTTCCTGCTTGGCCACGAAGATCGTGCCGTAGAGGAAATTGAGGTCGGCATCGCCCGAAGGATGGTTGAGCGGGCAATCGCGCATCACCGCGCGCTTGATCGCCATGCCATGTCGAATCAGTTCTTGGCAATGCGTGGTATCAAGCGTGAGACCCAAGGCGTCCGCATCGACATAGGCATAGAACGCCCCGCCGTAGGCAATCGTGCAAGGGACACGCCCCAACTCAGACACCTCGACCATGGTTTCGGCGAACACGAACGACGGCACATTGAGGAACGATACGTCGGTGACGATGCCGCCCTGACGATGGGCGCGCGCCCGGATGCGACCAGCGGGTGTATCGATCTTGATGTCGTGCTCGTCCGCCTCAAACAACCCGTGCTCTAGCCCAACCTTGACCATCGCGATGATGCCGTGCCCGCACATCGTGCTATAGCCTTCGTTGTGTAGGAACAGCACGCCGACATCGCCGTCATCGGTCGCCGGCGGCAGCAGCAGCGCGCCATACATGTCGGCGTGGCCGCGCGGCTCCAGCATCAGCATGCGGCGCAGATGGTCGAGGTGTTCGCGGGCATACGCACGCCGCTCCAAGATGGTCTTGCCGGGCACCTCCGGATAGCCAGACGTGATGATGCGCAGCGGTTCGCCCGCCGTGTGCGCCTCGATCGTCGTGATCTTGATCTGTTCCATGGCTTCGTGTTATTAGCAGACCGTTAACAACTGGTGCAGTTTGCAGCCGCGTGCGTTTCGATGCAGATTGGCGCCTGGAAACGTAGGCGAATCAGCGGATTCGCCGAGCCTTGCGGGTGCCGAACGTCACGAAAGGCGCGTGGCTGGGAACCGGATTCGCTCTTCAATGGGCTGTTAGAGGTCGATCACCTGACCAAGCCCAAGCCGGTCGGCATTCGCCATGGCTTTGCGCGCAGCGAACAAGTCCTGCACTGCATGGCCGACGGATTTGAAGAACGTGATGTCCTGTGGACGCGCCCTGCCTAGCGACGGATCCGCCAGCAGCTCGCTCAGCTCGACCCAATCCTCGACGGCCGTCACGCCAGCCGACTGAGCCGCGACCAACTCGCCCGCTTCGAGCAAGGCCGACTCCCGAAGGTCGACAACGATGCGATCGCAACGCTGCACGGCCGCTTGATCCAGTTCGCACATGTCGAGCCGAAAGCTGCCAACACCACTGATGTGGACGCCAGGTTTGAGGTCCGCTCCAGCGAGCACCGGCTCGCGAGAACTGGTTGCGGCGGTGATCACATCCGCACCAGCAACCGCATCCTTGCTCGAACCAACCGCGAGCAACCGCGCCGACACCTGCGGCGCCATCTCGGCAACGAACGCGGTAACCTGCTCGGGTCGCGGCGCATAGACCCGCACTTCCTGTAGTGGCCGGACGGCTGCCATCGCCAGCAACTGCCGGCGCGCCTGGCTGCCGACCCCGAGCAGCGCACCGATCTTGGCGTCGGTTCGAGCCAACAAGTCGGTCGCCAAACCTGCCACGCCGGCGGTTCGAATCGCAGTCAGCGTGCCACCACAGCACAGACCAACCGTCTCACCGGTCTCGGGATCGATCACCAACAAGACACCGCTGGTGACATCGGCGCCGCGCAATCGATTGCCGGGGAACACGTTCATCACCTTGGCGATCCGCCCAACGCCTGCGCCACTTGCGCCCATCAACAGCGTCGTTCGATCCCCTGCCACTACCTGCACGCGTGGCGGCGCCACGATCGACCCGGAAACAAGGGATGCGAACGCTTCGCGATTTGCCGCAATGGCATCCGCCATCGGCAAGGCGCGAGTCACGTCCGCCGCATTGAGGACTCTCAGTTGCACAGTTCGCCGTTAGGTGCCAAGGGAAGCGAAGTCGAGGTCGAAGCGGGCCAGGTACTTGCGCACCCGATCCGTGTCGTTGGTAGATGCGCGACGGGCGCGCGACGCAGCAAACAGCTCGCGCCCGGCAGCGGACAACGAGCGGTGTCGGCGACAGACGCGAACGACCTCGGCAAGCTGCACGCGATCGAAGCGGTCGAGCTGCTCGACGCGTAGATGGCCGAGCAGTTCTTCCAGCAGGTTGTCGTCGCTAGCGGTCGCAGGCTCCGCCGCCGCGTCGCCGCGGGTCCAGTCCGCTTGCAAGCGAGCGATCTCGCCGCGCACATCGGCCTCGGTTATACGACCGCCATCGGCGAGCGTGCACAAGCGCGTCATGCTCGCGTTGAGGTCGCGAAAGTTGCCGAACCAATGACCTTTGGTGGACGTCGCAAACTCAAGGTAGCGGCGCCGCGCTTCCGCAGCGAAGTGCACGCGGCGCCCGACCTGTGCCGAGTAGCGCGTCAACTCGTAGTCGACGTTCGGCTCGAGATCTTCGATGCGGTCCCGCAAGCCAGGCAGACGGTAGGTCCACAGGTTGATCCGCGCCAGCAGGTCCTCACGGAACGTGCCCTGCATCACCGCGTTGCCGAGGTCACGATTGGTGCCGGCGATCAACTGGAACTCACTCTCCGCTTCCTTGTCGCTACCGAGCGGCAAGAAGCGCTTCTCTTCGAGCGCGCGCAGCAGCATCGCCTGCTCGTCGAGTCCGAGCTCGCCGATCTCATCGAGAAACAGCAACCCGGTGTTCGCTGCTCGAAGCAAACCCGGGCGGTCACTGGTCGCCCCGGTAAACGAACCCTTCTTGTGGCCGAACAGGGTCGAGTGCGCGCCGTCACCGCGAATCGTCGCGCAGTTGACCTCAACGAATGGCCCGTGCGACTGGTGGCGCTGCTTCTTGAGTTCGTAGATCTGCTTGGCGAGCTGCGACTTGCCGGCCCCGGTCGGCCCCATCAACAGTATCGGCGCCGTCGACAACGGCGCGACGCGCTCGACCTGCGTGATCAACTGGTTGAACGACGCGTTTCGAGTCTGAATGCCGGACTTCAACAACGATTCGCCCTGTTGATGCTCCTGGGCAAAGCGTTTTGCCAGGCGATCGAATCGCGACATATCGAGATCGATGATCTGCCACGTCCCGATCTTGCTGCCGTCGGGGTCGGCCTTGCGACTCGGTCCAGTCTGCAGCAGGCGCGCCGGAAAGTGCCGGGTCTCCGTCAGCAAGAACAGACAGATCTGCGCGACGTGCGTGCCCGTCGTCATGTGCACGAGCACGTCTTCACTCTCCGGATCGAGCGCGAGGTCGTTGGCAACCGACAGCAGCACGTCAAAGACCTCTTCGAAGTCCCATGGATCCCGCAGGGTGACGACACACTTCTCGACCGCGGTCTCAGGCGAAGCGGTCGCGATGTCCTGCTCGACCTGGTTGTAGAGCTTGCCGAACTTCGTCTCGGTCAGCAGCACGAGGCGGCTGACGAGCAGATCCTCGTGCATGCACATCGAGACGTTGGGGCGCCAGCCATCCCAACGATCACCGCGACCAGGACGGTCGAGCTGCGCGCCAAGGAAGCTGATAACGGTGAAGCCACGGGGACTATCCATCGAGATACGCCTTCATATCCCACAGGCGAAGGGTCGGCCAGCGTCTATTTTCCGATCTACATACATAGAATCCGAGATACATTCATCGCGATCGTCAACCGACGCATGCCGATATTGAAAACCCATAACCACTCGCATGGTAGTCACTTATGGAGTCACCCCCAAACTTCTGGGCAGTTGGCACACCTATCGCTCTAGGGATCCTCAGTCGCGGCACGGTGCCGCCACCAAGGACCCAACCCAATGGCCAACAAGAACCTGTTCCAGACCATCGTCGGCAAGCTCACCAAGCGGCCCGATGCGATCAACGAAGCCGGCGCACCGGCCTACTCGCTGACTAGCGAGCAGGCACTGGCGCAGCTCGCGGTTACAGGCTGCCTGAACGGCACCTTTTACGCGACGGCCCATGATCAGCTGAAGTCGGTGCTCGCACTCGCAAATGAGTGTGAGCCGGAGTTCGTCGCCAAGGTTGCGGTCTACGCGCGTCATCAGAGCTGCATGAAGGACATGCCGGCGCTGCTGTGTGCGGTGCTCGCGGTCCGTGACGGCGAACTACTGCAGAAGGTGTTCGGTCGCGTCATCGACAACGGCAAGATGCTGCGCAACTTCGTCCAGATCGTTCGCTCCGGCGCGGTCGGTCGCAAGTCGCTCGGCACGCTACCGCGCCGCCTGGTGCGTCAGTGGCTCGCGGAGCGAAGCATGGAACAGCTGTTCTACGCGTCGCTCGGTCAGAAGCCGTCGCTGCGCGATGTCATCCGCATGGTGCACCCGAAGCCGAAGGACGCGCAACGCGCCAACTTCTACGCCTACTTGATCGGCAAGCCGTTCGATCGCGAGCGGCTGCCAGATGAAGTCCGCCAATTCGAGATGTTCAAGAACGACGAAGCGTCGCTGCCGAACATCAACTTCCAATTCTTGAGTGCTCTGCCACTCACCACTGCCGAATGGCGGGTCATCGCCCAGCGTGCCAACTGGACGACCCTGCGCATGAACCTCAACACGTTCCAACGACACGGTGTGCTCGACTGCGATGAGACCACGATGCTTATCGCCGAACGACTCGCCGATCCGGAACGCGTCATCCGGGCCAAGGCCTTCCCCTACCAGATCATGACTACGCTACTGAACATCAAGCGCGATGCTCCGGGTGTCCTTCGCGATGCTCTCGAGCAGGCGATGGAGATCGCGACAGCGAACGTTCCGGCACTGCCGGGCCGCACGGTCGTGGCCATCGACATCTCTGGCTCGATGCACGCGCCGGTCACTGGATACCGCAAGGGCAGTACGTCGACGACGACGTGTCTCGATGCCGCGGCGGTATTGGCGGCGGCGGTGTTGCGGCGAAACCCGGATACGACGGTCATGCCGTTCCACACGGAAGTCAGCCGGGTCAAGTTGGATCCGTCGGAGTCGATCGTCAACCTCTCGTCGCGCCTGCGCGGGTTACCGTCGGGAGGCACCGACTGCTCCGTTGTCTTGAAGCAACTTAACCGCAAGCGTGAACGCGCCGACACGGTGATCTATTTCAGCGACAACGAGTCGTGGTTCGGCGCCAACCCATATGGCAACAGCACGGGCATGCTCAAGGAATGGCGCCGGTTCAAGGCGAGCAATCCGCGTGCGCAACTCGTGTGCATCGACATCCAACCGTACACCACGGTTCAAGCACCAGTTGCTGACGACGTCACCCACGTCGGCGGCTTCTCGGATCAAGTTTTTGAAGTCTTGCGAAGCATCACATCTGGTGATCGAACGCCTGACATGTTCGTGGATCGCATCCGTCAGGTTGCGATCTAGACCACTCACGTTGGCTTCGCGGCCAACACTCTGCTCTTTGGTCGGGGAATGCCCGTCGGGACTACATTCTTTAATGCTGATGTTGCAGGTTCGAGTCCTGCCGTGCCGGCGCCGGACGCTTCTGCGAACGGACCGACACGTAGCTCAACTTGGTAGAGCACAGCGCCTCACGGCGAAGTCTCGACATCAACTCGTCCCCAACCATTTTTACCTCCGCGGCGAATGCCCGGTGGGACTACATCACCCTTCTTCTTAACCAGAAGTCGCTCGTCATGATCGGCGAGCACCTGCCTCACGGCAGACCAGTCTCACCAACAACTTGTCGCCGCAACTTTCTGTTTGACTGCTTAGGAGACTTGGACCGACTCCAAGATACGTGACTGCAATGACTACTTTTGATCACATCGAAACGGGCGGCGTGCCCATCAAGGCTTGGGTACGCGGCGTTCACACGGACGACAACGCCATTCGCCAGCTGCAAAACGTCGCTCGCTTGCCCATCGTGCACTCGCACGTCGCGGCAATGCCCGATGTGCACTGGGGTATCGGCGCAACCGTCGGCAGTGTCATTCCCACCAAGGGCGCGATCATTCCGGCAGCTGTCGGAGTCGACATTGGTTGCGGCATGATGGCCGTTCGCACGTCGATGACGGCGAGCGACCTGCCGGATGCGTTGAAGGGTGTGCGCTCGGAGATCGAGCGCGTGGTTCCTCACGGTCGCACCCAACGCGGCGGCAAGGGCGATCGCGGTGCGTGGTTCAACCCGCCGGCGCGGGTCGAGGATGCGTGGCGCAAGCTGCGTCCGGACTACGAGAAGATCATCGAACGTCACCCCAAGCTGGATCGCGGCCAAACCGTGAAGCAGCTGGGCACGCTCGGCGGCGGCAACCACTTCGTAGAAGTCTGCATCGATGAAGAGCAGCGCGTCTGGATCATGTTGCACAGCGGTTCGCGCGGTGCCGGCAACCGGATTGGCATGCACTTCATTGGCCTGGCCAAGAAGGACATGGAACGTCACGTATACAACCTGCCGGACAAGGACCTGGCCTACTTCACCGAAGGGGCCGATCACTTTGACGACTACGTGTTCGCAGTTGATTGGGCGCAGCGTTTTGCGCGCACCAACCGCGACTTGA
>CAXBFC010000138.1:0-17476 GCA_963974725.1 uncultured bacterium | reverse complement strand
TCTTGAACGCATCAAAGTCGTCGTCGCGATCCTTGGACTTCTGGTAGGCACGCCAGTCGACCCAGGTCTTGATGAAGTCCCAGTTCACCAAGTCGTCACGCAACAGCACATGCACGAAGCCGAGCAGCATCATCGCCTCAGTCCCGGGGCGGGTCGCAAGCCAGTAGTCGCCCATGCTCGCCGTGTTGGACAAGCGGATGTCGCAGACCGCCAACTTGCCGCCGTTCATCTTCGCGTCGATGATGCGCTGCGCGTGCGGGTTGAAGTAGTGGCCGGTCTCGAGGTGCGCCGACAGCAGCAACGTGAACTTCGCGTTTTCGTAGTCCGGCGATGGTCGGTCGTAGCCGCTCCACAGGGTGTAGCCAAGACGGGCGGCGGCACTGCACACGTTGGTGTGCGAGTTGTGGCCATCGACGCCCCACGATTGCAGCACGCGTTCGACGTAGCCGTCGTGACCGGGCCGGCCAACGTGGTACATGACCTCGGTCTTGCGATCCTCGACGATCGCCTTGCGAATCCGTGCCGCGAGCGTGTCGAGCACTTCATCCCACGAAACGCGTTCGAACTTGCCGCCGCCGCGCGGGCCGACGCGCTTCATCGGGTAGAGAATGCGTTCCGGATCGTGGACCTGGTTGATGGTCGCGGGGCCCTTGGCACAGTTGCGGCCGCGCGAGCCCGGGTGGTAGGGGTTGCCCTCGACCTTGCGGATCTTGCTGGTGTCCTTGTCGACGTAGGCGATCAGGCCACAGGCGGCTTCGCAGTTGAAGCAAATGGTCGGTACCAGTGCGTAGTTCTTGGTGACCCGCTTCGGCCACGCCTTGGCATCGAGCTCCTGCCAGTCGTCCCACTTGTCGGGCGGCGGGAAGTTCTCGAGCGGGGTGGTGCGCATGGTCTCTTGATCCATGGCGGCGAACATAGAAGGCCCGACCAGCTGGATCCACAACTTGCCGCCGTGCTTGCACTTGGTTGTTCGGCTGCAACCTGCTGGTGTGCATTGCATTCCCGAGCCTGACGCGTCACTTTTGCATGCGAATGGCCTTCCTGCGATCGAAGTGGGCACCCGCAAGCCTGATTGTTGTCTTCCTGTTGCTCGCCTATTGGCGGGTGACGCAGTGCGGCTTCATCTGGGACGACGACGACTACGTCTGGCAGAACCCGGTGCTGCGGACCTGGGGAGGGCTCTGGCAGATCTGGTTCGAGCCGACCTCGCTGCCGCAATACTACCCACTGGTGCACACGTCGTTCTGGCTCGAGGCCAATCTGTTTGGCTTGCCGCCGTACGGGGCGACGATGCAGCAGGCCGATCAGTGGGCCACCGGCTACCACCTGGTCAACGTCGCGCTGCACGGCATCTCGGCGATGGTTCTGGTCCGCCTGGGCCGACGCCTGGCGGTGCCTGGGATCTTGTTCGCCGCGTTGTGGTTTCTGGTGCATCCAGTGCACGTCGAATCGGTCGCTTGGGTGACCGAACGCAAGAACGTGTTGTCGCTGCTCTGCTACTTGCTGGCTGCCGAGCGCTGGTTGCGTTGGCACGACGGCCAGAGTCGTCGCGACTACGCGATGGGTTCGCTGTGGCTGCTCGGGGCGCTGTGGAGCAAGACGGTCACTGCTTCGTTGCCAGCTGCGTTGTTGATCATCGTCTGGTGGCGGGATGGCAAGATCACCAAGCGCGCCTTCTTGGGGGCGTTGCCGTGGTTTGTGGTCGGCGCGGGCCTTGGTTGGTTCACCGTGTATCTCGAGGCCACGCACGTCGGGGCCGCCGACGCACCCTGGCAGCTGCAGGGCTTGCAGCGCATCGCCGTGGCGGGTGGCGCGTGCTGGTTCTACATGGGCAGTTTGCTTTGGCCGTTCGATACCTGCTTCAACTATCCGCGTTGGCAAGTCGATCCGCCGTCGATCTGGTTGTGGATGGCGCCGGCAGCCGCAGTGCTTGCGGTGATTGGCGCGTGGCTGCTGCGCGCTCGCATTGGGCGCGGGGCTGCCGCCGCGTTGCTGATGTTCGGGGGCACCTTGGTGCCAGCGATCGGGTTCTTCGATGTCTACCCGTTCCGCTACTCATTCGTTGCCGACCACTTTCAGTACCACGCTAGCGTGGCAGTGATCGTGGCGATCTCGGCACTGGGCGCGCGTCTCCTGCAGGAACGTGTAGGCGAGGTGGTCGCGGTCACCGTCGGTGCTGTGTGGCTCGTGGTAATGGCATTCACGACCCAGGGCTTGCTATACCAATACAAGGACTTCAAGACGCTCTGGACCGTGACGCTCGAGAAGAACCCGAACTCGATGTTGTCGCTCGCGAATCTCGGCGGCTTGGCGACCGACGCGCGCGAACTGGACAAGGCTCGCGACTACCTGACTCGCGCTTTGGCGATCGACGACACCGGCAACGAAGCCAACGTGAACCTCGGCATCATCGAGCAGTTGTCGGGCAACCCGGCAGCCGCCAAGAAGTACTACTTGCGTGGCCTGCAGTTGAAGCCCGACGACCCCAACGTGCGCAACAACCTGGCCGTACTCGCGATCGAAGCGAAGGACTACCAGGAGGCGATCCGATTGACTCGGGAAGCCATTGCTACCGATCCGACCTACTACACCGCCCATGCAACGCTCGGCTGGGCATTGACCGAGGCAGAGCAGTGGCAGGCGGCGCTTTCGGAGTTGCAGTGGGTGTTGCAACGAACTCCGGCGGTGCTCGAAACCCGCCGACGAGTGGTGCGCTGCCTGCTCGGTCTCAACCAACCCGGGCCCGCCGCCGGCAACGCGCTGGTTGCCTTGAAGGGCCATCCGAGTGATCTCGAGGCGCGCGCGCTGGCGGCCAAGGCGCTGGCCGTCGCGTTCCGAAACGAGGCACCGGCCGGCCTGCGCGCGAAGGCTACCAGCGCGATCCAGAATGGTGGAGTCGACCCAGGTCCGCTGTTGCCATTGATGGCTGAGGAGCTGCGCAAGCTTGGTGCGCTGGCACAGGCCGACGCGGTGAGCGGATCATGAGCTGCCTGGCACGGTTCGTATACCGATTGGGGCTCCGCAGGTGGGGCCCCGCGACCATGTTGTTGACGATGTTTGCCGCGGCGCTACCAAGTCAAGCGATCGGCAATCTAGATGACGAAGGCTTACGCAAGCTGGTCCAGGAACTGCAACCCGTGATCGAGAAGGTGTGTGAACGCAAGTTCGCGCAGGAACCGGTGGTGTTCGTGTCCGATAGCGGCGACATGATGCGGGTGTTCCGGGTGGAGCTTGGGCCGCAGTTGGCGGACATCTACAAGGGGCAACCCGCATCGCGAATCCGCCGTGCGTTGCAGTTGCGAGCGGACCTGCTGGGGGCTAGTGCCATCGGCAAATACGAACTTGCTTCGGGCGAGGTGTTGGTCGTGCCGCAGCGTGTCCCGCAAAACCTGCAGGCGCTCGGTGTCGACGAGAGCCAAGAGTTGTCGGTGCTCAAGCTGTTTGTCGCGCACGAGCTGGTGCACGCGTTGCAGGATCAGGAAGTCGGCTTCGGGAAGCGCTACGCCAAGATGACCCAGTCCGATGTCATTGACTCCCTGGTGATGCGAACCGAAGGCCATGCCGTGATGTGTTCGGAAATGGTCATGCGCGAACTTGACCTGCTGCCGGCCATCGACACCGGTCGCGCCGTGCTCAGAGGCACCCTGAGGCCCTTGGCAGAGACTGGGTCGTTGCTCTCGAACCGTTCGACGCGCTGTCGCTCGGCCTTGCTCTACTTGACCGGTGCCGACTTGCTCTACGAGGAGTTCGAGGCAGGCGGCATGGAGCAAGTCTGGCAGGTGTTGCAAAGCGACCGGGAGCTAACCAAGTTGTTGCGTCCGCGAACCAAGTTGCGCCCCATCGTAGACCGCAGGAGTTGCTTCGCTGGTATCGGTGACCGTCTGGGTAGTCGCACTTGGTGTGTTGGTAGTGCAGCGCTGAGCGAGATCAATCTGATTAGCGAGAACTTCTCCGCACGTGACGAAGCGGTGGCCGCGCTGGGGGCGTGCATCGCGGGTGCCGATTGGAACGGCAACAGTGGGACACCGTTTGCGTGGCGCAAAGCGAGCGCGTTGCGGTTCCGCAGTGCCGCTGCCGCCACCACGTTTCGCGAACTCGCCGAACGTTGTGCGGTCCAAGATCTGCAGCTTGCGACCAAGCAGCAGCAGATCGCCGCAGCGGCGGGTCCGACCCTAGATGGCGGTGAGAGTCGGGTGCTGCATCAGGATCAGGCGGGCAATGCCAAGGCGCAGATCCATTGGTTCCAGCGCGATGCCTGCGTCGTGCAGATCACACTGGTGCGGGCGCCGCTCCGCGATGAGGTGCTCGTGTCGGTGGCGACGGACGTGCTGGCGGCGCTGGCCAAGTAGCGCGCCCAGCGTCTGGGTGCACGGGCTTGGTGGAGAATCGGCGGCTCAGCCGGCGACTCAGCAACGGCGCCTCAGCAACGGCGCCTCAGCAACGGCGCCTCAGAAACGGCGACTCAGCTACGGGGGCTCAACTACAGGGGCTCAGCTACAGGGGCTCAGCTACGGCGACTCAGCTACTGTGACGCTGGGCCATGTGCTCTTGCAGCCTTTCGTACTTGGTCGGCTGATGGCAGCGGAACGTCTGACGCAGCGCCTTCAGCACGTCGCCTCGAGAGATGATGCCTAGCAGATGTCGTTCGTTGTCGACGACCGGCACCCGCCGGATCGGCTGCTCCCGGAACACCGAAGCCACCTCGAAGATGTCCGCGTCTGGTGAGACCACGGCGAAGTCACGGCGCATGTGCTGGGCAACGGTTCCCGGTGGTTCCTGCTCGTAGTGAGCGGCAGCGATCGACGTCAAGGCATCGCGTTCGCTAAAGACTCCAACCAGGCGGTCGCGGTCGATGACCGGCGCACCCGAGAACCCTCGTTGGATCAAGTCGTCGACTGCGTCGAGCACCTCACGGTCGTGACGCAGGACGAAGACGGCCCTTTGCATGACATGCTGGGCCAGCAGCACGGTTCGTCTTGTATCCATGCTGGTCATCTTACGACGGTCCGTCACGGTCCGATAGCCCTGGTGGGTCTATGCAAAGGGCGCGCCGCGCCCGGTCGACTGCGCGTCCAAGGGATTGCACACATGGGTCACAGTTGCTGCCGCAGCACCAACGCCACGAACTGTCGGCGGCATCGAGGTGACGTGCGACAAAGCTCGCGTAACTCTCGTCGACGCCTTCCAGGGTGCACGCTTCGGCAACCGTGCGGCGGCCGTCAGGAGTCAGGTCGAAGAGGTCCATGTCATCACCGGATTAAGACCACAAGCCTATTGTCGGAAGCGAGCAACATCCGCAATGGTCTCGTATCCAGGGGCGCTTGCAAGGCATCGAATGGGTATGGTCCGTGGCATGGTGAATTCGATCAGAATCGTGGTCGCGCGAATCGTCTGCGGCAGCCTTGGTTTGTTAACAAGTAGTGCCGTATCCGCACAGGAACCGCTGTCGGTAGGGGAGGCGTTGGCGCTTCGAACCGTCGCAAACCCGCACCTTGGGGACGGATTTGTTGCGTTCAATATGGCGGTACCGCGCCCGATTGAAGACGGACCAGGCGGCAGTTACCTGCATCTGGGCGTGATCGACAACCCGTTTGAGGCGCGTTCTGGCAAGGCAGTGGTGACGCGTTGGCTCGTCAGTGGCAAGGATAGCGCGCCCGGCCTCGCGGTGCGCCCCAGGCATCGCGCCGTTTCGTACACCAAACGAGTCGACGGCAAGAACCAGCTGTTCGTGCAGTCGATCGATGAATCAGCGGCGGTTCTGTATGCGTCGACGCCGTCGATCATCAGCTATCGCTGGAGCCCGGATAGCTTGAGCGTGGCGTTCACCACGCTCGATCCGATGCCGCCGCAACGGGCCGATGCAAAGCAGCGCGGCTTCGAGCCGATCGTCTACGACGAGGACTGGCGACACATCTCGCTGTGGGTGGTTGGCAAGGGCGGCACGCCGCGTCGACTGACCAGCGGCACCACGGTCTACGACTTCCGGTGGAGCCCGGATAGCAAGAAGATCGCGTGTGCCTGCGCGCCGCGGAACACGACCGACGACAGCTACATGCACAAGCGCTTGCACATCTTGGATGTCGCCAGTAGCCGCTTGAACAAGCTCGTCGAGAACCCCGGCAAGCTCGGGGACTTTGCATTCACGCAGAACGGCGCGCGGTTGTTCTACATCTCGGCGTCGTACCGCAACGATCCGCACGCGGGCAGCTTGTTCACGGTGCCGACTGCCGGCGGAGAGCCCGAGTTCCGGTCGAAGGGCTTCCTCGGCATGGTGCAACACATCAAGCCGACGAGTTCGGGTGTGTTGCTGCAAGAGAGCACCGGAGTCGCGACTCGCTTGACGCACTTGAATGGCGCGGGCAAGCCAGAGTGGATCTACAACCCGAAGGCAGCTCGCCTCGGCATCACCGGCTACAGCATCTTTGACGGCAAGGTCGCGTTCACCGCGAGCCATGCCAATCACCCCGCAGAGCTGTTCGTCTCGGCCGGCGAGGATGCGCCGAACAAGGCGGTTCGCTTGACCAACAGCAACGCCAACCTCGAAGGACGTGCGTTTGGCGAGCAGCGCATCGTGCGCATCCGGACCCGCGATGGCGTGTTCGTCGAAGGCATGTTGATCCTGCCGCCCGACTATCAAGAGGGCACCCGCTACCCGATGGTGATCGTGGCGCACGGTGGTCCGGAGGCGCACTTCAGCGATGGCTGGTTGACGACGTATTCGAATTGGGGGCACCTGCTCGGCGCGCGCGGGATCATTTCGTGGTATCCGAACTATCGATCTTCGACGGGGTACGGCGTGGCGTTCGCCGTGCACGATCACGGCGATCCGATGGGCAAGGAGTTTGATGACCACTTGGACGCGATCGCGCACTTCGACAAGCAGGGCATGATCGATCCCAAACGCGTCGGGCTCGGTGGTGGCAGCTACGGCGGCTACACGGCGGCGTGGGCGGCGACCAAGGAGAGCAAGCACTTCGCCGCGGCGGTGAGTTTCGTACCGTTCGTCGACATCCGCACCAAGTGGTTGACGACCGACATCCCGATGGAGTTCTACTACGTGCACTACCAAGAGAAGTGGCCGTGGCAGCAACCAGAACTGATGGCCGATCGCAGTCCGCTGACGCACGCGCGCAGCTGTGACACGCCGCTGTTGTTGCTCGGCGGCGACAGTGATCCGCGGGTGCATCCAAGCCAGCCGCACATGCTGTATCGCGCGGTCAAGTACAGCACCGACACGCCAGTGCGCTACGTGCAATACCGTGGCGAAGGGCACGGCAACCGCAGCAACGTCAACCGCATGGACTACGCGTTGCGCACGTTGCGCTGGTTCGAGCACTACCTGCTCGGCGATGGCGACCGGCGCGCGAAAAGCTTGCCGCCATTGGACGTCCCGTACCCGAAGTAGGCCGGCCTGCGTTGACCGAACACTGATCCGTTGAGGTTGGGGCTGCTGGCAGCCAGACCAAGAATATGGCTGCCAACAGCCAGCGGACCAGAGCGCACGCGCCGTGTTACTTGCCCGCGCCTTGCTTGTCGGCGGCGGCCGCCTTTTCGATCTCGTGGATTGCATCCTTGCCGGAGATGGCAAGGCCAGCGAAGTGGATCGAGTGCTCGAGGTTGTCGAGCATCTTGCTGCTGCTCCAGGCGTGGCCGCCTTCCTCGACCGGTCGGAAGTAGAATTTGTGGCCGTTCTTCTTCATTGCCGCCGCCAGGTCCTGGTTGGGCTTGAAGAAGCCATAGTGGTCGTCGGTGCCGGCATCGAAGTAGATCTGCAGGCCGTGCAGCTCGGCTGGCTTCTTCAGCGCCACCAAGCCCATTGGCATTTGCTGCGCCCATTTGTTCGGGTCGATCGGGTCGCCAAGATGCTCGCGCAAGCCGCCGCGCAAGAAGCGCATCACCGTGCTTTCGGCCGAACCGGCCAATTCGGCGGGATCGGCGGGCAAGATCGCTGCCGAGTGGGTCGCAACGGCACCGAATATGTTGGGGTGCCGCAGCGCAATCTTCATCGCGCCGAAGCCGCCGGCGCTGACGCCCATGACCGCGCGATGCTCGCGCTTGTTGCTGACGCGGAACTTGCCTTCGACGTGGTTGCGCAGGTCCTTGATGATGAGGTCTTCGATGTTGCCGATCGCCTCACCATTCATGTAGGTCGTGCGGCCGCGGCCGCCGGGTGCCCGAAAGACCACCAGTGCCAACTCCGGGATCTTGCCTTGCTCGCGCAGTCGGTCGAGCGTGGTGGCGCCGCCGCGGCTTTGGAAGTCGTCCGGGCCGCCAAAGCCAGGTAGCCACAAAATCCACGGGAACTTGCGGTCCTTGTTCTTCGCGTAGTCGTGCTCCTTGGGCAGGTAGATCGAGTAGCTCGCCTGGCCACTCGCCGCGTCCTTGGAGTCAAACTCCCACGTCTCGTAATTGAAGTGCTTGAGCTGCGGCGGCTCGGCGTTGCGGCGACCACCGCCTCGCTGGGCTGCGGCCGTCGTGATCAAGGAAAGCGCCGCGAGGGCGATGAGGGGGAGGCGGGGCATAAGTAGGTCGGGGGTTGGGGACGTCGTGCGTAGGCAGAACGGTAGCGGTTACGCACAACGTCCGCCCAATCCCACTTGCCGCTGGTGCCAGAACTGTTGGTGACAGCTCTCGGCGGTGGCCGCCGGGTTTCGCGCCCGGGGTCGGCCGGCTGGGCGGCCGCAAAGCACCGTTCCCGACGCTACGTCTCGGAGCTTGCATCCCGAAGTTTGCAGCACGAGTCGGGCAGTAAGGTGTCGGGCAGTAAGGTGTCGGGCAGCGAGGTGTCGGGCGAACTTACGCCAGCGGCGGCAGCTGGCCCGCACGCACGTAGGCCTGTTCGTAGAGGAACAATCCGCCCCAGCCAACTAGCGCACAGAAGACCAGCGCGATCGGGTTGGCGGCACCGCCGAGCACCAACAGCAGTGCGATCAGTGCCGCGAGCGTGGTCGTGCCCATGCCGAAGTAGAACGCCGACAAGCCCGAACCCTTCCATGCCTTGACGCCGGGCAGCAGCGCCGCGGCCATCTTGGCGTTGTGGGTTTCGTGCTTTCCGAAGCGCTCGAGCAGGCCAAACGATTGGTGCACGACGGCGAGCACCACGACGGCGATCGCCAACTTCGTGTCTGGCACGAACGGCAGCATGATGGCGCCGCCAACGCACAGCGCTTGCACCAGCAAGTGCGGCAGCAACACGCGCGTGTTCTGCCAAAGATCGCGACCTTCGCATTGCGCGAACAAGAACGCGGTGTAGGCGGCGGTCAGCGAGGCGGCGATCATATTGGCCCAGCGCAGCCCGTCAGCGATGCCGTGCATGCCGAAGAACCGCGCAGCCAGGCTCGCCGATGTGATCGCGCCGAACGCCATCAACACGTAGGCACCCTTGACCAACCAACTCTTCATGTTGGGGCGCAGGATGATCGTCAAGAACAGCTTCGGCCGCTTCAGGTCCATCACCAACAGCACGTTGGTGACGACCAAGAACAGCAGGCCAAGCAGCTCGGGCAGGTAGTTGCGTGCGAAGTCGGAGCCAACGCCCGACATCGCCAAGAACGGAGCCCAAAGCACGGCACCCGCGGCGATGCCCTTGGTGAGCAGATACGCCGAGACCTTCCAGCCCCAGTGCACCTTGTGGTTGACGTCGAGCACGACTCGCGCATCGTCGCGCTGCAGAACCTTGCGATCCTGCTCGGGCAGGTCCGCCTTCGGTTCGCGGCGATCGCTCCAGATGTACATGTCCTCTTCCTTCGCCGTGCCCGGCTCCAGCGAGGCGTCGTGCGCGCCGAGGTAGAATACGTTTGGGCCGGTGCCTTGTTCGGGCCGGCGAACCTTGGAGCCGCCGACCTCGGCGAGGATCTTGCTGACCGGACTCTCCGGGTCGTGCATGTCGCCGCTGATGATTGCCGTTTCCGGGCAGACCACCTCGCATGCCGGCTTCAGGTTCTGTTCGATACGGTGCGCGCAGAAGTGGCACTTCTCGGCGCCGCCGGTTTCTTCGTTGAGCGCTAGCGCGTCGTACGGGCAGGCCTGCATGCACGCTTTGCAGCCGATGCAGACATCCTTGTCCAAATCGACGATGCCATCGGGGCGCTTGTGCAGCGCGGTGACCGGGCACACCGTGACACAGGGCGCGTCGGTGCACTGGTTGCAGCGCAACACCGCGAAGTGTCGCTTGACCGAGGGGAACTCGCCAACCTCGGTGTACTTGACCCAGGTCCGGAAGTCGCCGAGCGGCACTTCGTTTTCGGACTTACAGGCGACGGTGCACGCGTGGCACCCGATGCAGCGACGTTGGTCGAGGACAAAACCGTATTGCATGATGCGGGAGGGCGGAGCCTGCTAGCCAGGCCAGTCCGTAGCCCATGTTCGAACATAGCAAGCCATATCAGCGCAAGCGCCGCTTGCTCCTTTTGGCAAAGCACTTTCGGATCCGCCGGCAAAGATCACTTGCCGCATGTGAAATTCGCTGCCCCGCTTGCGTCCAGAGCCCGTCTAGGGGACTCTGCGCGTGTCTGCGAACCTCCGTTCGGGCTCTGTGGTTGGTCTGCCTTATCTGCCGATCAGTCTTCGCCCTAAAGAGAGTCGCGCTTTTGTTAGTTGGCACCAGGGGTCTTCCCCCTTTGACCGTTGGTGCGTTGTGAAGCCGAAAGGGTGAAGTGATCGTCAAAGAACGCGATGGGTAAGAGACTGTATGTAGGCAACCTCTCCTTCCAGACAACGGAAGACGGATTGAGGGACGCCTTTGGTAGTGACGGCCGTGAAGTCACGGATGTGAAAATCATGCTCGAGCGCGATACGGGCCGCAGCCGCGGCTTTGCGTTTGTCGAGATGGCAACGGAAGAAGACGCGGCAACTGCCGTGGACGCCATGAATGGCGCAGAAGTGGACGGACGTCCGCTGCGCGTGAACGAAGCCCAACCGCGCCAAGACTTCGGTGGCGGCGGTGGTGGTGGTGGTGGCGGTGGCGGTTATCGCGGCGGTAGCGGCGGCGGTGGCGGTGGCTACCGCAGTGGCGGCGGTGGTCGCAGCGGCGGTGGCGGTGGCGGCGGCGGCGGTGGCGGCGGTCGCGGTGGCGGTGGCCACGGCGGTGGTGGTCGCGGCGGCGGCGGTGGTCGCGGTGGTGGTGGCGGTGGCTACGGCGGTGATCGCGGCGGACGCCGCGGTGGCGGCGGTGGTGGCGGCTACGACGACGGCGGCGGCGGCGGCGACGAGTGGTAATCGCCTGAATCGTCGCGAGCTGCTCGCTCGCGATCGCATGGCATACGGCGCGCACTGGTCGCGTCGCGCCTGCTTTCTGTAGTGCGCTCTCCCTTTGGTGAGGGCGGCACGCTGGATAGGCACGCCTGCCGGCACGCGACGCTCGGTGCAAGCGCTTTGGCTATGCGACTCGCAACGTTGCTTGACGCATTGCGCAGCTTCGTGAACGAACTCCTGCGCATCTTCCGCGCGAATCAGCAGCCGGTTCGATCCTGAGTCACCTGCAGCGATCCCGGCATGAAGTGCTGCCTAAGGCGGGCGCACTGCGAGTATCTTCGCAGCCATGACCGAGCGAACCTCACGCATCGAAAGCATCGACGCGCTGCGCGGGTTGGTCATGATCGTGATGGTGCTCGACCACGTCCGTCACGCGTTCATGCTGACGGGCAATCCCGAGAACGTCGCGACCACGACCGCGGGGCTATTCTTGACGCGATGGGTCACGCACTTCTGCGCGCCGGTGTTCGTGTTTCTAGCGGGAACGTCCGCGTGGCTCTACGGCAGTCGTGGTCGCAGCAAAGCAGAGGTCGCGCGATTTCTGGCTACGCGGGGCCTGTGGCTCGTCGTGCTCGAAGTGACTGTCGTCTCGTTTGGCTGGATGCACACGGTGCAGCTGATCTTCTGGCAGGTCATTGCGGCAATCGGGGTCGCGATGATGGTGCTCGCGGCACTGCTGTTCGTGCCGCGGTGGCTGATGATTGCCGTGGGGGTGTTCCTGGTCGCTGGTCAGGATGTCTACAACCTGGCGGTTGCTTGGTTTCAACCGGACCTGCTGCCGTTGTGGCGATTCTTGCAGGGCGGCATGTTCCGGCCGACCTTTGGCTTGGTGCCATTGGGGCCGGTAGATGTGTTGGTGATCTATCCCGTGTTGCCGTGGATTGGCGTGTTGACGCTCGGCTACGCGTTTGGTGGCTTGATGAACGGCGAAGCCGACGAACGGCGCGCGCGCTTCCTCAAGGTCGGTGCGTGGTTGGTCGTGGCGTTCGTGGTGCTGCGCAGCATCGACAGCGTTGGCAACGTGCGTTCGTTCTGGGCGCAGGCGGAGAGCGGTCCAGCGTGGATGGCCTTCTTGGCGTGCGAGAAGTATCCGCCGTCGCTCGCCTACTTGCTGATGACTCTCGGGCCGGCGCTGATCGGCCTGGCACTGTTCGAGCGCGTGCCCGGCGCCATCATGCGCACGCTGCAGGTGTTCGGCCGCGTGCCGCTGTTCTTCTACGTGCTGCACCTCTACATGGTGCAAGGCGGTTCGCGCCTGTTCTTCTGGATTGCCGACGGCGAGCCATGGCTGTTGCTCGAAGGCGAGATGTCCGGGCTGGCGCAGGCCGGTCTGACGGATGCCGCGTTGCGGCCCGTGCCGGCGGAGCTGCAGGGAGCTGATCTGTTCAGCGTGTATCTGATCACGGCGATCTGCGTCGCCGCGCTCTATCCGCTGTGCCGCTGGTTCGGCGAGTTGAAGCGACGCAATCGTTCGGTCTGGCTGAGCTACCTGTAGGCCTACAACTTCTTGTTGGCTACTGGCTGAAGGTCTACTGGATCATGAACACGCGGCAGTCTGAGCTGCCGACTTCATTGATCACCAGGATCGCGCGGCCGCTGTCATCGATGGTCCACTGCAGCGATTGGATCTTGGTGCCTGGCGGTGCGTAGTCGGCTAGCGACAACAGCGGTTCGAAGGCTTTGCCGGGACGGCTGCGCTCAAGGTCGATCATCGAGTCGCCATTGGCTGGTCGAATCAGCGACCACACTTCGGCGCGCAACCGACTGCGTTCGCTGACCCGTTGCTGCTGGCTAAACAGCGTTGTATTGCGGGTCGCTTCGAAGCGGCTGACGCTGCCGTCTGGCGCGACACGCTGCATCACCGAGCCTTGCAAGAACAGTTCGAACGACGACTGGGTGTAATTGGAGTAGAGCACGGCATGGCCACCGTCGACCGCAGCCACGCCTTCGAGTCCATTGGTGGTCGTCACGTTGTTGATCACGCCGAGATTTGGCGTCGGCAGCGGCAAGGTCGTCGTGACCAGTTCTTGAACACCCGGTACGAATCGTGCGATGTGGAACTGGGTGTCGCGCCACGCATAGATGCCGGTGCCGTCTTCCGCCAGATCAAAGCGCCCTTCGATCCAGTCCTTGGGTGCGAGCATGCTGTAGCGCTGGGGCACCAGGTTGCCGACCAGGAAGTGTTCGATGACGATCTCGCTAGGGGTTTTGTAGGCCGCGGCGACGTTGCCTTCGGCGTCGATGCCGAGCGCCGGCGCGGTCAACCGAGGCAGCGGACCGAGCCATTGCCACTGCGACTCGTTGGCACGCAGACGCCAGATGCCCCAATCGTTGGCGGTGCCGACACCTTGTCGGACGAACAGCGCGACGTCGCCATTCTCATTGTGGCAAAGCACCGGCACCGAAAACGGCAGCGGAACGCGGTCTTCGTTACCGTCGAGATCGCGTCGCACCAGGTCGGTCGGCAGCAGCACATTCTGCGGTTCGGTGAATGCGAACTGGCTCTCGCCGTAAGTCCACGCCGTTGGTGGCACGACGACATTGCGTTGGGTCACGGTTGTCTGGCCGCCGGCGGCGCTGACCTCAAACGTCGAGCCGCCGCTCAAGACGACGCGACGGCCGCTGCGCCAGCTTCGCACGTTGCTGGCGAACGTACCCGGGATCGTGGTGGTTTCGACGCCGTTCGCTTCACGCACCGAGAACGATGCCACGGTCTTCAGGGTCGCCCCGAGCGGCACGCGCACGTCGATGGTCGCACCGCGCGGCAACTCCTGGGTCGGCCGCCATCGCCAGACGCTGCTTGGGCTGGTTGCCACGAACGTGCCTGACAATCGCGCGCCGCCATCTTCGACCACGACCTGCTCGACGGCGATCGCTTCCTGCGGAGTTGCGAAGGTGAGCGTGATCGTCGTGTCGGGTTCGACGTTGCTGGAGCCGGTTGCTGGCAGCGTCGCGATGATGCCCAGGGTGCCAACTGGCGCGAACGTCGAGCGTGGACCACTGCTGCGGCCACAACTGATCAGTGCGAAGGCAGCGAGTGCTGCGCATAGGGGGCCGTTCCGCTTCATATTGGCCCTTATCTTCCCATGACCTCGCGGTAACGGAAAGGTTCCCGTGTTCGGTGTGATCGAATCAGAGGAACATCACTGCATCGCGCGCTTGGCCGAAAGGTCGTAGTGCTCGCCTTGTCGCAGGATCACCGGCTCGTTCGTGCCGTCATAGAACGACACGCACGCACGCCCCAGCACCTCGGCCTGTTTGCCAACGATGACCAGCGCGGTGCCTTCGTCGACCCCGATCCCGAGCATTTGCGGGTAGCGCTGCATCAGCCCGGCGAACGCTTCGCCGCGTTTGCGTTGCAGGAAGTGCGCGTCCAGGATTACGCCTGCCAGGAACCCGAGTCCGGTCCGGTAGCCCTCGTGAACCAGAGACTTGTTGCTGCGCGGGTTGCCGCGCATCAGGAAGTCCCCGGCGACCTGGCAGCCGGCCGAACTGCCGCCGATGACGCCGCCGCGACGCAACACATCGCGCATCAGTTGGTGCGCGCGCGTGTCTTGGTAGATGTCCATGACGCGATTGGTGCGGCCACCATCGATCCAGACACCACCAGCCTTGGTCAGTGGTTTGAGCAAGCGCTGGTCCTGATTGGCGCGCTGCACATCGTTCGTGTGGAGGACGACCACGTTGGTGCAGCCGTGGTTGCGCAGTTGTCTTTGGCTGTAGGAGTCCGGATCGCTGCCGGGCTCAATGCCGCCAGCGGTCGGAATGCAAACAAGCAACGCATCCTTGCCGCCAGCAGCTTCGATGAAGCGTCGCCAGGTCGGCGAAGGCACACCATCGCCGCCGCTGAGCAGCAACGTGCCTTGTTTGAGTCGCACCGGCGCCATCTTCTTGGCTGGAAACACGGGCCCGGTTCGGTCGCGCGCCGAACGCAACCACGACAACAGGTCGGCGTCATAGTCGAGTCGGTCGCCGGCATCAAAAGCATCGATCGCGTCGAGCGCCACGTGACGTGCGGGCCATTCCTTGGTGCCAGCCACCAACGCGTGCACCTTGCCTTCGCCCAGCGCGCACACGCGTCGGCCATGATGAATGATCAGCGCAGTGCGCGGCGGGATCTGCCAAGCAACCAGTCCGTCCCTTGGCTTCAGCACGCGAGCCGCACGCTTCGATGCATCCTTGTCTGTCGAGGCGGCGGACGCGCGCAACAGCTGAACGCGCGAGCCTTGCAGCAGCCCGGAACTACCGTGCTGTTCCGCCAACGCGACGGCAGCCTCGCCGGCGCCACCGAGCACGCCGCCACGCGCCAACACATTGCGAACCAGCTTGCCGAACAGCGCGTTCGTCTGCAGGTGGGCGGCCGCATCCTCAAACCAGACACCGTCGGCCTCGAGCAACGCCGTCGTCAAGGCTTCTGCAGAAGTAGACTTCTTGCCGACCACCAAGACCGCGCGCGCGCCACGCCCATGCCAGCGCGCCACGGACTTTGCCTTGCCCGAACCGCGAACCACCGCGATGCTCGCGTCATAGCGACCACACAAGTGCAGGAACGCATCGAGCACGTAGTCCGGGACCTCGCCGTTGCCAGCCAGCACGAGTGATCCTTCGATCGGGGCAATCGGTTGCGGAGCTTGCTGCTGCGCAATTGGCGTGGCCGCGCGCAATAGGCCCGAGCACAAAACGGCCGCACACAAGACCGCCGAAGACAACCTGGCTACCGCACGTTCCGACAGGGCGCAGGGGCGGGGAGCGATCCTCGATGGTTCAGGCATGCGAGTATCCTAGCCGCCTCGAGCCAGAGGGCCGCCGCGCACAACTCCCGGGCGATCATCCGCAGTTGTCGCCGGCCAGGTTGGCACACGCCAGCAGGAGTGCCGGCACCGGTGCCGAAGTAGGGGCCAGCAGAATCCGTTCGCCCCACCTGATCACGCGAACCAGTGGCCGCGACCCGACGCGAGCGAACCCAGCGCCAATCCAGGCATCCGGGCGAGGGCGAAAACCTGTGGTTTGAACCGGGTACGGTACGCAGATTCAGATTCTGCGCAGCAGCACCACCACCCGGCTGTCTTGCGCCGCGTCTGCGGCTGCAAAAGGTGAAGTTTGGGACTGCTGCGAAGCAGCAGCACCAAACTACTGGTGCGGGATGTTGGCGCTGTCGACGAACAGCGTCAGGCCGATCAACGAGGCGAGCACGCCAAACCCAACCAGGATGATGATTCCGATGACAACGCCGGCAGCGGCGGGGGCCAGTTCCTTGGGATCGATCGGCATCTTTGATTCGCTCATAGTGTTGGCTGCTGAAACTATCGGTTTGCTAGGTGGGAATCGCGAGTGGAGAACGCTTTTTCATCGAACTGGCAGCAAAGCGAAAGGTCATGGGGTCGATTGGAGCTGCGAACCCGCCAACTTGGTCGGCCTGGGTGTCGGTCGGCCCCGAGTGAAGCTGCCGTTCTTGTCGGGGGTGCCGTGGCTGCTACGCGCCCGGCTGGTAGCCAAGCAGCTCATCGAGCGTGCGCTGGCTGACCGCGTGGTAGCGCATGCGCGCCCGCTTGTAGATCGCCTTGGCACGCGCCGGACCGTTGTCCGATTCCAGCAGTGCCTGGTAGAGCGGCACCAAAAACTTGCGCCGGCCAACCGTCATCAAGAACAGGTCGAGGCGCGCGTTGGCGGCTGCGTAGTTGTTGCGTGTCGCGATCGCGAGCCAGGCGCTGAGCACTTCGCTGTTGCCGCTGCGGGTCAGCGCGAACTGATTGTCGAGCGCCTGCATCTGCTGCTGGCTCGGGTTCTTGATGCCGCTCAGGAAGCGCAGCCATTGTTGCGTCACCCAGTCGTCGGTGCCAAGTTCTTCGGGCGCCGTGCCAGCCAAGAACGACGCGACCGCAGCATCGACTGCCGCGAACCGCTGGCTTTCGGGGATCGGCGCGTCACTCGGCAGGCCAAAGCCGGTGATCCAGTTGTTGACGTCGACCTGCTTGGCGAGCTCGGCATCGGTCGAGATCAACCGCTCTTCGAGGAAGCGCAAGAACGTGCGCGTGGTCAGGCTCTGGAACGCGTGCTCGTCGAACCACTCGCGCAAGAACTTGTCCATGCGCTTGCGGCCGTAGACCTGCTCGAGGCGACGCAAGAACGCCGCGCCCTTGTCGTAGGCGACCGCGGTCATGCCATCGTCCGGGTTGCGGTCGGTCAGGTCGATGTGCAGGACCTGATCCGCCTCTGGCAACTC
>CAXBFC010000137.1:0-17501 GCA_963974725.1 uncultured bacterium | reverse complement strand
AGCAGCGGTGTTCCGTAGTTGGGTCGCAGTGTCGCGGCGCGTAGCAGGTCATCCTCACTTTGCCGGAGTTGGGCAACTTCCGGACGGGTGCGGCACCAACCGCGATGCAGAAACGCAAAGTAGCGGTGGTCGGTGGTGAGTCGTTGGTCAGCGAGCGCGTTGGAGAACGATTCGATCGCTTGCCAGTAGCGATGGTGCAGTTGATGGAGCAGCCCGCGGAAAAACTCGACTTCGCCACTGTCTTCGTCGGCGAGCGCGGCAAACGCGGCATTGCATGCTTGCTCGTCGCCGTCGACGAAATCGAGCAGCGCCTTCAACGCGCGGTCGGCGGCGTTGGCCGCGGGCAACTTCAGTAACCGCTCACAGGCAGCGCGGGATGCCGCCGAATCACGGCCGACGTCCATCAGTACGCGAACCAACAATCGATGGGTCCGAATGTCGTCTGGATATTCGCGAACCAGTTCCTGCGCGCGCTGTTCGGCCGATGCCGCGGCGGGCGAGACGGCGAGTTCGGGCGCTGGCAGGTGGTTGCCGAGGCCGACGGTTTCAAACCAACGGCGGGATGCCCCGCCAAACACGGTGAGGCCTTCAGGCGATAGGGCTAGCACCTTCGGGACTTCTCGTAGCTCGGCTTCGAGGTGTTCGACGCGGGTTTCGTGATACTGCAGCCAGCCGAATCCGAGCGAGCCCAAGGCGACCACCAGCAGCAGTGCTGCGCCTGCATAGAGGCCGGGGCGGCGTCCGGCGCGGCGCAGCAACCGCCCCGTCGGTCCAACGCCTGAAGCGCGAACCGGATCGCCCGATGCGAATCGGCGCAGATCGTCGGCCAGTGCGGCGGCGCTCCGGTACCGGCGCGCCGGCTTCTTCTCAAGGCATCGTACGACGATATTGGCGATCCCGGCCGGAACATCGGGAACCAGCCGACGCGGGTTTACGACTTCGGCCGAACGGATCTGGTCGAGCATGTCAGGCAGCGCCGGCGCCGCGGAAGGTCGCCGCCCTGTCAAGCATTCGTAGAGCACTGCGCCGAGCGAGTAGATGTCGCTGCGCGAACCGATCTCTCGGCCAACGACCTGTTCTGGCGACATGTAGGCGGGTGTGCCAAGGAAATCCCCAGTGCGCGTCAACCGCGAATCGTCGTCGCGCGACGTAGCCAAGCCGTAGTCGAGAATCGTGATGGCGTCGGTGCCGGCCATCAGGTTGGCCGGCTTGATGTCACGGTGGATCACGTTGCGACGGTGCGCGAACTCCAAAGCATCAGCGACGTCAGCAAACGCCGCCGCGAGTCGCATGGGATCTTCAAGCCAGCTACGAGCGACGGCGTGATCGATGTCGCGCTTGTCACGATCCGCCTCGAGCAGCCGTTGCAGCGAGTGTCCCTCGAGCAAGCCCATCGCGAGGTAGGCGCAGTTGTCGTGTGATCCGAACTCGTGGATCGGTACGATGCCTGGGTGTTCTAGCGATGCAGCGGTGCGGGCTTCGCGCTCGAAGCGCGCGATCGAGCGCATGTCGCCAGCGGCGCTGGCGTGCAATACCTTGAGGGCAACTCGGCGTTGATTTGGAACATCTTCCGCTTCGTAGACGACCCCGGCACCGCCTTCGCCGAGCTTGCGCAGGATGCGGTACGCGCCAAATCGGTGGGGAATGTCCCGCGGAGGCGCCATCGCCAGGCGGTCGACCGCGCCCAATTGTTCGAGCTCGGCGAGGAACGCTGCACGCAATGTTTCAGGCAGGCCCTCGCAGAAGGTGCCCGGCAGCAGCGATGGATCCCGATCAGACCGCTCGAGGTAGTTTGCGAGCGCCGTGTCGAGCTGTTCTTCAAAGTCGTCGTTGTTCACTGCACCTTCGTCATCAGGGTCGTTACTCACAGCGACCTAGAAAGTTTGCGTAAGGCTCGGCTCAACAACAGCGCCACTGCGTTGCGTGTGCGGTTCATGCGTTCGGCAACCTGGTCGAGGCTGAGTCCCTCGATGCGTGCCAACATCACGACTTCCCGGTCCTGAGGTGATAGGCCATGTAATGCGACTTCCAGACGATCGACCTCTTCGCTACTCGCGCTCAAGGTCCGCGGGCCAGGTGAACGCGCGCACGTTGTCTGCTCGGACGGGCCGCCGGTGATCGCGCTGGTCTTGGGACCGCTGAAGCGGATTTCCTTGCGAACATCTCGTTTGTCCGCCTCGGCCGACCGCCGAATGTTCTGCATGCGGTTGCGGGCAATAGCCGCGAGCCACCGGAAGAATGAATCTGGGCCCTGGTACGTGTAGCGATCGAACAGTCGCACGGCTTCCAGGTAGGCCTCCTGCATCAAGTCTTCGAGCTCGGTGCGCGCCAGCAACGTTGGGCCGGCGTGCAGCCGGAGCAATCGACGCAAGCGGCTGGCTTCGCCGGCGAACAGGCGGTCGAGCGCATCCGGATCGCCTCCTTCGGCTTGGGCGATCAGTTGGCGGCTCTTGCTGAGTGTCACGAGTCGAGAGGTAGAGGAGTTCGCGGGCGTGTCACAGATTCTGAGAAGCATGGCATCCTCAGAATGAGTGGGAGAATCGGAACCCGAACACGAGGCTGTCTCGCGAGTCGGATCTGGCCTGGGTGTGGATGGCTCCCAACTGTAGATGCAGGAGTTCGGTCAGTGCGGCGCGATAGTATGCTTCCGTAACCATTTCGTTGCGTCCTTCGGCCAACAAGTTTGGGCCTGCCAGGCTCACCAACAATCCGAAAGAGTCGTGCGGACGAGTTTGCAGCGGCCCGCGTAGCCTCAAACCGACCATGGCGTGGGTAGCTGCGTCGGTCAGCTCGGGTTCGGTCCAACCGAGAACCGCGAAGGCGTCGGCGCCAAAACTACGGCGATCGAACAGGGTGTGCTCCCACAAGGCATAGGCACCGTTCGAGCCACGGGAAACGGTCTGGTCGAGTTGCTCAGTCTGGCTCGCGTCATACCAGGTGCCGACACCAAAGCGATTGCTGCCGCGCTGCGACCGCCAACCAACTTCCGCAACGGAGAAGATGCCTTGGTCCAATTCGCGACGCGGCAGCTCAAGAACAGCTGCGCCGAGCGGTTGCAGTTGGGCTGTTTTGGGAATAGCGCGAAAGGCACCCACATTCAGTTCCCAACCAGAAGACCACGACAAGTGGAATTGCGCGCCGAGTGCCGTGTCTGGCCACGTCGGCATACCGACGATGGTCGGCGATGTGCCAGCGCTCGCGTGAATGAAGTCGCCGGTGCTTGCCAAAGCTGCGAACGTGTCGTTGCCATCGATCAGGCCACCGACGTACCGGCAGTGTTCATCGGGCGCGTAGGTGAGATTGAGTCCGTAGAGCTGATCGCCGTTTCTGGCGTCGAGCCCGCTGCTACCTTGGATGGCGTCGGCTCCGATCGACTCTGGGTCGCCAGCTCGTTGTGAGAACGCAAAGCGCAGCGTCGTCGCCGGCAGCAATCTGGCACGTTCCAGATCGAACTCGATGCCGAGATCCAGAACCTGCGCGTGTGCCGAGGAGGCGCGGTCGCGGTCGTGGCCACTCACGGCTGCAGTTGATTCGAGCGTTGTCGCCAACGACACGTCGACGCCTGCTTCGTGCAGGGCGTTGGGAAGGTCCACCAACCACTCCGGGCTCCCCGGCAGTTCTTGTGCCATCGATCGGTTCGCCAGCAACAACAGGCAACACCCGACAGCGATACTTGCGCCTGCGCCGTGCATCACGCCAGGACAGTGCGTTCCGCCAGCCAGGCGAGGCCCATCAGGGCGGTTGCCAGAGACAGGCCAATGACGATAGGGCGCTGCCAACGTGAGCGAAGGATCCAGCGAAGCGGTGGCAGTGCTACGCACGCGATGACCAGTTGGCCGATCTCGACTCCGAGGTTGAAGGAGAACAGTGGCAGCGCGGTGCCGGCATGTTGCGAAACGCCAAGTTCGCCGAGAACGGACGCAAACCCGAAGCCGTGCACCAGCCCGAACAGGAAGGTGGTCCGCCAGCGGTGTTTTGGCTTGCGCCGAATGATGTTCTCAACGGCGACCCACACGATCGACGCGGCAATCGTCGCTTCGACGAACAGCGCTGGCAGGTTGACGATGCCCAGCGTCGCGAGGCCGAGTGTGACCGAGTGGGAAACCGTGAACGACGTGATGACGGCAGCGGCCGCGCGCAGGGTTCCGCCCGCCAACAACAGTGCGAGCAAGAACAGGATATGGTCGTAGCCGATCAAGATGTGCTCGACTCCGAGCACGAAGAACTGCACCGCTCGGTTGCTCGTCGACGGAGCCTTGCCGACTGCGGCTGACAGCTGGGTGTGGCCACGATGTAGCAACGCGTCAGCCAACAAGGCTCCGTCTGCTGATACCGCCGTCGCATACTGGCGATGACCACGAGGCATGCGTTCGATAGTCGCGACCTCCAGTAGCAGGTCGCCGTGGCCTTCGCGGGCAAACCGTAGATGCAGCTCGACGCCGCCCTCTTGGTCGAGTTCCACGTCGATCGACTGCGCTGGCAGGGCATAGCCCGCGAGACGCAAGGCCACATCAGCGCCCAGCGTGGTCAGGATGTGCGAACGTCCGCGCGCAAACTCAGATGGCGACAGCTTGCTGTCGGCGTCATGGTCGATGCCAGCGAGTCGCGCGACATCACCGCCATTAAACGAAACATGAACGGCGAAGTGGTCTGGGTGTAGCGTGACGCACGAAGCACTGACACCCGGGTCGTGGGCGCGCAAGGTCGTCGCGATCAAGGCAAGTAAGCAGACGAGGGCTAGGGAACGGATCATCGCGGTCTCAGTTGGCAATGCCCCAACTGGCACGGATGCCAGTGAGGGCGCATCAAAGGATGATTGGAACTAGTGGTGTTCGTGGTTGCGGCCGTTCATCGGAGTCGCCGCATATGGCATCACCTTGTGGTAGACGGCGTCGTTGGAATCGACGTTGTCACCTGCCACATTGATCACCGGTGGCGTCACGCGAAGATCGCTAATCACCGCGGATACGCCGATGTCGACCACGTCGTCACCGAAACGTCGACCGTTTGGCCAGCCGCTCGGCACCGGTCCGCAGACCAATGGGCTGTAGGTCGTGTCGCCGCCAAAGATGCTCAATCGCGAGAAACCGGGATCATCCGGGTTGCTCGGGTGGTTGGCACCACCGCCTGCCAGTGGCACGGCCGCCGTCGACAGGTCGACCTTGATGACATCGGGAATGAAGATGCCTTCGAGGTCGGTGCGGTTGTTCTCGATTCCGGCAATCGGGTTGCCAGCGAACACGATGGCGTTCAGCAGTGCCGCGAGTTCGGGAGTACGCGCATACTCCGAGAACAGAGCAGAGTCGTGACGCGGGCTCTCCCGGTTGTATTTGTCTTTGTCGCTGATGGCGATGAAGCCTTCACAGAACAACGGATTACCCTGGCGACCAACTTGGACCCAATGGCCGACTTCAATCGGGTCACCGTTGCGACGGTTGACCTTGATCTTGCGCCTCGAAGTGGTCGCGAAGACACCAGCCTGCTGCATCTCGCCGCCAATGTCATTGACGGGGATCTGCAACACGATCGTGTGCACGTTGTAGCCGTGCTGGGCATCTTCGGCTTCGCCTGGACCGCGCAGCGACAACAGGTCGAAGATGGCGTTGATGTCACCGTAGAACCCGTCTTCGCGTTGGCCAGCGAACGCAACGTAGCCATGGTCCAGTGACTTGATCGATTGCGTGGTGTAGCGATCGAGCATCGCGGAACTGCCGACGCCGTCCTTGGCCGGACCGTCACCCGCTTGCAGGTTGTACTCCGGTGTCGCCTTGCCCTGGTTATTGGGGGGAACAACGCCGGTGCCGAGGTTACGGAGTCCCCAACCTTGGTTCCAGCGGTGGTCGAATGCGCGGACGCTATAGCGTTGCGTCAGGTTCTGTGCCCCGTCGTCGACGTTTTGCACGACACCGGTGTACGACTGCAAGATGGTCGCATCGTTCTTGTAGGTGGTGTCGAACTCGAACCAATAGCTGAACGTTGGCCGACCGAGAGGCAGGTCGTTGCCGGTGGATACGTGCAAGCCGTAGAGCACGTTGTCGTCGAAGTTGTACTTGTTGGGTCCGATGCCCGGCTCTTCAAACGGGTAGACCGACAACGCGGTCGTAAGGTACTTTTCACCGTTGGCTCCGGTCGTCACGAATGCATAGACATCCGTGGTGTTGGCCGCATCATCCAACGTGATGAGCGGCGCATCCATATGGCTCGATGCCATCAGGATGCCCGGCGTCACAGCAAGCGCCGCGGTCGCGAGAAGGGGAAGTTTGAGATCAATCATGGTCCGATCGTTCTGAGAGGTGTGCGACCGATTGCGCCGACGTGGCGTAACCCGATCGCACGGGGTGGAGTGCGCGTCGCGTGGTCTACAGACTCTTGCGACGAGTGCGCAGGTCATCGCGTTCGGACGGGTACAGACTGTTTTGGCGCTCTTCGGCGGTGGCAAAGTGGGCCTTCGCCTTGGTCATGTCACCGCGCTGCATCGCGATCACGCCGGCGTGATAGTGCAATCGGGAGTCGGGCGTGCCGATGGCGAGTGCTTCGCGGATCACACTGCTTGCGGTCGTGACGTCGCCAGCGGCGCATTGCGTCCAGGCGAGTGCATCCAGCGTGTGCACATCGCGGCGTTGTTCGAGTTCGCGTTCGATCAGGTCAACGGCAGTGGCAACCGACTTGCCGCGCGACGCCAGGTAGAGCGCATAGGTGCGGGGATCTTCGATCGCGCCATCGTGTTCGAGCTGCGCTTCGACGATCTGGGCGCGCGCTTCGTCGCCGGTGGCACGTAGTGCATCGGCAAGTAGCCATCGGTACTCTGGCAATGGGTTGGCCTTCGCGGCGGCTTCCAGCGATGTGATTGCGTCGACAGCTTCGCCGCGGGCGAGCTGGATGCGGCCTCGCGCCAACAACGCGGGGGCATAGCCAGGCAAGACCGCCAGTGCCGCAGAACAAGCATCGGAGGCATCCTCGAGCGATCCTGCAGACAGTTCGATGGTCGCGCGACGTGCCAGAGTCCAAGCCAACGACTCGGGGTCGCGGGCCGAGCCGGCCGCGGCGGCGAGCCCGATGAGCTGCCGAGCGCCATCGGTGTCGCCGCAGATCCAGCGCGCGTGCGCAGCCCGCGCATACGCTTGCAGGCATGGCTTGACGTTGAGCATGGCCTGGTAGGCGTCGAGCGCGCCGTCGACGTCGCCGCGGTCGATCAACACGTCGCCAAGCAGGCCGTGATCCGCGAAGTCGCCGCGCGTCGCAACCAGCTTGCGAGCGAGTTTCTCCGCCTCCGGAAACTTGTGCATGCTGTGCAAGCAGTGGCCGCGCAACAACATCGCATCAGCGCTGCCGTTGGCGTAGCTGTCGATCGCGTCGGCGCAACTTTGAGTCAACTTGTAGTAACCAGTGTCGTGCGTGGTCCGCGCCTTCTGGATGAAGAGCCGGCCAAGCCTGTCGAACAATCCGGGAAGGACCTCTTCGCTGGCTGCTTCGATCCGCGTTTGCATCGCCCCGATGTCGCGATCAAGCTTGCTGTCGCCTACCTGTGGCACTAGCGCGATAAATCGCGCGGGTCGCGAGTTGGCCGCAGGTTCGGCCGCTCCATGATCGGAGCAGGCACAGAGCAGAAGCAGCAAGAGGGCAGGACGGGCGGCGAAGGGCATGCCCTTTCAGGTGCATTGCTGGGCGGTTGTGTCAGGGTTTGTGGGATTGCGCGATTGGCGAGTAACGCAGAGCGATCAGTTTGGGTGACGTGGGCAGTGGCCACGTGTGCCGCGCCCAACACGAACATCACGCTGGCCAGCGCGTTCGCCAGATAACTCCACACCTTGTACGGCGGCCGCATCCAGCTCGGGCAACAACTGCTCTCCATCACTCGGGTCACGACCTACATCCGTATCAGCAGGATCCGCATCTTCAGGGCACTTGCCCAGCTGCCGCAACTTGCGTCGCACACGATCACGCACGCGGCACACCAGCAAGGCAACATCTGCGTCCGTGACCTGCGCGTGCCCTCACCAGAATGCGCCGAAATGCTGCTGCGCAGGCTCGGCACGCTGGCCCCGGGCACCCCGCGGCTAGGACCCGGCAACCAGAGTCGTGGCGTCGCCGCCATGACCGCCGACCTGCAGCAACTGGGTTTTACAGAGGCCCAGTTCCGCATCACCGATGGCTCCGGCGTCGCGCATGAAGGACAGCGCGGCGACGCAGCGCGGCGAGCCAAGACCGGCACCATGTCCGCCGTCAGCAACCTGGCGGGCGACATCGAGACGCGCAGCGGCCGCCGCCTCGCCTTTGCGATCCTGTGCCAGAACTTCGTCGGCTCCCCGAAGCCGTGGCGAGACTTGTAGGACCGCGTCTGCGCCGTGCTGGCGAACCTGTAGCGCAGCCCAGAGACAGCGGCGACCCGCCCGATCCGCCGCACCGGGCCGTTCTGCGGCCCCAACACAGCGAACTCCGGATCCACCCGAAGCGCGAGCGGCATCGCGAAGTGCGCCGGGTCTGTCTCTCAATCCCGCTTGTTCACGGGCGCCCACCAGATTGGCCGCCGTTGGTCGCAACGCACTACGCCATTGGTCATGGAGTCCGAAGCGCAGGCCGAGCGAGTGTTCGCCCCGCTGCCATTGCTGCGCGCAACTTCGGGCACCACGAACGTTCCAAACTCGATCCGCACGTAATCATGCTCTACCGCACGCTCTCCGTCCTTCTCCTCTCCAGCTGTTGGGGGCCGTTTGCCGCCACGCTCGGCGCCGGCACCAGCACCAACTCAGCAAGTCCTCCGGCGCCGCAACAACCTGCCGCCACGGTTCCTCAGTCGCAGGCCGACGCCACCAACCCAGCCAACCTGCCGTTCTCACGGACGCGATGGATCGTCATGTTCCGGGGTCGGTCCTTCGACTTGTCGACCTACAGGGCGGCCATGCGGGACCGCGCCGACGTGCAGGTCGTGTCGCAGATTGTCGGGCAACTCGAACTCGCCGCGCTGGACGACCAGGCGCAGTTCGCCGACTTCGCGCGCGGTTTTGGCGCTGAGGTCCTCAGCCAGTGGTGGCTGATCAACGGCTGTGCAGTGCACGCGACTCCCGACATCGTCGCAACACTGCGCAAGCACCCGCGCGTCGCCTACGTCATCCCCGACCGCCTCAACCGGGCGCAGATGGCCCGCAAGCGCATGATCCCGTTCCAAGGCGAAGCGGTTGATGAATGGAACCACAACGCGGTCGAGGCCCACCGACAGGGTTTCACCGCCGTCGGACCGATCCGCCCAGAAGGCGCCCCGGCGCCGTCGATCGCCGTGCTCGACAGCCAGCTCGAGTGGTTTGATCCGACGCAGTCGCCCAATCGCTCCAACTCGCCGATCTACAACGATGCCTCCGGCAGCACGCGCATCGTTGATTCCGTGCGCGCCGCAAACATCGGCGCGAGCACAACCCTGCAGGCCTTCCGCAACAACTTCCAGAACTCGATCTACAACTCGACGACGAACTTCCCGTCGCAGCACGGCAACGGCATCACCCACGCTGCCGCAGCGCGCGCGCCGCAACCAAACGATCCGGTGCCCGCGCCCGGCACGGGACAGGCTCCCAACGCCAGCATCGTCTCGATCGACATCATCGAAGACTGGACCCAGATTCAGGCCAACTTCGGCTGCACGGTGACCAATAGTGCCCGTTACAGCTCGACGATTGCCATCACCGACGCGTGCCAGTTCCTCGCGAGCAATGCCGCGCTCTACAACACGCTGTCGGCAGTCTGCGCCTTTGGTGGCTGTGGCAACCCGTGGTCGCCCGAACAACAGGCCATGGACAGTCTGGTGCTGAACGCCGACATCGTCATGTGCGTGCCGTCCGGCAACTACTTTGAAGACGGTGCCTCGCTGCTCGGCGCATGGCCAACATCGGGCGAGACCGACAACGTCAACTTCCTGGCGGGTCGCAACGCGACGGCATGGGACAGCATGTATGGCGCCAACAGCATCGTGGTCGGCGCTGCCCACCACGGGTCGAAGATCGTGCCGACCTGGTCCGGCGCCGGACCGCTGACGCCGACACGTTCGTCGCAGAGCAGTTCGCCGATGTCCGCCCAGTACGGCTCGACCTACTGCGCCGGGTTCGTGCCCGACAACTACTTCGCCGTGCCCAACATCACGCACGACTTCTCGCGCAGCTACCCGGACATCGTCGCAATCGGTGCCGGCATCACGATCCAGGAACGATTCTGGAACGGCAATTCCGTGCAGGAAGTGCAGCGGTCCGTCGATGGCTCGTCGGTCAGCTGCGCCCAGGTCGCTGGTGCCGCGCTGCTCTACCGCGCAGGTCTCGACAACGCCAACCCGCAACCGATTCCGAGCGCGCTCGCAACGCGTGCCGTGCTGCTAGCCGCCTCCGAGGATGTTGCCGCTGCGCAGCCGCAATATCCGGCCGGTTCTCCGACCGGTGAGGACCTGCACGGTGCCGGCTTCTTGCGGACGGACCACGCGCTGCTCGGTGACGCCGATGTGCGCACCGGCTCGCTGCCGACCGGACTGGGCCAGGTCTTCAGCTTCCCGGTCGACGCGGACTCGACCTACGGCATCGCCCTGACCTGGAACCGCACGGTGTTCAACATGGCACCGCCGAACGTCTGGCCGTCGACGACCGCACCGCAGCCAAATGGCCTACCGTGGGTGAACTTCGACATGCAGGTCACGGAACCGGACGGCACGCAGACGATGATCTCCTCGCCGCTCGGCAACCGCACGTGGGAACACGACCGCATCACGACGACCTTCGCCGGCAACCTACAGGTGTCGATCACCCGTTCGACCGCAGGCGCAGCCACCGAACCGTTCGTGCTCACCATCGTCAAGATCGGCGAAGCTGCAGCGACACCGGCCATCCGCGTCGTTCCAGTTGCAGGCGGTCCCAACCCCTGTCGATCGCAGGTGCCCAAGGCCAACGGCAACCAACCAACCGATCTGCCTGCCAACCCGACCATCGCCGTCGGTTCGTCCTACGGCGCATGGAACACCCGGGTCGTCAACGGGCAGACCTACAACAACTGGCTTGCGCCGAGCATCACGCGCGCTGGCGGTGCCCAGCAAGGCACGAGCCTGAGCGTGCCGGCCAGCCTGCGCGGCGGCAACCGCATGGTGCAGATCGGCATGCAGGGATCGACGGTGGTCACCAACTCCGACTTCATGGCGGTCGACCTCGCCTGCGAAAGCGATCGTGAGATGCTGTTGACGGCGCGCCTGGTCGGACGTGATAGCAGCCTGAACCCCGTGTCTCTCAACGGATTGCTCCACGTGATGCCCAACCAGCCGATCGCGCGCGCCATCTTCGGGCGCCAATCGACGGGCTTCGCTGGCCCCGCACTGGCACCCGGCTCGGTTTGGAGCAGCACCTTCGCGCCGCCGACGCCGCCGTGGTGGACCGGCGTCGATCAGTGGGGCCAGTCGCCCCGCAGCACCGGCTTCCTGTTTGAGTTCGAAGCTCCTGCTGGCCTGCGCTTCCTCGTGCGGCACGGCACGCCGAGCGGCTACTCGACAACCAAGCCGCTGCCAACCTCGTTCGCCTACCAGCACTATCGCATCCGCGTCGGCACCGAAGTCAACGGCACCGTCAACAACTGGGCAACACTGGGCGGAGGCGCACGCAAGGTGGTCGGTGCGACCATGTGGACGGCGGACGCACAGTTCGTCGATCCCGCACCGGCGTTCGTATTCAGTGACGACGTCATCGCGATCGGGCGCCCCTACCGCGCCGAAGCGCGCGGCTTCGAGATCGGAACACCGCGCCCGGCCGCCTACATGGTTGGTCTCGCGGCGGCGCCCACGCCACTGGTGTTTTCCGGCGTGAGTGGCGGGCTCGCTTGCGACTGCGCCTTTGGACTAGATGCGGCGGCGATCCTCGTCACAGTGCCACTGACGACCGAAGCATCGGGGTCGGTGCAGGTACCGGAGATCACGTTGCCGTATGACACGAACTCGCTTGGCTTCGAGATGTTCCACCAGGTCTCGGTCATCGAGCCATCGCAATTGGTGCGCAGCTCGCAACTGATCGGCACGCGCATCGAACTGCGCTAGCGCAGCGAGTGCGCATTGCGCGGGTCGCTTGCATGGCGGCCCGCGCGGTTGCTCCCGCACGCACGCGGTTGAGCACCAGGTTGCTCCCGCAATCCATCGGTCGAGCAGCACGACTTGCTCCCACATTCCCGGTCGCCAACAAAGTATCGCGACGCTCAACGCATCAAGTCGCGCCGTTGTTGGGTGGAGCGGACACGCCGCTCTACCTACCGCCGGTTTGGCGGATCCCCTTAGAAATGACACGCAACTCTCTGACTCTGCTTTCGACCGGCCTGCTTTGCGCGGGCCTGTCAGCACAACAGTATCTTCCGACCACCAGCCTCAACGCGAGCAACCTGCCGAACGTCCCGACGAGCGGCCGCACGTCGGTCGCACTCGGGGACCTCGACGGCGACGGCGATCTCGACATGGTCACCGGCCTCGATCCCGCGCCGGCGTTCGGCCCTTCGATCCGCGTGCTGCGCAACGGAGTTCCGGATCCGGTCACCGGCATCTCCGAGGCCTACGGCACGTTCAGCACGTGGAACCCTGCTTCGATCACGCGTCGCGACCGCATCTTCGATATCGAAATCCTCGACGTCGAAGGCGACGGTGATGGCGACATCCTCTACGTGACCGACACCGTCGTCGGCGCGTCGACGCTGACGCAGGTTGCCCTGCTGCGACAGATCGCACCCGGCGTGTTCTCCACGCCGCAGTTCGTCTACGCCTCGCAGACCGCGATCCCGTTGTCCGCCGAAGTTGCAGACGTCACCGGCAACGGTCGTCCCGACGTCGTGATCGGCACCGCGCCCGCCCTCGGCCAGAACGGCCAGGGAGTCGTGCTGCTGACCAACAACGGGTTCGGCTTTACCGCAACCGCACTCGGCACCCCCTACTTTGGTATGTGGTCCACCTCGGTCTCCGTTGGTGACATCGACGGCGACGGCGACATGGACATCGTGTCCGGCAATGCAGCAGGTTCCGGCACCAATCGTCAGAACGTCCTCTACCGCAACAACGGCGGCGTCTTCGCGCCAACGACGGTCGGCATGCCGCCCAACGCAAGCGACACGACCGACATCATCCTGACAGATGTGACCGGCAACTCGCTGCCGGAGCTCGTTGTCGTCGACAGCACGTCGACCAAGCGCGTGTATGCCAACGCCGGCGGCTCCTTCGGCGCGGCCTTCGCCACGTTCACAGCAGGCGGCTTCGGCAACGCCAGCACCGGTGCAGCCGGCGACATCGATCGTGACGGCGACAACGACCTGGTGTTCGGCAATGGCGGTGCCAACACCCAAGTCATCATCAACAACAATGGTCTGCTCACGGACACCCCGAGTCGCATCACGCCGGACGGTGGCAGCGCATCGGTCGTGCTCGGCGATCTCGATCGCGACCAGGACCTCGACATCGTGCAAGGCACCGGCTTCGGCGCGCCCTCCGGCGTGCGCGCACAGATCAACCTGCACCGCCAGATCGATCTGCCGACCAGCGCGCGCATCGGCTCGTCGATCGTGCACGACTGGTACGACCGCCCGGGCTACGGCAACGGTCACGTGCCGACGTTCTACTTCAGCCCGGCCGCGCAGGTTCCGCGCCTGGAGTTCCAGCCGTTCGGTTTCATCGGCGTCGACCTGTCGATCGCCGCGCTGGGCACGCTGGCACCGACTCCGTCAGGCAAGAACAGCGTCACCCTCAACGTTCCCAACGATCCCAACCTGATCGGCCAGACATGGTTCTGGCAGTGGATCATCGTGCCGAACGCCAGCCCCATCAGTTCGTGGGGCCTGACGAACGTCGTGCCGTTCACGTTCCTCCCGTAGCAAATCAGAACATCACGACTCTCGGCGGGCGGTGGCACTTGCGTGCGGCTTGTGCCATCGCCCGCCCACCTCCTTCCCTCTGACCGAGAGACGAAACGTGCTCGCTCTAGAACTTGATGTCCAACGGCCACGTCGCGCCGACGAATGGCGTCGCATCGACATGCGTTGCCGGCACGACGCCCCCGGTCACTGCATCGATCCACTGGTTCGGGTCCGAACAGGTCACGTAGGCGTCGAGCTGGATGCGACGAATGCTCGGGTCCTGGGGACCACTGAACGTCCACGGGTAGTGCCAGGTGTCTTCGGTCGCGGATCGCGGCAGCGGTGCAAGCTCGACCCACGGCCCCCAAACACGATTGGCTCCGACCTGCGTTTCGATGCGCATCGAAATGCGAACGTCGCACGGCACAGGCTGCTCGAACGGCCCCCACCCAGTGATCTGCAGACGGTTGGTGACCACACTGGCGCCATTCGGATTGTCGCGAGCAATGCTGAACCCGATCGGCGTCTCAAAGCCGTTGAAGCTCGGCATCAGGCCAAACAGCGACGTGAAGCGTTCCGGTCGCGGCGTACCCGCGGCACGGCCGGCGACGAAGGTGCTGATCTCCGGGTCCTTGCCGCACAAGCCATCGATGTCGTCCTCGGTGGTCAACCCCATCTTGGTGCTGACCAGGCTGCCATCGGTGTCATACAGCGGCAGATGGTCTCCCGGCAGAAGCGTCGGATGCTGCAGCAGCAACTGATCCTGCGTGGTCAGCTTGTCTGTCGAAAAGATCACGATGTTGGTGAGATGATCGACTGCGATCGCGTCGACATTCTCGGTCGCTGTGATGCCGAGGTCCGTGTGGTCTCGGTAGACGACGGGGACGGACCACGAACCCGGCGTGACCGAGCTGTCCCATACACTCCGGTAGATCACGCCGGGGTGCGGCAGGTAGACGCGGTTGTTGGGCGCGCCCATGTCCGCCGCAAACTTCGGAAACGACGTCCCGCTGGCCACGAGCGTGTAGAACGACGCCCAACTTGGCGTAACCGAGAAGTAGAGTTCGTCCTCACTCGGTGCGAAGTTCGAGAGCGCATCGTCGGGGTTGGCCATCAGCATGCCGAGCTGGAAGTCGAAGGCACTGATGTCGGCACCGCCTGGCAGCATCATCTGGGCGGCCGTCTGCTCGATGTGCAGCGCGCCGGGCAACGAGGCTGCCACGCCCTGAGAATCGACGAAGAAGTAAGAGAACAGGTCCGAGCCATCTCCCTGCGACAGCAGAGGGTGCGATGGCAGCGGCGACGACCCGGTGACCGAAGCGGTCAGGCCAAACCAACGCCCAACGTCGTTCAGGTCTGGGGCAATCCCGTAGGCCACGCCGCTGCTGGATAGCACCGTCCAGTCATCGGGAAACTGGGCATTGCCCGAGTCGATCGCCGAGAACTCGAAGAGGTCGGTCATGAACTGTGGCAGGTACGGAAACATCGACGGGACCGAGTAATTGGGGTCCTGGCGGAGCGGATCGTGCACCACTACGGCGGGCGCTGCAGTGCGCGGCGCGGGCTGCACGAGCAACATTTCATCCGCTGCGCCCGCGCCATTCACCATACCGACCGCCCACGACGAGAACGGACCTTGTCGGCGGATCATCGAGGTGGGCAATGGCGGCAATTGCGCCAGCGCCGTCGTGGCAAAGAGCGCGAGCGTGCCGGCGCGTGAAGTGAATTGTAGAAGTGTTGGCATGACGATCTTCAGAAGTGGCGAGACTAGTGATTGGAAGAGTTTGGAAGGCGAAAGAGGAATCGATATCACTCAGCGTCCTGACGCGCCGCCGGTCGGCACACGCTTGACGAGATCCAATCGATCCGCGTAGGAATGAAAGAACTGGCGTACAGCTTCGACTTGGTTCGCAGTCAGGTTGCGCGGCAACCACTTCGCAAGCATGCGCAACGCGCGGGCATCGGGTGCCCGCCGCCGCTCGAGATGAATCAGGCAGACAAACGCGTCGTTCGCGTTGCCCTTGGTGATGGCCATCGCCAGTGCCCAGTGCGTGGTCGCCTTCACGGCGCGAACGCTCGCAGCCTTCTCGAACGCAGCGCAGGCCGCCTGCGCAAAGGCAAGACTCGGATCCGGTTCGCAGTCGGGCTCGATCGCGCGCTCCGTGAGAATAACCCCACGCAACGTCTCTCGGCGCCAGACCGCATCCGCGTCCTCGCCGAGCGGGCCACGCCGCAGGTGCTCTTCGGCTGCATCCAGATCGCCCGCATCGACCAACACATAGACCATGTTCCAGGTCGGCTTGTAGTAGTCGGGACGAATCTCTGCAGCGCGACGCAGCGCGTCCATCGCCTCGGTGTAGAGACCGCTTCGCCGCAGGGAAACGCCCGCGTTGATCGCCGAACCGTAGGCAAACGGCGAGATCTCGACGACTTCGCGTGCCGCGCGGCCGCTCAGTCCGAAGCGCCGTTGTGCCGCCAGACCAAACGCGGCCATATGGCGCGTCCACGCGAGCCGCACCCCGATGCGCTGCTCGAGTCTGGCCAAGGCATCGACGAGTTCGATCGCGGGCTCGATGCGATCAACGACGTCCGGGGTCTCTTCAATGGTGTCGGTGAGCACGAACATGCGCATCAACTCGGCACCGGGATGACTGGCGAGCCGCGCATCGGCAAGCAACTCGGCGGCACGCTCGAAGTCCCACAGGCGCAGGCTCAAGTAGGCGGCGAGCAGATGATCCCCGGCGGTCTCCGGCGACGGCAGCGCCGCCAGATCCACTTGGGCCGCTTGCAAAACGCCAGCGGGAAGCTCCCGGTAGTGTCTTGCGACGGACTCGGCAAACGCAGTGCCAAGCGACCTGGCTGCCTCGTCAAGGTCCCGGTTGCAGTCCTCGCGCTGATCGTGATCGAACGAATACATGGCGCGCACGACGCGCCCCCACGGGGCCATCGATCCGAGCTCGACCAGCTCGCCAAGAACGCGTTCGCATGCTTCGCGTTCGCCGGCCAGCGTGCTGCGTCGATTATCAAATGCGGCCACCGTCAACTGTGGTGGCAACGTCGCGGCGATCGCCAGCGAACGCTTCAGCCGCTGCTCGGCACGCCGGCCCATCTCGCCCCATGCGACCAACGACCCCGCCGCGACTGCAATCGTCGCGGCCACCGACCAGAACACGCGCGACCGACGGGCACGCCGCACGACGCGGCGAACGGCGCCAACCGGACGGGCGATGACCGGGCGATGATCCAAGAACCGACGCAGGTCGTCGGCGAGTTCGGTCGCGCTGCGGTAGCGGGCGCCGGGATCCCTGGCCATGCCCTTTTCCAGGATGGCCAGTAGATCGCGCGGCAGATCGCGTCGCAGCTTGCTGGCTGGCGTCGGCTCGCGTCGGCCCAAGGCCGACAGCACCTGCGACGGGGTTCCCCGGAACGGTGCTCGCAATGTGAGTAGGTGGTACAGCGTCGCGGTCACGCCATAGATGTCGATGCTGGGAGCAACCTCAAGATCCGCATCGAGCGATTCAGGCGCCATGTAGGCGGGCGTTCCGAGCGGCCCACCATCGCGCGTGATGGTCTCGATCTCACGTTTGGACGCGATCCCGAAGTCCAACAGCACCAGGCGCCCCTCGCTGGTCAAGAACAGGTTCGAAGGCTTGACGTCGCGGTGC
>CAXBFC010000136.1:0-17513 GCA_963974725.1 uncultured bacterium | reverse complement strand
GCGCACGCGCTCGACGTTGTCGCTGAGCGGTGATGCGCCGGCGGCGAACGGATGCGGCAGCTTGAGCCGGGCTCCGCGCAGCCCGAGCGAAGCGCCTAGGCCATCGCGATGAACGCGAACACCGCGCCCTGCGGGTCGCTGATCACGGCGAACCGGCCGGTGCCTTCGATGGTCATCGGCGGGACAATCGCACGCCCGCCCTTCTCGGTTGCTTTGGCAAAGGTGGCGTCGCAGTCATCGACCATGACGTAGCCGAGCCAGCTCGGCGGTGCGTCGCCCCAGTTGTCGTCCATCTTCATCATGCCGCCGAACTGGGATTTGCCGTCACCTTCGCCGACTTCCCAGTGCACGTAGCCCATCGGGTCGTCACCGACACAATCGCGCCAGCCGAACAGTTCGGTGTAGAATGCCTTGGCGGCGGGAACGTCGCGCGTGTTGAGTTCGATCCAGCCGAAACCGCCGGTCGCGCTGAGTTCGGCCGTCGCGCCGGGATGAATCGTGCACGCCGAGATGCCGATCTTCGCGCCGGTCGGGTCCTCGATCATGCCAATGCGCCCGACGTCAGGTACGTCCATCGGCGGCCTGACTTCCTTGCCTCCGAGTTCCTTCGCTCGCGCGCAGGTGGCATCGACATCGTCGACCTTGATGTAAAACATCCAGTGCGGTGGCACACCCTCGAACATCGGCCCCTGTAGTTGATACAGGCCGCCGAACTCGTCGCCGCCGAGACTCAGCCGCGAGTAGACGCCCATCTCGCCCATGTCCTTGTCCGTCGAGGTCCAGTCGAACATGCCTTGGTAGAAGGAGCGCGCGCCCGCGCTGTCGGACGTGCCTAGTTCGGCCCAGCAGAACACACCAGTCGGTCGAGGAGTTGCCATCGTTGGTCCTTGGTTGGAGAGAGCGGTCGATTCTACCCACTTGGCCAGCCTATCCGCTCAGCCAGGCAGCCACGCCGGTCAATCGAGATTGCGATCGAGTCGGGGTCGGCTTTGGCGCGCAGCCAATTCGTGATGTCTGCGGGGCCATCGCGACAATCCGATCGCGGTGCAGCATGAAGCGCTGGGTCGGCAGATTCGCGGCCACTGTGGGGACTACGGGATAACCGGGAACGCGCGGTCGCCGGCTGTCTTCCGACACATAGTGCTGCCGATCTGGGGCAGGTGGTTGCGTCGGCGATCGAACAAAGCACGCAAGGCATGGGGGGGGAGAATCAGCTCATCGAGCGGTAACCTCTACCGTTGGCTGACGTGGTTCGACTTGTCATCCGGAAGCGAGCCCGTGATTCGAGGAGCCGGAATGCGCAACGTCCCGGACGTCCACAACTGTGGCAGGCCGAGCAGTGCGAGTTGCCTGGTCCACCACACACTCGCGCTAGGCACGCGGGCGGCCGATTGCGATACTTGGGCACCACACACACCTACCGCTCGCAACCAAAACGATGACGCCTCTCCTTACTCGCCGGGATTTTCACCGCGGCGCAGCCGCCGCCGCGCTCACTGCGGCTTTGCCTTCGTTCAGAACGCGCCGCAGCGATCCACCAGTCGTTCGCCTCGCCGTGATCGGCCCCGGCAAACGCGGCATGAACCTCATGCGCAGCGCGTTCTTGGGCAACGGCTTCCAGGTGGTGGCGGTCTGCGACGTCGACAGCAACCGCCTGGCTGCGGCCAAGAAGCTAGCCGACGAGCGCCAGCCGAACTCCAAGTGCTTCGCGACGACCAGGCACGAAGAGGCGATGGACCGCAAGGACGTCGACGCCGTTGTCATCGCGACGCCCGACCACTGGCACGCGCACCAGATCCTCGACGCTGCCAAGCGCCAGAAGCACATCTACTGCGAGAAGCCGTTGACGCTGACCCTGCGTGAGGCGCAGCTGGTGATCCCTGCCGTGCAGAAGGCGGGAGTCGTCTTCCAGACGGGTAGCCAGCAGCGTACGGAGTTTGGGCAGAAGTTCGTCAATGCGTGCGAGCTGATTCGCAACGGGCGCCTCGGCGAGGTCATGACCGTGCACGTCGGCGTCGGCGAACCGCCGGTCGCTTGCACGCTTGGCGCCGAGGACATGGAGCCCAACCTCGACTGGGACCGGTGGCTCGGCCCAGCGCCATCGCGTGCCTACCACTCGGACCTGTCACCGCGCGGCGTGCACAAGCACTATCCGTCGTGGCGCCGCTACTGGGAATACGCGGGCGGCGGGCTCGCCGACATGGGCGCGCACCATTTCGATATCGCGCTCTGGGCCCTGGGCCGCGACGGCGACGGCCCCGTCGAGGTCCACCCGCCGCACGTGGCGGCCGCCAAGACTGGCGCTTCGGTGGTCTTTGACGACGGTGTACGAATTGTGCATGGCGGCCGCAGCGGCGCGACCTTCGTCGGCACAGAAGGCGTGCTGTCGGTTGACCGCGACCGAATCGGCGCCGACCCGGCGAAGCTACTCGAAGAGCCGCTCCCGGAGGACGCCGTGTTGCTGCCGCGCCGCCCAAGCCACGCCCAGGACTGGCTACAGGCCATCCACGGCGACGACCCCACGACGTGCCCTGTCGAGGTCGGCGCCGGCAGCGTCGCCATCTGCCAGCTGCTCAACGTCGCCTACCGCCTGCGTCGCGAACTGCGCTGGGATCCCGAGAACTGGCGCTTCGCGAACGACGACGAGGCCAACGCGCTCTGCGACTACCAGCGGCGCGACGGCTACGAGCTGCCGCCGCTATAGCCGAGCGCCACGGGCCAACGCTTCGGCAGCCGCTCGAGGTTGCAGGCAAGCTGGTTGGCAGTGCGCAACCGTCGAGCAACCACTCCTCAAGCTTGCCATTCCGTTGCGAAACTCATCCGACGTTGAGGCCCGCACCGATCGCGTGTCTCGGCCCCCGCAAGCGTCATCGAATCCGCCGATGCGCTATGTTGTCGCGCGCCGACCTGCATCGATCGCAGCGAGACTGCAAACCGAACCGTTCTTCAACGGTCTGCTACCGCGCGATGCTACCGCGCGATGCTACCGCGCGATGCTACCGACCAGCGGGCTGCCTTGTAGCGGCAAACTTGCTCCAGCTACGCCTTGAAACCACAGGCGCGCTCCCACCAATCCTGGCACAAACGGCAACTGCCACGTGATCGTCGCGACCCCGGAGGCATCGGTCACCACCAGGCCGGCCACGTTGGCCGTCGCGGGCGCGAGCCAGGCCGGTTGCTGCAGCACCCCAGGCAGATCCACTCCGCCGAGCGCTACTCCGGCAAAGACCCCAACCGGTGTGTTCGGCAGTGCACGGAATGCCAACTGGAACGGCGCCCCGAGCGACACGGGTCCCGCCCGCGAGACGCCAAGCAACTCGTCGTGCGGCACAACCGTCAGGCAGTTGGTAGCGTAGTTGATGATGTTGCTGCGCCCGATCTGCAGTGTGCCGCCTTGTGCAAACAGCCCACACCCGGCCAGGCCGCCACTAGTCACGGAATCGATCACTATGGCGACACCATTCGCGCCAACATCGATTCCCGATCCGCCTGTCGTGCCACCAAGCTGGTTGCCGCCAACTGCCGCAATACCACTGGCATGCACGCGCCCGGTCACGACTTCGATCCCGGCGCCGGCGGCAAACCCAAGCGGTGCATCGGCACCGTAGAACAGACTGTTGGTCGCGGTGAGGTCGCCGCTCAGCAATCGCAGCGCCGGTACATCTGCGGCCACGCCCCACGCGGACACCGTCGTATCCTGGAGGTGCAACGCGCCGGAGCAGATTAGAGGCACAACGCCATTGGCTTCGATTGCGCAATCGTCAAAGGTCACGCGCCCGATGGCGGTGACCCGATGCGCCACCGGGAATCCACCAATCATCATGGTGTTGCCGAAGAACCGGATGCCAGCGACGTGCGACTCGGCCCCGGGTGGCGGCTCAAAGCGCGTGGTTTGCCCAAGCAGGCAAAACAGTTGGCAACCAACAGGCACGACCGTTGGGTCAAACTGAACCGTCACCGTGCCTGGCAACAGAGCTCGCACGGTGACCCCAACATCGTCCACGAAGTGCGCGTAGCTACCGGGTCCCACGGTGATGACATCGCCCGCCGAGGACTGTGCAATGGCATCGCGGATCTCCGGCAAGCCGCCAGACCCCACCTGGTGCACAACCTGGGCTGGCGCAGCCGTGAGCAAAACTAGCGCAGCCAGCGCGGCGCTCGGGACGAGGTGGTGTTGTTGCATCATGTTCTCGCTGGCAGCCGGAGCCTTGGGCCCATACTGCCGGTCAAGTCTATGGGGTGTCAGCCAAGACGGAAAGCGGGGCAGCCAAGCCAACAGGGCAGCATGTGCCGGCCGGCGCAAACCATCTCTCGGGCGTTCTCGGCCGTCGTCACGGTGGCGGTCGCGACACCGTGCGGAGACGTCGCCGTGCATCTCAAGGGGACCAAAACCGTTGGCGGCGAATGAACCAACTGGCGCATGCGAAACGTATCCTTCGGCCCATTCGATAAACGACTGCCAGGTCACGATTCGCTTCGCACTCGCGTCCGCCAGATTGCTGCGGGCCCTTGCGGCTGGATGCCTTACGAGCACCGCGCCAAGGCGTCGTGGTTCCTGCGCGGCAGCCATGATCCCACTGCGCATTGGGCGGTAATGCGAACCCGACTCGGGTAAGCAGCAGGTCGCAGCTGACCGAATCCATCGACTCGATGACTCGACGGGATTGGCCGATGCGAATGCCTTGCCGGCGACCCGGCCTGATGGCTACTCGGGGTGCGCAGCAACTGGTCCCATGTCCACAGGCGCTGCTGCTGCGCCTGCGTCATCTCGTGCCGGGCAAGTACCATGGGTTCGGTGGAGCAGGACGCCTGGGGTTTGTGGTCTTGGGTGCAGTCAGGCCGGACTGACGCAGCCGGAGGTGAAGGCAGCGGCGCCGCTGCCACAAATCCATCGTGCCACACGCTCGCGGCATCGGCGCGCTTGAGCTCGGCCGCAACCAGCGAGGCTATTCGGTCGTGACCGCTGGTGCAGCAGTCACATCACCACTGCAATGCGACGGTACCTGATCATGGTGGGCGCTGCGTCGAAAGTGAGCCTGCACCCGGCAGAGTGCGTTCTCCGCCGGTGGGGCTACTTGGCGACGTAGAGCCGCGGCGGTAGCTCCATCCCGCCCGCGACGGTAGCCGAATGTGCCGAGTATCCTGACTGTTCCGTGCTCGCAAAATTGACGGTGATCGTGACCTCACCTTCGGCCGTAGTATAGGTCGCTCGCTGCAGCAAGCGGTCCGTGGATAAGTGCTCGAAGCGACTCAGCGGAGCTGTTGCCAACGCGCGATGCAGTGGACTCCAAAACGCGTAGTGCCGAGCGATCGCTGCACGGCGCGCAGGCCAGGCGCCACGGCTTATGTGGTACATTGGCGGGGTCCCCGTCAGCAGTTCGAGCAGCTCGCGATCGATTGCGATGTCGGCGAGCTTGAGCGAATCGAGACTCCAGTGGTGGGACGTGATCAGCTCGTCACCGAGAGCCGCGCGGTACAGCGGTATGCGCAGGCTGGGATCGAAGATCGGTGAGCGAAGTGCCGGGGCCGCGGGGACCCGCTTGAACGATTGCTCGGGTTGATCGGGTGGCCAGTGCCGTCCGAGATAGTGCGGACTGTTGCGGTCGCGCAGGCTCGGGTCGAGGTGGCCGATGTATGGCGTGTCGACGCCGTGGCCGTAGTCGATGACATCGCTAAACAGCACCGAACCGCCTTCGCTGCCGACGACGAAGTCGTGTTCGTCTGCCAGCCAGCGCAGGCGCGCTCGGCGCCGGCGCAGGTCGTCGAGTCGCGTGCCCGGGTGTCTCTCGTGATAGTCGTCAAAGGACTCGCCAGTTGCATCGCAGTCGACGAACCAGGTGGAAAACGGAGCTTGCGAGTGCAGAGCGTCTACGCGCTGTCGCATATAGGGCCACGCGGTCGCCGGGGAGAAGTGGAAGCCACGGTTCTTGAACCCGCTGTGCCCGCTCCCGTCCGCGTTGATGATGCGGCCGTGCTCGTATGCTTCACGATCGAACTGGGCCGTTTCCCAGGTTGAGTCTGCGGCGGCCTCAGGCGAGTGCACGGAATGGTAGGAGTCGTACGGGCCGAACAGATAGCCGCGCTCTGCCGCGGCGGCGATCACGTCGGGTCGAACCGCGTCGCGATACAGGTCGCTGGTCAACAGCAGGGCGCGATCGATGCCGGCTTCTGATAGCGCGGTGAGCATCGTGTTGGAGACGCCATCTCCCCAGTCCGATGTCGGCCGCACGCCCTTCGGCAGTTCTGCGATCAGTGCCTCGCAGTTGCGACGCCAAAGCTCCGTTGCCGAAGCGCTCGCCCTAGTCTGTGACCAACCGCGTCGCGCCAGCCCCGCATCGATCGCCTGCGCGACCTGTTTCGTGAGCCACGCCTCGGGCCAGTCCAGGGCCGCCAGTTGCTCGATGGCGCCGCGTTGTTGCTTGGAGAACGTGGCGACCAACGCCGCGAGCCTCGAACCGTCTGCTGCGTCGCGAAGTGCCCGTGCGACTGCGCACCAGCGATTGCGTTCGACGTCGTGGTGAGAGAAGCGAGCGTTGCCCCACAGGTAGAAGTGGGCGGCACCGAGCAGGCGTCCGACGCGCGGCCGCTCGGCGATCTTGTCAGTGAGGGATCGGCGAATCGGTATGGCACCAAGATCCTTACCAGCAGCACGCCAAGCCCGCCAGACTGCCGCGATCGCGAGTGGTGCGTTGTCGGTCCACTGAGCCAGCACGACACAAGGAGCCGCGTCGTGGCGCCGCTCCGGCAGTTGGAACGTGATGCCTATTCGTTTGTCGACGATCAGCTTGGCGTAGTGTGGCCACGGCACGATCACTGCGAGCGTTCGATTGCGATAGCGGACGCCAAGCAACGGCAACTCAAGCAATTCCCAAGGTGATCCGCCTCGCAGCCAGAGCATCGCCGCCGCGTCGTCGGCAGCGAGTTCGACTCCGGCCATGAAGGGGAGCACAAACGAGTCCGCACCGTCAGGGAACCAAAACGTCACCTTGCCCGACGCATCGGGAGTGCCTGCCAATTGCAGCAACTCCGTTCTCGTCCGCGGAACGTCCAGCGCCCGGTCCGGCCCTGCTTGTGCCGACACCGACGTCGTCAGCCAGACGACGAAAGCCAGGAAGACGGACGTTCGAACCAATTGCATGCCTCGAACGCTACTTCGCGTACAGCTCCATCGAATGCGCAAAGTTGCTCCTGAAGGCCAACTGTGAAGGTCGAGCTTCGATCGAATGTGCATCCGCGTCACGCGCAAGCAGCCGATCGCCAAGGATCGACTTGTAGTGCACACAAACCCCTTGGAAGGGCAGTCGCATCGCTCAGGATCTCAGCCTGGACTCCGTTGGAGACTGCGATTGGTGGAGTTGGCTTAGCGGTTCTGTGGCGAGGAGAATTTCGCCGTGGTCCCGGTGTAGACCGGATACGTGCCGTAGCGTCCGTATCCTTGGTACCAATGTTCGATGTGCAGCCGCGTGTGCCCCGAGAGCTTGCGTTTGTTGATCGGTACGCCGTCAAGCCCGACGAGCATCTCCATCACGATCGGGGTGACGCCCTTCAGGTAGGCATAGCGAACTTCACCAACTCCCTGCCACTCGCCCAGCTTGGCGCCGACGACTTGGCCTGACGGATCGAAGAACCGCCGATGCATCAAGCGTCGGCCTGAGAACGTGAGGGTCTCGCGCGAATAGCCGCCATCGATCGACATGGGCCGCTCGCCGACATCAAGGTAGTCGAAGTGCACCGCGCGCTCGCCGTTCTCAAGCCTCTCGAAGGTCGATCGCCGCGCCGCAAAGCCATGCGAACCGCGGGTAGGTTGCCCATCAATAGTTGTGAAGTACAGGTGCCGTAGACGATTCGAATCGTCGTATTCCCGGTGCTCGATCGGGTGGCTCGGAACCAGTTTGCCGGTGTGGCCTCGGTGCTCGAGCCGAACGAGTCGACCTCGCAGGTCGAGATACTCGTGACGCTCGCCACGCTCCCATGCAGAGACCCGGATCGTGCCGCGTTCGACGCCACCTTCAATCCACGGTGCGGGCTCGGGCGCGGACGCGCAGCCCTGTAGCAGGGCTGCGACCAGAGTAGTAGGCAGAAGCCGGCGCCAGCGACTACGGCTTCGCGTCAGATAACTTGTAGACATCTCCCTCCACCGTCACGTCGACTCGTTCGGGAATGATGATCAACAGTGAGATGAACCAGGACAGCCCGCTGCCTGCCGCTGTCACTTTGAGGTTGACGATGCCGTCGCCTCCGGCCTTTTCAATCTCTTCGTTCAGCATGGCGGAGAGGTCGACATGCGATGACAGTGAGACGGAGCCGTAGAGCCAGCCCCAGTGACTCCAATCACGTTTAAAACGCGCGACCCTTGCCGAAGCCTTCGGCGCATGGATCTGCCCTGCCGCATCGACGACCGACTTCGACATGCTGACCGGATACCGCAGGTCCGAACCGTTCAAGGCAGTCGACGAGAGCGACAAGCAACCACCCGAGCAGACCAGGGCACAGCACATCATGGCGATGAGAAGGCAACGCACCGCGCGCATCACTTCGTCTCCCCGCGAGAAGTACTGCTAGCAGAAGTGTTGACCCCAGAGAGTTCGACAACATTGCCCTTGACCATCACCCCGGAAGCTTCGACAAAGACGAAAAGCATGTTGCCGCCGCCGCCGTAGGCTTCGATCTGGTCGATCGCGATAGCTCGATTCGCATGACCGCCGATCGCCGTGAACACGTCGAGCTGCGCCTCGTTTTCGAAGATCTGGCCACTGCGGTTCGTGTGCGAGGTCGGCCCACTGGCGCCTCCGGTCGCGTGTGCCACATCCGTCGAGAACGCCCCGAGCTGATTCGTGCTCCACGCAGCTCCAGACGGCGGTAGAGGGTTGAGCATCACGGGCTCGTCGATATCCGTGAGGTCGAATGTGACCGACGCACATCCCTGGGTAAGTGCGGCTGTCAAGAGCCCGCAGCACGCTGCGGCCGTCTTCGATATTCTGTTCACACAAGCTCCTGCATGCCGGGTGTTGGTAGGGGCAACGTACGGCACGAAGCACCGTTGCAGCTAGTTTCACAAATATCCTGACCGATCTAGGCGCGGACTACTCCGATCCAGAACGTGCGGCAAAATGTGTAAAATACGTAGCTGGAATCATGGCGTGGCGGCGTTCGGGTGGGCGAGTCGTCTTTGAATGGCCTGTGCGCAGGACTGGGATGACGTGCGCGACTGTGATTGCCTGCCCGCACGGAAAGCCGTTGTCATCGTCATGCAGTTATTTCTGTCCACTGTCCTTGCCTTCAGCCTCGTAGCAACGGGATCCATTGGCTGCCAGAGCCCGGCGGATCCGATCGCAACGACCATAGCCATCCGAGTCTTCGGCGAAGCCGATGGCACGCCGCGACCCGGAGTCGTCGTCGACCTGCCCAACCGGGTACGCGGGGCAAATTGATGGGGACGGGCGCATTTTCCTGATTCCGTCTGGTGGGCCATGGCGGCGGCGGAAGCGTGCGACATTCGCCAGCAACAACTGCGCTATTTGGCCGAAAGCTACGGTCGCGGAGACGGGATCCAATTGCGCCAGCCAGCTGTCCAAGGACTTTGTGGGTCAGGTTTTGTCGTCGCGCAGTGTCGTCGCGCAGTGTCGTCAATCGTGCTGCGTTTCGCGCGGCCACTCACGGCAACTCGCTGTCGGGCATTGGGGTCGGTTTGTCGCGCTGTCTATTGCGTCTCGAGGGCGACACCCCATTCTGTCTTTCGTGCGGCGCTTGCTGTCTGCACATCCGAAGTAATGGAGTGTCTGATGCTCACGTCGCCGAGCTAGGGATTACAGAATGCCCACGAACGAAAACCCGAAGGTGTCCCCGGTTCCGTTGCAGCAGGAGGCGGTCGAGCATGGCAGTGCACCCGCCATCCCTATCGTGGGCATCTGCTCCTCGGCTGGCGGACTCGACGCACTGACGCGATTCTTCGGTGCCGCACCGTCAGACAGCGGAGCCGCCTTCGTCGTCGTGCCGCATCTCGACCCCAACCACGAGAGCATGATGGTCGAACTGCTAAGCCGTCACACGAAGATGACGGTGGTGCAGGCGACGGAGGGAGCCGTAGTCGAGGCGAACCATGTCTACATCATTCCACCGAACAAGTTTCTGACGATCAAAGAAGGGGCGATGCAACTCTCCGTGCCGACTGCCGTGCACCGAACCCAAACGGCAATCGACGCGTTCCTGCGATCCTTGGCTGCCGACCAACTGGACCGCGCCATCGCCATCATTCTATCGGGGACCGGGAGCCACGGAGTGCTGGGCCTCAAGGAGATCAAGTTCACCGGTGGCATGGTGATGGCTCAGGTCCCCGAGTCGGCTGAGTTCGATGCCATGCCGCGCAACGCGATCGCTACGGGGATGGTCGACTATGTGTTGGCGCCGGAAGAGATGCCGGCCGCATTGATCGATTACGTAAGGCACTGGCACAACGGGCAGCAACAAGAGTCCGAAAGCACGCCAGAGCAGCTCTACCGAATCCTGGCGATCTTGCGAGCGCGGACGAATTACGACTTCCGAAGCTACCGCAAGAACATGCTCTTGCGCCGAGTGCAGCGGCGAATGAGTCTGTGCCATCTAGCGAACCTGCTGGACTATCAACAACGGCTGCGCGACGACCCAGCCGAGGTTGTCGCGTTGTACAAGGACCTTCTGATTGGCGTAACGGCGTTCTTTCGGGAGCCCGAAGCCTTTCAGGTGCTTGAGCAGCAGGTGATCCCGAAGCTCCTTGACAGGGTCAAGGACGACGAACCGCTGCGCGTGTGGATCCCCGCGTGCGCCACCGGTGAGGAGGCCTATTCGATTGCGATGCTTCTGTTCGAGGCGCTCGAAGCGGCAAAACGGCCCTGCAACATCCAGATCTTCGCCACGGATCTTGACGAAGAAGCCCTCGATCTTGCCCGCCATGGTGTCTACCCCGACACCATTGCAGGCGATGTCAACGAAGCGCGTTTGCACCGGTTCTTCAGCGCGTCGGGGGAAGGCAGCTACCAAGTCAGCAAGCAACTGCGTGAGTCGATCGTTTTTGCGCAACAGAGCTTGATCGGCGATGCACCGTTCTCGCGGATCGACTTGCTCAGCTGCAGGAACCTGCTGATCTACCTTGAGCCCGAACTGCAAGCCCAGATCATTCGGTTGTTTCACTTCGCGCTGAAGGATGACAGCTACCTGTTGCTAGGGCCATCCGAGTCCATCGGTCGGGAGTCCGGCTTGTTCGACACCGTCTCGAAGAAGTGGCGTGTTTATCGGCGACTCGGCCCCACGCGTCATGACCTGGTGACCATCCCTCTGACGGGGACAACCCTGCCACCGTTCGCCGGGCCAGGCGGGATGAAAATGGCAGCACAAGCGAGCAAATCGCCGACCTACCGCTATGCCGACTTGGCTCATCGCATGCTGCTCGATGACTACGCGCCGGCGTCCGTGCTCATCAACAGTCGGCACCAGATCTACTACCACCAAGGCCCGACGGTCGACTACTTGGAGTTTCCAAGCGGCGAACCGACGACCGATCTGCTGGCCATCTCGCGGCCCGGCCTCAGAACCCGAGTTCGCGCCGCGGTGCTCAGCGCGTTGGAGACCGGTGAAACCATCGTCGACGACGAGGCCCGCGTAAAGCGTGATGGGCATTACGTAGCCTGCCGCATCACGGTCAAACCCGCCCGCGAGCCGAAAGGCGTCGACGGTCTCCTTCTGGTCAGCTTCGAGGATCGCACCGAAGCTGCAGGCGGCACTCACCCGGCGAAGAAGGCTTCCCATCGCGCCCAACCGATCGCAGATGAGTCCCGAGTTGTCACACAACTTGAGAGTGAGCTGAAGTCTACGCGGGAAGACCTGCAGAGCACGATCGAAGAGTTGGAGGGATCAAACGAAGAGCTGAAGGCCTCCAACGAAGAGGTTATGTCCATGAACGAGGAGCTGCAGTCGGCCAACGAAGAACTCGAAACTTCGAAGGAAGAGCTGCAGTCGATGAACGAAGAGCTCAACACGGTCAACGTCGAGCTGCAAACCAAAGTTCACGATCTGGAGGGCGCGAACAACGACATCACGAACCTTCTTTCCTCGACGGACATCGCGACACTGTTTCTCGATGATCAATTGCGGATCAAGCTCTTTACGCCTCCGACTGGCAAGCTCTTGAGTTTGATCGCTACAGATATCGGTCGGCCAATCGGCGATTTCTCAGCAAAGGTGGCCAACGACAACCTGATCAAAGACGTGCAGCTAGTGATCGACGACCTTGTTCCGATCGACAAGGAAGTGTGGACCGACGGGTCCGACCAGCGCTGCTATTTGCGCCGCATCGTCCCCTACAGGACGGCAGACAGCCGGATCGAGGGCGTAGTCATCACCTTCATCGACATCACCGAACGCAAGCGCAGCGAGGCCGAGCTGGAGGCCCGCGTGATGAAGGGCACAGAAGAGATCCGGCATGGTCGCAATCGTCTGCGGTCGATCGTCGAGACGGCTGTCGATGGCATTGTCACGATGGATTTGCAAGGCACGGTAGATCTGTTCAACCCATCCGCAGAGCGCATGTTCGGCTACCGGGCAGCTGAAGTGATCGGCCGCAACGTGAAGATGTTGATGCCGCCTCCCTATGCCGAAGCGCACGACGGATACCTGGAGTCGTACCTGCGGACGGGCAAGGCGAAGATCATTGGCATTGGCAGGGAGGTCCAAGGCAAGCGCAAGGATGGCACGGTCTTCCCTGTCGACCTTGCCGTCGCAGAGATCGGCGCCGCAGCCAATCCCCGGTTCGTCGGGACGATGCGCGATCTCACCGAGATCAAGCGGGCGCAAGAGGAACTCAAGCACGAACACGCGCTCAGCAATGCCATCGTATCGACGGCCCGCGTGATCATTCTGCGGCTGGATCAGCAGGGCCGCATTGTGAGCTTCAATAACTACATGGAAGAGCTCTGTGGCTTCCGCCTTGAGGAGGTCAAAGGCAAGGATTGGTTTGACACCTTCATACCGAAGCACGAACACGATGCGATCAAGGGCGTCTTCGCGCGGGCGATCCGCGGCGCGGCGACCCGCGGCAACATCAACACCATCTTGACCAAATCGGGGGCTGAGGTCCTCGTCGAATGGTATGACAACGTGCTGCAAGTCCATGGAGAACCGTTCACGCTCCTTGCCGTGGGGCAGAATGTGACGGAGCGGGACAGACTCGAGAAGGAGTTCGTTCAGGCTCAGAAGATGGAAGCCATTGGTCGTCTCGCTGGTGGTGTTGCCCACGACTTCAACAACCTGCTCGCCGGCATCACCGGTGGCCTCCGCGTAGCGGCCAAGGACCTGGTCGCCGATCACCCCGCCCGTCAGATGCTTGATCAGGTAGTGGGTGAGGTGAATCGCGGTTCCTCGATCACTCGTCGCTTGCTCGACTTCAGCCGCATTGGCAAGTCCAAGACAGCGTTGATCGATCCGCGCGAGGCACTAGCTGCCGGAGAAGGAATGATCAGGCGGTTCCTCGGGGAGGATGTGGCCGTTCGAGTCATCTGCGACTCCTCTCGTTCGCGGATCCATGCTGACGCCTCCCAGCTTGAGCAAGCGGTTCTGAATCTGGCGATCAACTCGCGCGACGCGATGCCGCAGGGTGGGCGACTCGATATTCGATGCAGTGACCTCGAGGTTTCGACAAAAGATGTTCGGCAGCTCGGGGCCAGGATCAAGCCGGGTCCGTTCGTTGCTATCTCGGTAGAAGATTCCGGCTGTGGCATGGACGAACGGACCAGGAAGAGGGCGCTCGAAGCCTTCTTCACGACGAAAGAGGCAGGACTGGGTACGGGTCTGGGTCTCTCTTCGGTGTCTACGATGGTTGAGCAAGGCGGTGGTTGCCTTGAGATCAACAGCAAGCCAGAAGTTGGCACGACGGTTCGGATGCTCTTTCCCAGAGTGGCTGAGGGCGTTGCTGCGGTCGAAGTTTCGGACGATCCCAAGGCGCAGCCGCCAACGGGGAAGGGGGAAGTCATCTTGCTCGTGGAAGATGCCACCCTGGTCCGCCTTGGCGTTCAGCATGTGCTCGAACGTCTGGGATACGTAGTCCTGTCAGTCAAGGATCCGGAGCATGCGCTAAAGGAGCTGAAGAAATCCGAGGCGACGGTCGACTTGCTGTTGACCGACGTCGTTCTGCCCGGAATGAGCGGTCCGGAGCTCGCGGACGCTGTCAAAGGCATCTATCCGGAGATCCAGATCCTCTTCATGTCCGCCTTCCCCACGGAGGAATTGATCGCTCAGAAAAGGGTTGCTCCCGGGACCATCACTCTCGAGAAGCCGTTCGGTGATGAACAGCTCGCTGAGCAGGTCCGGAAGGCCTTGGCAAATGCCGAGCCATAGGCTGGTGACTAAGTGTGGCGCGAATCGGGCGCTCTGGACTCTCCATTGCCAGGTTCAATTCCGTCTCATTCTACGAATTGGCGCCCCCTGGCGCGAACCGAGGATCTCGATAGACAATACGGCCTCTTGATCCGCATGACTTCGACACCAGGGGCGCAATTGATGGGTGCAAGCAGACGCCAAGCGGCGGCGATTGCCGATGTGTTGGTGCCGGATGCCGGCACTCCCTTGACGCGCCTTGACGCTGCGATTCGAGTCGAGCTGCTCGTTTGCGCGCTGGAGGATGCAGCAGAGCCCCTGACACTTCCCGACCTCTTGGCTGTGCTGGATCGCATCGCTGCAGGAGGGGTCGCCGACCAGCTTGTTGCCGTGGTGCGGGACCTCGTCAAGCGAGAGCCGAACCTACTGCTTGCGGACCTCGCCGGCCGTGCTCTCTGAGTCGATGACCGCCGGTGCAGCTCCGAGATGTTCTACGCGCCGCAGGCGATCGGAAAGCGAGGATCCCGTTTCGATCGCCGCGCGCATCTCATCCAGCAAGGCGTGAACATCCTCGTTTTCGCGCTTGTCGATCTTGAGTCCGATCAGCAAGCACCCACTCCGGAAGGCGGTCAGCAGGTTTTTCAAGTCGTGGCGGATGGACTCCATTTCGGTGGCTTCTGAACGAACCTGGGCGGGAGTCTCCGCAGGTGGACGCTTCGCGCTGGACATACCCGAATAGTAGCCCATCTTGGTGCGCAGGGCAGCCGTTTGAAGGTCGCGATCGAAGGTTCGCCGAGTTCGCCGAGCGCGGCGTGACCAGCCGCTTGTCGTCGCAACCAGGGTGGCCAAGCGCATGGTCCAGTCGCATGCCTGACCCGTTCGCTTAGCGCGCCTTTGTTCGACCGGCAGCGCTGCCACGTGCGCCAGATCTGCAGCAACCATGGGTCGATAGACCGCCAGCGATCGCCGCGGAATCACTGCGACGTCGTCCCCACAGCGCGGCAAGACCGCGCCTTCATGCTCTCCACGCTTGGTCACGGACGCATTGCGTCGTGACCGGCAAGCAGCGTCGGGGTGGTTCGCTACTACACACTGGCGGAGTTGCGTGCTGTGGGCGTGCGGCGTGGGCGAGCGGTGTGGCGGGTGCTCGGGATTCGGGGAGGAATGGCTGGGCCGTTGGGGGCTGGCTTGCTGCTTGACGGTTGGCTGGAGGCGTGGGAAGTCGGTTGGTGGGGTTCGGGTGGTTGGACTGCAACTTGTTCTGCCTGCGCCCGGTTGCTGACTTGGTGCTCCATCACCAGAGGGTCGGCATCGAGTTTGACCGCGCCGGCGTGCTGCTCGACGTTGCCACCACCAACGCCCTGACGCTAACGGTCGGCCGATTCTAGGCTACGAGCTGCTTACATGGGCAGTGCTCACGCGTCTACACTGCAACCATGAAGAGTTGTCTGGCAGTCACTCTCAGTCTCGCAACAGTTTGTGGCGCCGTTCTACCTGGCCAAGAACGCGCCGCGAGCGATTGGCTATCGACGCCAATCGCGGACCAACTTCGAAGCGACGCCATGCAACTGCAGGCGAACGCTCCAGACCTTTGGCAGCAATGCGCCGCGCAAGTCAGCGCGCTGTTCGAACAACACGCAACGCTCCGAAAGGGCTGGATTCGGCAACGCCCGCCACCGCCGCCCGACCTTGCTTCCCTGAATCTTCCGGTTGCCTACTTGGCGCAGCTGTGGCCCAAGCCAGGCGACAGCAAGAGCCATACGGGTGTGTTCGTGATTGCGAACGCATTGACGCAGTGTTCTGACGCAGCTGGCATCGATTTCCTGCTCGAATACCACGACATCGAAACGGACCCGCGCTACGCGAAGGATCCGAACTACCAATACCGACGTCGACACGCGTCGGCAATCGTGCAAGCGCTGACGAAGTCGCTTCCTGCTAGTCGTGCGCAAGGCGTCATCGCGGCACAGCTCGCTCGCAGCCCCAAGGTCACCGCGCAATCGCTGCTGTTTCAATTGCTGCGGCGCTTCCGCAAGCAGTTGCCGGCAACCATGCGAACCGCTGGCCGCGACTGGCTGACCAGCTATCAGCGAGGCCCTGCCAACTGGAACCCCGAGCAGATCTGGAAGCTGCGGCTTGAGTTTGGTGACGCGAAGGACCGCGACGCGTTGATCCCGCACGTGCTCGGCGAAGACTTGCTCTATTGCTTGACGGTGATCCTGCACGCGCCGCTGCCGCACCCACGACTCGCCACCGCACTTCGCGATCGTCGCGAACGCATGACCGACCACGAGCGCAGCTACCTATCGACGCACATGCGTTGTGCGTTAGCGGTGACCGACCCCGAACGTGAGGTTGGTTCCTTCCTTGATCGCATGCGTGAACTGCAGCAACGCATCATCGATAGCAAAGCCACTCGCGACGAAGAGACGGAGTACTCAAGACTGCTCGACGCGTTGTGTGACATCAACCACGAGCAAGCACACCTGGCGTTGCACCAGTTCGTGAAGAATGAACAACTGCCGTGGAGCAATCGCTGCTGGGCGCTGCAGAAGCTGATCCTCAAGTCAGGATCGAAGACCGAACGCACGCAAGCCGAACAGCTTCGACAATGGTGGATGCGCACGGCGCCAGAGGGTTACCGCCGGCAGCTACAAGAAGCGCTGGACTACGCGCGCAACGGCGAATGAGTCACCCTTGTTCCTGGCCCCGTGCTTCTGCTATGCAAGGTGCTTCTGCTAGGCAAGGGCTTTTGCTACCCGAGACGCTCCCCCGGCTCGCTCCAACCTTCTCGCTCCGAGCACTGCGCGTGGGGTTTGCGATGTCACGGCGGTTGCGTCAGCCTCGGGGTAGCTTGAGGGTGCCGATGTACCAGCTGCCGTCGCTGTAGTACCAGCGGACGCTCAGCTTGCCGCGTTTGCACTTGTACTCCGCACTGACTTGCGTTTCATCGATGGGGCTGACCTCGGTCTCAAGGATCGGAGGCAGGCGTTCCCAGCCTTGCTTGTCGATGACGTTCTTTAGCTCCGAGAGCCTCTCCGCGCGGGATTCGGGCTTGAAGAAGTCGGTAACCTTCTTGGGGTCGGAGGTTGCCCACGCCGCGGCGAACTGCTCGACGGTGGGGCGATAGTCGGGGACCGGGATGTCTATTTGGTCGAGCCCCCACTGGG
>CAXBFC010000135.1:0-17517 GCA_963974725.1 uncultured bacterium | reverse complement strand
TTGTCGCGCCGCCAGCTAAGGAGAGTCGAGCGGTCGGCTCGCGGTCCGGGCACTGCGAAAGCGGTCATGGTCGAAGCCGCAAGTGCCGTGGTGAAGATCCGACTGCTGGAGACCTCTCAGAAGAACGGAGGCCCGGTTGCTGAGCGAGTGGCGGAAACCCTGATCATGGACATCGGATCTGGTGTGATGCTTGCGTCGCTTCCCCAGAAGCAGCTGGCGGGACCAGCGCAGGCGGTCGTGCTCTGGGTTTGCTTCGTCAGCGCGAAACCGCCGGCGCCGCGACGGTCGGATCGGAAGTCGCGGCGCGTGAGTTGCGTGCAGGCAGCAACAATCCGCGCGGCAGGCCTTTGATCTGCTTGCACCCATCTTGGGGCCGCGAAGCAACGGCAGCGACGACCTTGCTTGTCGTTCTACGCAGTCTGCACTAGCTCGAGGGGTGGCAGATGGCCGCCGTATCCGCAAAGTTGGCCGGGTCTGTTGGACTCCGAATTGGTCCCTTCCAACGTGCAAACACCGATGACCAAAAGTGATGGTCAGTTTGCGCTGCACCACCGGCCGGTGAACTCGGCGGAAGTCGCCAACGACTCATTGCTCGTGGACGGTTACGGAATGGCCAATTCGACACCAAATCGGCTCAGCTCAGTTTCCGGACAGAACGGCCTTGACGCCCAAAGACGAACGCATCCACTTTGATCGTTACGGTCGAATCTCGACGTCGATTCCGGCACTGCTGCTCCATGACTGCGAACCGCAGGCGTCGAGCCACAGCGTCTGGGCGTAGATGTGCAGCCCGACGTTTCCAGGCGTGATTGGAATCGGCAAGGCATAACCCGACTCGCCGGCGGCATCACTCGTCAGCACGATGGGCACGGCCGTGATCGGGTCGATTAGCAACTGGATGCCTAGCAGCGGTAGCGTTGCCGTGCCGAACGACAAACCGATCACGCCAATGCTGTTGCCCGGAGCATTGTCGACGGCGAACCCGAACAGTTCGTTGCCGAGCCTGGCTTCGGAATTACCGGTCAGTTTGGCGCTACCAACACAGCCAGAGGTCGCGGTGCCATAGGGGATCGATGCTTCGCTGCCGTTGAGGATGCCGTCGAGGTCGCGGTCGAGTGCGACGCGCTGGCCGCTGCCGGGTGGCACGGCAGTGAATACGAGGGCCGCCACATTGCTGCTGGCCTTCGCCAATAGTTGGGTCGCCGTCAGTGATGGCACTCCGGGTTGATCACTGAAGAACTGACTGCTGACGGGTATGTAGAGCAAAGAGGTTCGCACCCCGTCGATGCGGCCGTGCGCCGTCAGGTCGAGGTCGCCGGCAGTGGCGCGCGCAGTCAACAGCGCCAAGTCGGCTAGGACGCCGGCGCTACCCGCGTTGCTTTGTGCGAGTGAGAATTGGTAGCCAACTGCCGGCGCCGTGCCGGTGTCGAAGCTCATCAGAAACGTCGTCAGATCGTCCTTGGTCGCCGCCGGCCATAGGTTGAACACTGGTCGGTTCAAGAACGACTGCAGCGTGTCATTCGAGCCGTCGTGCGCGAACCCAAAGCCGCTCTTCTGTGGCCCCGGAGCTCTCAAGAAGCCTAGCTTTCGGTAGAGGTTGCGCAGTTGCGGTATCTTCAACTGCTGCTCCGTTTGCAGCAGTGTCTTGGAGATGACCAGGCCGTTGGTGCCTGTTGGCATCGCATGGCAAATGGCGCAACTCGCACCTCCATGCATCGGAAAGCTTGGGATGGTCTGGAAGAAGGCTGTCTGTCCGGCGGCTTCGTTGTTGTTTGCCGGGGTGGTGCGAAGGGAGCGGTCGAGCAACTGATTGGGGTTGGGCGGATGCACTACCGTCTCGATAAATGCTGCGAACTCGTTCATGTCGGCGGGTGCGAGCTGCGCGCCACCAAGTAGTTCATCGAACGATGGATTGAACGCTTGGAAGTCCGCTCGATCCCCGCGCCAGTGCAGCACGCCGGTGTTGGCCAATCCACGAAGTGTTTGCGTCATCAATGGCCCCTTCATCGGGTGCACCGAGGCGAGGCCGATGTTGAACGGGGACGACTGCAGCGGTGCGCTTAGCATTGCACCACCGGGGTCGCCGAGATCCCATGCGATGCCGTCGGTGTCGCCATCGATGTGGCAGGCGGCGCACGACATCGTGCCGTTACCGGACAGCTTGGCGTCGTAGAGGAACTTGCGCCCTTCGCGCAGGTGCGCCGGCATCGCATCCCACGACGCGATCGGCAACTCCTTGAGGACTGCGAGCGTCATCGTGTCGATGATGCTCAGAGTGTCGCTCAAGCGGTTGAGCACGTAGAGCCGATTGGCAGTTGCATGCAGTGCCAAGGCACGGGGACCACGCTTGTTGCGGGTGTCGACTTGTGCCCCGGTGGCGTTGCCGATCTCGATGCGGGCGATCACGGTGCCTTGGGAATCCACAACGGCAACCCGGTCGGTTCCTTGCGCGGCGACAAAGACCACGCCTTGGCTGGCATCAAAGGCGACGCCGAACGGTTCGCTGAGTGCCGTGGCACGCGCGCTGTTGTTTGGTAGTTGCGCGTAGTTGATGCCTGGGTTCAGGTCGAACGCGGTCACGGTTGCGGTGGTGCCGGTAGTGATCTTGGTTACCCGGCTGTCGATTGCATGACCTCGCAGTGCCGGTTCGAAGCGCACGAGGTTGCGCGCGTCGGTGTTCGTGACCCAGAGGTCCCCGGTGTTGCCATCGACTGCGATGCCGGTATTGGTGGTCCAGACGGAATCGAAGTAGCGCGCCACGGTCAGTGTCGCGACATCGATTTCGGCGACGTCGTGATCCGGTAGCGAATAGGGGATCTGGCCGCTCCATTGCGGATCATCCCAGCGAACGATCAAACCTTGGTCGGGTGCCGTTGGCAGTCCGGCACCGCTTGGCGGTGGCGGCGGTGGCGCGACGCTGTCCGGCAAGATCGTGGTGCCGTTTCCGGAACGCTGGATGACCGCATAGACCTTGGTCTCGTTGGGGCTGACGGCTAGCGCCCGCGGGTCCTTGCCGAACAGGTCGATGGTGCCGATGGGGGTGCGGAGCACGGCATCAAAGACTTGCACACAGTCCGTGGTCGCGGCGGTGACGAATGCTTTGCCGGCAGCGAACACGATGTCGCTCGGTTCGTCGAGGACCCGCAAGGTTGCGACCACGCGCCCTTCGCGGACGCTGACGATGCTGACACTGTCCGACAGCAGGTTGCAGACCCAGACTTCGTCTCGGGTGCGCGCGTGAACCGATACTGGCTCGAGGCCGACCGGGATTTCGCGGCGCAGCAACGGTTGTTCTGGGTTGCTGGTGTCAAACACGGACAGTCGGCCGCCGATGGTGTTGGCAACAAACAACCGAGAACCGTCGTCGCAGAGGTCGAGCGCTCGCACCGGACCGCTCTCGAAGTTGCTCGCGTTCTGTGCAGCGAGTTCGAGCCCGAAGCAGGCAATGGCGAGGGCGGTCGTCCGCAGTAAGAAAACGTTCATAGGGTAGATCTCTGAGCAAGCGAGGTGCCGGCGTCAGCGTTTGCTAGCATCAGCATGCTGTCCTAGCCGTGTTGGGCGACGTCGGCACAGCTTGTATACGGAACGCCATCGCTCTCACGAAGAATCACGACACGTAGATGATCCCATGATCCGATGCCACTGGCTAGATGCCCTGCTTGTGTCCTTGTTGATAGGGGGCGCGGCCGACGCTCAATCTGTCGTGCGTGTTGGCGCGGCCCACTACGCGACCATCCAAGCAGCGATCGATGCCGCCGCGCCGGGCGACCGAGTTCTCGTGGATGCGGGCATCTACGATGCGTTCAGTGTTGCGAAGCCGTTGACCATCTCAGCGCAGCCGTCCGCACTGGTGCAGATCGTTGCGCTTGGGGCCATCAGCATCAACTTGGCGCCGTTCGAGATCTGCAATCTCGCGGGGCTCGATATCGAAGTCCCGTCGATGACGATCTCCGGTGGAGTCTGCTCGGCCGAGCGCTGCACGATCCGAACGGTCACCGGCTTGGAAGTCAGCAACAACAATCTGGCGTTGCGGTGGTCGTCGGTATGGGCATCGTCCGGTAGCGGGCTGCACTTGCAGAACGGGCACCTGCACGCCAGCGACTGTACGATCTCGACCGGGGCGGGCAGCAGCAGCCGCTCAACATACGCAGGACTCTATGTCTATGGTCTTTGCACGTGCAGCTTGTCGCAGTGCACCTTGATGGGCGCGTGGCCGAACACCCTGACGGAACCCGATGCGAGCGTCGCGATGGATGTCACCGGAATGCAGGCCAACGGCCAGCGTGCGTGGTTGCTCGACTGCTCCTTGTTTGGCGGCTTCCAAGCGAACGGCAATCTCGGTAAAGCGATGCGAGCACCCCTTGCGCCGGCACCGGCGCCGGTTCGTTTGCACCGGCCAACGATTCTGGGTGCCATCGAAGGGCAGGTTGGCTACGGCACGGTCATTGGTGTGCGCACGTCGGTCGACATGAACGTCGGTGCGCCCTTCACCACGACGATGACGGGGGATCCGGGTTCGTTCCATCTGTTCTACGGTGGCACGCGCGTGCTCGGATCGTTCCAGACGCCGCACCTGGAGCAACCAGCGCTCGGCTTCTTCGATACGTTGATCTTGGGCGTCGTGCTAGCGGATGCGCAAGGCGAGGCCGACTTCACGTTCGCTGTGCCCAACAACCCCTGCGTGCGCCATGCGGTTGTCTGGTGGCGCGGCGTCGACATTCTGGTCTACCCGTGGCAGGCAACGCCGGCATTCGCGACGATCGTTCAGTAGATAGGTCTTGCGCGTTGCACGTTGCTGACTCTGTGTCCGGCTTTTTCAGTTCGCCGTGGATGCTCTTGATGAGTCCTCGAATCATCGGCATGCAAGTGGCCGATGAGACTGTTGCTGCCGCAGCGCGATCCAGTTTTTGGATACCACGCGGCTTACATCCGTGTCGCATACCATTTGTGTATGGGCTGAGGCGGGTGGCTGTCGGTGCGGCGCGAAAGGACCGCAACTTGGTGGTCTCCTCCCAAGGCTGTTTCCGTTGCCAACTCAGCGTCATGGATTCTGGGCTATTGAGTTCTGGTGTAGTGGTTTGCGCGCGTTCGATACGAGTCGTTTGGCGGCGTTGACGTGGCCGCAGTCTCGCGCTCGGTCGTCAATCCTCACCATGCATCTTGGACCGCGGCTCACCTCGTTGGAGTGCGCGAACCGGGCCGACGCTAGGTGACCCATCGACTGCGGACTTTGATCCAGGTAGGTTGCCGTGGGTCGTCTCTGCCCGGGCATTCTGCTTTGGAGTGACCGGAAAATGGGCGGCGACCTGCGTACTCGTACCTTTCCCTCGCCCCTGCTCCCAGAGGAATCTCACCCATGAAACACTCCCTGCTATTCGTTCCGATCTGCGCGTTGCTCTGCACGACCGCTGTCCAAGCCCAGGCTTGGTCCGACAACTTCGACACCTACACCGCAGGCGCCCCGGTCGTCGGCCTTGGTGGCTGGGAAGAGTGGGGGCCCGGTGCTGGCGCCAACGTGACCAGCGCTCAGGCGTTGAGCGGGTCCAACTCGATCGACATCGTTGGCGCGACCGACCTGGTCCACCAATACCCGGGCGTCACCAGCGGCAAGTGGGTCTACCGGACCATGCAGTACATCCCGTCGACCACCACCGGCACGACGTACTTCATCCTGCTCAACACCTACAACGCTGGCCAAGCCGTCTACAACTGGTCCGTGCAGGTAGAGTTCGACGCCGCCCTTGGCACCGTGACTGGTGACTTTGGTGCCTCGAACAACGGCGTTGCCCCGCTGATTGCGGACGCCTGGGTTGAGATCAAGGTCTTCATTGACCTGGACAACGACATCACCGAGTTCTTCTACAACGGTGAGCAGGTCGGCCCAGCATACTCGTGGATGGGCGGCGTCTTCGGTGCGGGGACCGGCGTTTCCGAACTCGGGGCAGTCGACCTCTACGCCAACTCGTCGACCTCGGTCTACTACGACGACATGGAGCTCTACCCGTTCGAGTTTGAGTCGTTCGGCTCAGGTTGCACGGGAAGCCAGGGAGACATTGACTTCAGTCTGACGCTTCCGGCGTCGCTGAACACCGGCCTGTTCGTGACGGACATCGTCAACCTGCCAACCGCGGTAGCGGCCTACGTGCTTAGCCTGAATAAGCTCGTGCCGCCCGTCGACCTCTCGGTCCTCGGCATGACCAACTGCTGGGCTCGCGTGACTCCCGACGTTTTGCTGACCTTGCCGACGGTCGCCGCTGGCACGTCCTACACCTCGACGGTGGCTGTGACGTTCCCGAACAACCCTCTGTTGTTGGGACTCAATGTTCATATGCAGGCGCTGGCGCTGGACCCAGGGACCAACGCGTTCGGCTTCGTGCTCTCCGACGGCATGACCTTCGTGATCAACCCGTAGTCGGCGTAGCCGCGGGGCTCTAGGCCCCGAGCGGATCTACAGCGCCCTGCACGTAACCGTGTGGGGCGTCTGTGGTTTTGGGCCCAGCCCCGGGTCGTTGGTCGACGGTGGTTTTGTCGCCGATTTGGTAGCCGGTGAGTTGGTAGCGCATGAGCCGAGGAGCGGGCTCAGTGGCCTGGCGCCCGGTCAACGACCTCGATTGCGTTGCCCCACGGGTCGACCAGGTGCAGCCCACGCACGCCGTCTTTACGTCGTTCACTGGGGCCCATGGCGGCAACGTCGTGGCGGACGATTGTGATGCCGGAGGGCAGGTGTTCTGCCGGAACGAGATGCAGCTCGATGGACCCGAAGGCGAACACTGCACGTTCTGAGCTGGTCGCAACGAGCTTGGCGCGGAAGGTCTGGCGGTACCACTCGATCGCTCGTTTCAAGTCGCCAACCGCGACGGTGACGTGGTGAACGGTGTCCGGCTCGTTGTCCGGCCGCGGCACCGGTTGCGTCTGGCACAGGAAGTCCGGGTTGGTGACCATGCTGCCCAACGCTTGCTGTAGTCGGGCCGCCATCGTGGGGTCTTCGCGCTGTAGCCGCTTGATCAGTTCCGCGCGTTGTGGCTCGGCGAGGTCCATTGCGTATTCGAAGTAGTCGTCGAGCGAGTCCATGTCTTTGCGTTCGTGGCGTGAGGTTGGGCCGGAGGTGGAGGGGCTATTGTGACGCGGATGCCGCGCGGGCAAGGCGACGGTCGACCATAGGGCGAGGATGTCGCGGATCACCTGCTCGGCAACGACGAACCCTAGTTTCCGTTCGATCCTACGAGGACCTCGTTGGCAACGTGCTCGCCGAATCTGGCTACGCGGTCATTCTGACGTGCCTTCTCCCACACCGCTTCGGCAGTGGATTGGGGTATGCTGCCGCCGATGTCAGCAGCGAGTGGCCCCGCCTCAGAGAACTACGAGCTCTCTTGTGATTGGCTTACCCCCAACATCCCGATCTGGCAGCAGATCACCGACCAGTTGAAGCCACGGAAGATCCTGGAGGTCGGTGCGTATGAGGGCGGCTCCACGTGTTGGTTGATCGAAACCTGCAGCGTGCACCACGCCATCGAACTGCATGCTGTCGACACCTGGGAAGGCGGGGAGGAGCATCAGGGGCTGGACATGAGCGTCATCAGGAAGCGCTTCGTTCGCAATGTGAAGCTCGCGCAATCGCGTGCCGGCAACCCTGTAGCGCTTGTCGAGCACGTCATGCAATCCGACGATGCCTTGCTGAAGATCATTCATGAGCAGGGGGCCGGTAGCTTTGACCTGATCTACATTGATGGCTCCCACCGAGCGCCTGACGTGATCATCGATGCCATCCTCGGCTTCAAGCTGCTTCGCTCGCAGGGTGTGATGATCTTCGACGACTACCCCTGGAAGACCGATGCGCCTGGCGCCGACAACCCGCTCAACAGCCCGAAGATGGCAATCGATGCGTTCACCACGCTGTTCGCTCAGCAGCTGAATATCCTTCCGGGCGTGCCGCTGTATCAGTTCGTGGTGAAGAAGCGCTGAGGGCCGGGGCGGCGCGCGTTGCGCTGACGCCGTCATGCGATCGCCCGGTGTCCCCATTGCAGCCGAGGTCGATGCCAGGCACGAGCTCGCCGGCAGTGTGATGCTGCGATTGGTCGTGGCATGGCAAATCCCATTCAGAGCAACGTCCCCCAGAGCAACGTCCCGCTCGAATCGATGAGTGCCGGTGACGCTCGGAGGGCGTTGCCGCAACTGGTGAGAGGCATGTTCGAGTTATGGAAACCGATGACGAGCAAGCTCAACACTGGCGCGGATGGGCATGCGGGTAACGGAGGTAACGATGGGCTGAGCGCCGTTTGGGGGAGTATTTGCAGCGACGATCCAGCAAGCGGGTTGCAGACGACGAGCGAATGCAGTCCTCCGGCTCCGCTCGGACACTGGGCAGACAGCTGCACGATTTGTGAACTAACTGGAGCGCAGCAGAGGAGGGAGAGCAGAAACCAAGTCGACTTCATGACGCAATCCTGCGCGATCTGCTTGCTGTCCTGGGCGCGGTGCCTCGCCACGTCTCGCTGTGGCGCTGCGCGTAACCCGTGGTTGGTCGTTCGGTGCTTGCGCAAGTGCCCGAGTGGTGCCAGCGTCTGCGTGCTTGGTGGTGTGTCACGATGGTTTGGGGCGCAGATGGAACCACCTATCCCCGAGAGTTGGCTTACGCGTGCAGCACCTGAGTGTTGCCCATGGCGCGTGTGTCAGGGGGCGAGTCCGCGCGGTGGGACTGTGTGCGAGAACGATGAAGATGACGATGTGCCGAGGGTCGTCGACTCCGGCATCGCGAAGGCGACGCCGGAGCCACTCGGCGAGCAGTTGCCGGACCCGCGCGGGGGCGCTGCGATTTCCGCACTTATCATCACCCGGAGTTGATGGTATGTAGGCGGTCGGCGCCTTGGCGGTGTTGATAGCTAGTGCTGCTTTTGCGGGGCTTTGGCCGCATTTGATGACCACATACTCAGGATGGACTTGTGAAAAACTACCGCAATATCGCTGGGGCCTACCACCGAGCGCTGGAACTCGGGCTCGTTGATGGCGAAGAAATCGTTGCTTGGACCGATGGCGTAATGGAGGTCGAAGACGATCCGGCGATGGCGTTCATTGATGCCTCGTGCTCGGGTGGCGACCACGTCGTTCTGCTCGCGGCGTTGCAAGAGGTGCCGGGGGAGTTGGATGAAGTTGCTCGTCGCCGACTTGTGTTCGGATTGATGCTGGCTGCTGTGGAGCGCAACGCGGACCTGACTGCCTCGGTAGTCGACGCCTTGCACTCGATGGCGTTGGATAAGGATGTGCCCGATGCGGACGCCGAGGCATCCATGCTGCGTTTCAAAGACGAGCTAAGCGGCGGCGGCGATGTCCGTAGTGAGCTAGCGGAGTTCCTGCGCAAGCACGGCGAAGCGATCTGAAGTTTCGGTCGCAGCCTCACCGGCGCTACTGCTTGGAGGTAGCCGCCTTGCGAGCCCAAGTCGTGCGCACTTCCTGATCCGTTACCTGGCTCCGTGCCAATCTGGCGCGCGCCGAAGAGCTGTTGGTCTTGTGCTAGCGTAGTGTCCGTGGATTGCGCCGAGCCTGTTCGGGCGTTCGCTTCGATCCACCAAAGAGCATCCATGTTGCGACAAGCCTTCATTCTGACACTCGTTCTTGCCAGCCTGCCGGCGCAAGAATTGCCGAAGGCCCGTCAGTTCCACTTCGATCAGTACAGCGACGTCGTGCATCTTGACTTCGCGGCGATGCGTGATCATGGCGTCTGGCCGGATGTCGAGGTGTCGAGGTTCAAGGTCGTGCTCCGAGTCGTGGAGAAGGAGTTGGGCTTCCCGCTGTCGCGCCTCGATCGTTTGACTTCGGTCGCCGAGGTTGCAATCGCCGATGGCGAGAAGATCAGGCGACACGAAGTGAGTATCTACGAAGGCAACGCCGAGCTGCTGGTGTCAGAAGGCATGCGCAGCTCCCGCTACCAACAGCAAGAAATCGGCGGCCTTATTCTGCGATGTGATCGGCGGGTCGTGGGTGATGCCTGGGTTCAGGTCGGCCCGCACCTGCGGGTTGTAGGTGACATGGCCGCAATCAAACCCGTGCTCGCCGGCAAGCCGCGGTCCGGGGTTCCGTGCGCCGACGTGCTGTCGCTGGTCGCGGAACGTGGACTGTTGGGTTACGGCGTGTTCGACGCCAGCAAGGACACGCCGGCGGCGGTGGCGCTTCGCGAGATGTTGCCGGACGCCAGATGGCCGGCAAAAGATCAGCCGACGTTCGCCTGCATCCGCGTGCGTTCGACCGGGAAAGCGCCCGATTCGCACTTGCTGCTCGAACTGGTTGTGCGTCACGGCACGGCCAGTGAGGGCCTGGCTGCGACCGAGGTAGCGGTCACCAAGGCGATACTGCGCTTGACCAAGATGCCGGAATTGCGCCAGTTCAAGCAGTTGTTGTCGCAGGTCCATCATGAGCGCGCCGGCATCGACGCGATCTGGCGCGTCGATCTCGGCAGCACCCGCAGTGCAATCGGCGTGCTAGCGCCGGTGGTGGTGCCAGTGGTCCTCAGTCGCTTGCTACCTGTCAGGGAGTTCGCCGAGGCGATGCGGGCGTTCTCGGCCGAGGAGAAACCTGCCGCGGTCAACGATCGGAAGTAACGGCGGGGCGATCGAATCAGTTGCCCTGGCAACGAGCGACCCTGCAGTGTCTGCGAGAGTTAGTCGATGCGATCTGCAAGCGAATCGGCCGTATCGAGTCGTGGGTGAGCCATGAGTGAACAGATCGCACGAGGTCCCAGGTCCTTCCGGCTGGTTGACGGCTAGCCGCAGGCGTGAGAAATTCGGTTGCTTGGGTTCGGATGTTCCCGGGCCGTAACTTCAACGTTCTACACCGCAATGGTCTCGACAGCGCAGTGGCGAGTGGCTGCAGTGGTTGCGGCAGCGATCTTGTTCGTCGTCATTCTGACGATCGCGTGGCCTTCCGAATCTGCACCGCCAAGCTTGTCGAAGTCTGCCTTGCAGCAACAGCGAAGCGATGCGGACGCAGTTTCGAGTGGGGCTGTGTCAGCCCCCGATGTCGACGCTCCACAGCAGCGAGAGCCACAGCGGAGGGTGGCTATCGAGTTGCCACTGCCAGAATCTGCTGCGACGGACTCCGGGATCACGGAGGTCGGCGTTGCAGATCCGAGTTTGCTGACCGGTCACGTGCGACTCGAAAGCGGTGATGCCGCCGTCGGCGCGCGCGTTCGGATCGGCAAGGCCGTGTGCGTTACCGATACCGGCGGTGCCTTCGCCTTCAGTCGCAAGTCGATCCGTTCGGGCGACGCCTTGGTCGCTACGATGACTGGCCAGCAGCCGGCAGTGGTCGCGGCCGTAGTCGAGACGGCCGCGTTCCGGAATGGTAGCGATCTGGATGTCGTGCTACCGGGCAGGGCCTGGACCATCGACGGTTGGTTGGTCGACGATCTCGGTGCGCCGTGCCAGGGTTGGAAGATCGAGCTGTATCGCGGCACCGCGTGTGGTGCGATCAGTTGGCCCAACGTGCTGGCGGAGGATCTCGCGGCAGGCGCCGAGGTGTCAGCAGTCAGCGCGCTGGGGGAGGGGCATGCGCCGCTTGACCGACCATCCCCGACTTCGAATCCCAACCTGCAGATCATCGACTCCGACGGCGCCTTCCGGATCGGGGGCCTATGCAAGGATCGTGACTACGTGCTGCGAGCGTGGAATACCGACACGCTGACAACCGTGATCAGTTCAGCGATCCCGTCTGGCACCAGTAGGTATGTGTTCACGGTGCCCGCAGCGACGTGTCGCGACCGGGTCTGGGGTCGGACTCTGGATCACCACGGTGTGCCGATTGCCGGCGTGCGCGTTCGCTTGACGATGATTGAGCATCAGGTCGAGAGCTGGTCTTGCTACCGCACCGGCCAGACGGTGACGACGGCTGTGGACGGCAGCTACGAGTTCCGGCAAGTGCCACGACAGGATCTGTTGTTGCGGTTTGACAGTCCGGAGGTCGTCGGCCGCAACCACGAACTGAAAGCTGCTGACTCCGGAGCCGACCTGGAAACGCGGTTGGCTTGCACCTGCCATTTTCACTACGAGGCGGGTGCGGGTGCGGTGGCGGCCACGGCGTTGCGCATCCTCGACGCCGACGAGCATGCATTGCGGCTTCGGCGGCAACTCGGCCCCGGCCGCTCGACCAGCAGCACCGTGTCGGTGATCGAAGACGGTCGTACGCCGGTGCTCGAAGTCAGTGACGCCGCCGCCTGGCTGGAGCTGCGGACCCGCAACCACGTGCTGCAAAGGGTGCCGGTGCAACTCAACCGCAACCAGCCGAACGTGCTGCGTTGGTGAGCTGGGTGTTTGTGGCTTTGGGGTTGGGGCAGGTGGCGGTTGTCCAATGATGTGAACATCAAGACCGACAAACATCGTCCCATGCTGGCGCGATGCTGGCACGATGCTGGCGCGTATCGGTGTGCTGGTTGACGGCTTGTTGATTGGCTGAGAAAGTCTGTTGCTTGGTGTTCGGGTGGGGCCGGATTGGAGTTTGAATGGCCTATGGCCACCGGATCTTCGCAGCCTTTCGTCGCGCTCGGCCACTGCGGACGATGCGTCCACCGTCAAGACTTTCATCCCGCCAACCGCCATGGGCGTTACCTACACACTGATCAACCAGACTCGTGGAGAACGGATCGACTTTGCCCACGTGGGGGCATGCAAAGCGCGCGAGCTCGTCGGCAATCCCGTTGCCGCCGCCATCACCTCGTGGTACTTGCTCCAGCACTCCGGTGATGCCATCGCGTTCGTCGGCGACACCGACGGCAAGTGGCCGTTCGCCACCGGCTGCATCGAGGACACCTACGAGTACCGCGAAGTCACCGACGAAGTCGTAGCCGAACTCCTACGCGTGGGGGTTCTCGCCGACCACGGCCTCAGCTTCGTCGACGAAGACGAGCCGGACACGATCTTCATTCGCGATCTGCGGAACGCATGGATGCCCGACCCCCCGAGAGGCGAATGACCGAGTGCGCGCGATAGTTCGAGCAACATATTCGTGGGAAGGTCTACGATGTCGTCTCGTCGAATCGCACCGAAACGCCACGAAAGGGTACTGACACATGCGCAAGATCTTGATCGCGACATCTCTCACCGCACTGGCATTGCTCGCATCCTGCAGCACCACAACGAGCTCTGATACGAGCGGCGCAGAGGGCGACCTATCGGTGGTTTATCTAAAGAACGTGTCGTCTGCCGAGTTGGCCGCCACACTGCGCGGATTCCTCGAACAGGAAGCGGCGGCGGCGGGCAAACCCCAGAAGGTCGTGATCCAGAGCGACGCGAATAGCAACTCGCTGCTGATCCGGGCCTCCGGCGAGAAGTGGCGGCAGCTGGCCGTAATGATCGACAAGCTCGACATCAAGCGTTCGTAGGAACGCGTGATGGCCTGATGACTCGCTAGCTGGGGCTTCGCTAGCTGGACACAAGTCGTATCCATGCCAGCGTGCCGTGTGCACTCCTGCGACGGCGAACGCTTGCAGTCTATTCGGGCCACCAGTTGCGGTGCGCGTTGACCTCTCCGAAGTCCGCGGCCATCAGGGCATCACGAAAGTCGGTCTGTGCCAACACCATTGCGTCGACGAGCCCTGCGATCGTGCCGCGACTGAGCTTGATCATCGCAAACCGGATGCGATCCAAGTCGCACATCCTGGGCACGCCTGCGATGTTTTCAGCACAGTCTCGCTCGAGCAGTTCGCGCGCCTCGCCAAGGTCTTGGTCAGAGAATACGTGCTCAAGCCTCTGCAGGGTGGCGTGGCTCAAGGGGATGGCATTCGTCAAGGTAGCGTCTTTGGTTGCTGCGCTGCGATACGAAGCACTCTACCAGCCGGGCACATCACCAGAAGTGCCAGCCAGGAAACGGCACTCGCTTCGGCGTTGGTGCCTGCAAACCCAGTGGTCACTACAGGATGTCGAGAACGCCGCTCTGTCGATCGGTCAGGGTTTCGACCGCGGCGCGGTAGTTGATGTTCGTGCTGATCTTCGCATGCCACGGGAACATGGCGGGATCTGCAATGCCGCCCAACGAAACGGCTGCAAACGCTCGCTGCAGATCCGTGAGTTGTTCGTCGAGCAACCGATGCTTGAGTGGACCGATCGCCCGCAAATCGCCGATGTCGCCAAGCGCGATCGCCGCGGCGGCGAATGTGGCGACTGGCGTATTCGGGTTGCCCATGACCTTGTGTAGTCCGGCTGCTGCGGCCTTGTCGCCGAGCAGGCCAAGGGCCGTCGAGGCTTGCACTAGCAGCCAGGTGCGCCGCGACGAGGCCTTCACGGTATTCTCGAGGGCCTCGATCGATGCGAGGTCGCGCATCATGCCAAGCCCGATGCCGAGGTAGCCAGCTTGCTGCTCGCTGGCCAAGTTGGCGAGCATGCGCTTGCGCATCAGGTCTGCGGCATCGAGGTGACGCGTCAGTCCGAGTGCGATGCCGAGTGCGCCGATCAGTTCGGGCCGCTTCGCCTTCTCCAGTTGCCGGGTCAGTGCTTCGCCGATTTGTGATTGCGGTTGCGGCACTGCATCCTTCTGTAGTTGCGCTTGGTGGCTGGCGAACGCTTGCACTCCGAGTGCGATCGCAGCCCACGGCCGCTCCTCGTGCTTGTTCTCCGTCTCGAGAACACGTAACAACAACTGTTGGTTTCGCTCGCCGCCAATTTGCCCCAACGCCAGCAGCGCAAAGAATCGAGTCTGGTTGTCCTTGTGGCTCTTGGCGGTCTCCGCAAGCAATTCGCGATACCTCCTGTCGGGACTGTCTTCGTCACTGTTGGCCTTACACAGCTGGCCAAGTGCAAGGACTGCGGAGCGCGCCAGGTCCGGGCAGCGACGCTCCTTGTTCTCGCCTTTGAGATCTTGGGCGAACAGTTGGCGAAACGAATCGAGGCGCGCATGGTCGCGACCGAGAAGCTTGGCGATTGCAGCGGGGCAGTTTGATTGCGTGAACTGCGTGCCCACGTCAGCAGGCATCGTGTAGTAGCGATGCAGCGAGTCGAGTGCCTCGTCGAGCATGGCCAGACCTGCCGCATCCTTGCGATCGAACGCGAGCAGACCCATGCCGTGGATGGCGGCCACCTTCAGGTTGCGGTTGCGCAGGTTCTCGTCTTCGAGCACCGTACGCATCGTTTGCAGCGCTCGGCGCTGGATCGTCGCACCGAGGTGTTGGTTGGCAGAGAGGCCGAGGCCGTAGAGGGCGAACGCGCGCGTGCGATTGCGGACGTTGCCGCCAGTGAGCTTGCGGCCGGCGGCGGAATCGAGCGATAGGTTGATCAGGTGGTTGCGTGCCTGCTTGCTCGCGACGGCGGAGATGCCCATCGCGAGTGCCGCGGTTTCACGGATTTCTTGATCCTTAACCTGCAGCTTTGCCGCAAAGACGTCGACGAGCGCGAAGTCCTCGTGGTCTTGCCCGATCTTGGCCATCGCGATCAAGCACGAGGAAACAGTGTCCCGCTGGTTGCTCGCATCGATGGTGCGCTTCAGCGCCGGCAGCACGGTCTGGTGAATCTGTTCGTGGGTGGGGGCGAGTTGCAGATTCGCCTGCGGTCGGTAGCGCGGGGCATGGAAACCGTCGTCGTTGGGAATCCGATGCACCTCACGTCGCAGATTGAGGTAGGCGTGCTTGTTGCACTCCCACCAATACTGCCAGGTGCTAAGGTCTTCGGCGAACTGGGGACCGCGGTGCTTTGGCTTGGCAGCGGTTGGTTCGGCTGGATCTAGGGCCGTCGGCTGCGCGGTGACTCGACCGTGAGGCCCGATGGGGCCATGGACTGCGGGCTGTGCGGGCCCGCGATAGATGCCGCCATGTGCAAGCACAATAGGACTCAGCAGTGTCAGAGTAGTGGTAGTGAGTGCGAACGTTATGAAGCTAGCGTGCATAGAGAGGGCTGAGGGCACGAGTTGACAGGGCCGGTGGGCGTCACGAAATGACAGCAGGTGGGCGTTGCCAAGTCACTGGGCGCAGGGCACGGCCGGTTGCTGCAACCAGTGGGCCAAGACTGTATGCGGGGAGACGACCTGTGGCCGCCGACCGCTATCGTTCCGCTAGCGAAACAAACCCGACGAGGTGCTCAGCGCTGGCGCCGGAGGCCGCGTCCGATCAACAACGACTCCAGAGCGGCACGAACTGTGCTAGCAGGGTAAAGCAACGTTCGTTCTGTAAATGGCACGCGTAGTCGAGCGAGTCACATAATTACTCAGCGTCCATAGAGAGATAGCGGCGTCCAGTTTCCCAGTCCTCGGTCACTTCCATGAGCACGGCTGTGACGAGTCGAAGAAGGGAAGCGTCGTTAGGGAAGAGCGTGGCGACGCGCGTACGCCGCAGCAGCTCCTTGTTGATGCGCTCAAGCATGTTGGTCGTCCTCAAGCAGCGCCGGTGATTTGGCGGCAGCTCGAAGACAGCAAAGCCATGCGGTACGTTCTCGCGCGCCCATCGCGCAAGCTCGGGAGCCGTGGACTCGTAGGCGACCAAGAGTTTGTCGAGCAATCGTTCCGCGTCGGCTTGATCAGGCGCGTTGAAGATGGCTCGCAGTTGCCGCGCCACGTCGGGGCGCATCGCGATCTTGGGCACTCGAGGGGCAGCATTCCTTTGAAGGTGGAATTGGCATCGCTGCCACGCGACACCGGTGAAGGCGGCCGAGAGCGCCTGGCGTAACCCGGCGTGATCATCACTGACGATCATGCGAAGGCCGTGGAGTCCGCGCGAGCGCAGGCCGTCGAGGAAGTCGCGCCAATGCACTTCGGCCTCGGAGCGCGACACACTGACGCCGAGGATAGATCTGCGTCCTTGCTCGTCGACGCCAATGGCAATCAGCACGGCTGCGCTAACGACCGATCCGCCGTGTCGCACCTTCTCGTATCGCGCGTCGAGGATGAGATAGCGGCACTTGCCGAGTTCTCGATTGCGCCAGCGATCGAGCTCTTCATCGAGCAGTGCCGCAGCGCGTGACACCTGCGTAGACGAGATCGACACGCCGCAGAGTTCTTCGGTGATGGCCGCGACCTTGCGTGTCGACACGCCTTGCACGTACATCTCCGCGACGGCAAGCTTGAGAGCGCGTTCAGACCGAATACCCTTCTCCAGCGCGCTCGGATAGAAGCGTTCGCCGTCGACGCGATCGCGCACTTGCGGCACCGAAAACTCGATCTCGCCGACCCGCGTGGACACGGTCTTTGGCTTGTAGCCGTTGGCGTAGCCGCGTCGCGATTCGACTCGTTCGTGTGGTTGTGCGTCGAGGAACTCGGCGCGCTGCAACTTCATTGCTTCGTTGACCAGGACACGGATGGCGTTTGCCATGCCGGGCAATCCTTGTTCGCTGATGAGTTCCAAGGCGGATCCGAGAGTGCTACTGTGCGTTTGGTGGGTCACTTCTGTTTTGCTTTCGTTGTGGTTAACAAAAGCTGAGCGAGGTGACTCGCCGACTTGAAGCGTCATCCGGCCCGACGATGATTTCGAGTTCGACCGCCGCATCCGGATGCAGCGGCCGAACTCGAAATCACCGTCGATGGCAGTCAGGCGGCCGCGGGCGATTTACAGAA
>CAXBFC010000134.1:0-17631 GCA_963974725.1 uncultured bacterium | reverse complement strand
GACGACGCCGAACAGCTGCGGCTCGCTCGTCGGCTCGCTCTGTACGTCGCCACCCTGGACCAAGATGCGGCCGTCGGGCAGCGGCACGACTTCACATTGCATTCTCTTCAGGTCGGGGCTGGACCGGGGCGACCAGGTTGCAGTTGTCGGATCGTAGCTCTCCGCCATGGCAGCTTGACTGCCGGCCGACTGTGTGTTGATGCCGATGACGAGAGCCGTGCCGTCTTGCAGAACGCACAAACTGTGGTCGGAGTGCCCGGGCCAACCGCGGTCGACGGCCGCAAACGTGCCAGTAGGCTGCCATGCGCCGGCTGGCGGATCGTAGAGTTCGGGATCGCCCCACGTTCGCAGCACCTTGCCCGTGTGCAACAGCGCAGCTGGCGGGAACTCGACTGCTTGGCCCATCGTGCCTGTCCAGCTCCACGAGTCGGTCGCCGGGTCGTAGACTTCGCAGGTCGGTGTGCGTACCGCCGACGGAGCCGTGCCGCCGCCCATGACGAGCAATCGCCCGTCACGTAAGCGCGCCAGACCGGGATACCAGCGCCCAGTTGGGTTCAGCAGCAGCGGCAGATTTTGCCAACCGCTCGTCCCGGACCAGGCTTTGACCCGGCGCGTGGCGTTGGTGAACGAGCCGGGGCTCGCGCCGTTCTGGCCACCGACGAGAATCATTCGGCCGTCCTCAAGCAGCGTGCCGTGCATGCAGCCCTGTTCGGTCGCCGAACTAGCAGGGAACGTCTTCAGCCCGGTTACCGGGTCGAACAGAATCGGATCGGTCGTATCGTGGCAGTAGAAGATGCGCCCGTCTGGCAGTAGGTAGGCGATGTCTGTTGCGTCGAGTGTCTCGGGCAGCGTGTTGCCGATGACGTCCCATTGTCCGCCGTGCGTTTCCAGTTGCAGGGCGAAGTCCTGATTGCCCGCAGCTGGAACACCTAGACCGTTCTCTACGTAGTCGAAACCCCGAGGCGGAAGTTGCCAGGCGGCGCCGCGATGGAATACGCCCCGTTGACGTCCGTGCGAGTTTCCAAAAACGTGCTCAGCTGCGGCGTGAAGAGCGTAATGCGTGCCCCACTGATAGGTTGATTGGTGCCCGCGCGTCGCGCGGTTCCCATGACCGGATGGGTGCCTGATAGCGCAACCACTAGATCGAGCGCGTTCGTGCCGTACCAAGGCCCGCTATTCGGCAGCCCGATCGTTTGCAGGTAGAAGCTACCCGCGAGTGTCGATGGCAGCGGCAGAGTCAGCGTTGCGATGCCGGCGTTATTGGTGAGCAGAACGTCGGAGACATCGATCGCGACGAGCAGGGAGCAGCCCGGGGCGAACCCCAACGCAGGCGGCACGACCCACGGCAAGGGTGTGCCGTTCCAGTTTGTCGACGAGAAGCCGAGCATCAGCAGGTGCGCGGCGTTGGCTGCACCGTCACGCACAACGAACTCGACGGTCGCGCCGGGGATTGGCGCGCCATAGCCTTCGAGGACCGTCGCCTGCGCGCCGCACGAGGATCCGAACGACGTGATCGCTTGAGACGGGAGGGCGCAGAGGATCAGTGGAACGATCAGCGGGAGGAGAAGTCGCATGGGCGTGATCATACGTCCCAGCGGGCCTTCCAGTCGGTCGCCGGCGGTGAGGTCGCGAATACAGGGCTGGCCTTAAGCTGCAGACCTCCGAAGGCAGTGCACCGTTGTTCGCGGCTGCCGTATCCGGCACGGAGCATCCCGCCATGTCCAAGAGCCGGAAGACATCCGCCAGTAACTATCTCCGCCCTTCCTCAAGTGCGAGCGGGCGCGGCCGTAGACCTGCAGCGAGCGAGCGCGCGCGCGACGATGATCTGTTGGAATCGGGCGCCCTCGACCAAGGGAGCCCACAACGGCATTTGGGTGAAGTTGGCAAACCCGCACAGCTCGAGGAGCCACATGGCAGTAACTGGTCGATCTACAGCGCCCTGCACCTAACGGTGTGGGGCGTTTGTGGTTTGGGGTGGGGGTGGGAAGTGGCCGCGTGTTCGTGGGATGTGCGCGGTCGTGTGCGGTCGGCAGGGCTGGTGTTGAGCGTTTGGCGTGCACTGCGCTTTGGCGCTCGTGCCGTCGTTGACCGCGGCTTCGCCGCGTCTGCACGGGTTCGTCGAACCATGCCCTGTCGATCGAACCCAGATTGCTGTGGCCGATTCGAGAGGAATCCGTGCGCACGAAGTTGATCTGGCTCCCAAGTTCGTCGAGGGTCGGCGACACTTGCCGATCGTCGAGCTAAGGCGCGCCGCGTAGAACTTCAGGCAAGGTCATCGCTATCATTGCTTCGCGGCCCCAGTGTGCCTGCACCGATCCAGCTCGCAATCGAGTTGGTCTCGACGGGTTGATTTGCCCGAATCTCGCGGCGTTTGACGCATTAGACCGCCTACTTTGGGCGCGCGCATCGACCGATGAGTCATCCGAAGATCGCTGAACCAGTACACCTGCCGTACATGCACCTAAGCTGCAGGATCTGTCCGGTGACGGGTTCTTGGGTGCAGCGCAGATGGCTGCGAGTAGTAAGCGTTGCATGCCGAACACAGCGGAGTCGCTGTTCGGCAGCTATATGGCATTCTACTTCTTGTCCTTGATGCCTCTGAGGGCAGGTCGTCAGCATGCATGAACATCGCGCTCGCCGTCGATCAGTTGACGATCGATACGCGTACCGTGTTGCTGACGTGAGTCGTGAAGCCGCCCTGCAGGATCAGGTGGGCGAAGTCCATGTCGAAGCCGACCAACGACGGGTCGATGAGCCCCGGCGGCACGTCCAGCGCCGACACTTCCTTGGCGCTCGGATCGAACGTGCCCATCGTGTTCTGGAACACGCCGATGTTGGGGTAGACCGCCATGCCGATCATCAGCACGTCGAAGTTCAGCGGGACGACGACACCGCCGGGCATGAGCGTGCCGGGCGAGGTGCCACTCAGCGAGCCGAGCAGGTAGAAGGTGTCACCGGCGTGCGAGGAGTCGACGATGTTGGTGAACTCGACGCGACCGCCGGTAACCGACAACTCGTCCGCGTTGGTCCACAGGCGACGGTCGACATTCTGAACCTGGAACACGAACGGCGCGCCGACCGGGTTGAAGCTCCAGACCACGGTGCCGCTCGGGTCGATCTCGAACAGGTACGACTGCTGGCCACTGCAGACCAGCGTATTGCCGTTGGCGAGACGCTCAGCGCTCGACACGAACGGTGAGTAGAAGCCCGGGTCGGTGTAGATCCAAACCGGTGCGGCGGGGCCATATTGGCCCAGACCCGGGTCGATGAACGGTAGACCCGTGCCGTCGATGGGCAGTTCGATCTCGTAGACTGCCGACTGATTGGTCGCACCGAGAATGTGATCGTTGTCGAACATCGTAAGGTTGCCCGCGCCCGGGTAGCCCGGCGGGATGAAGCGCGGATCGTGCTGACGGTGCAGCTGCTGGTCGACGGGACCGCCATGGTCGTAGGCCTGCGGATTGCCCCAACGCCACAGCAACTCGCCACCCTTGCCGCGCGCGCCACCGGTGCTGCCGGCTGCCTCGGCGGTCGTCGTCGAGTGGTCGATCAGCCAGATCTCTTCCTGCTTGCGGTTGCTGACGACGATCCAGTCGTTGATCGGGTCGTAGTCGATCCCGTTCATGTGATTGTAGTAGGTCGTGTTCAGCACCACCGGCGGAAAGTTGATATCGAGCTTGCCCGGCTCGTTCGCGACCACTCCGAAGTTGGGCTTGGTGGGATCGAAGTCTTGGACGAAGTGATCCTTGACGTGCCACTCCCAGACGATGTTGAAGGTATTCAGGCCGGTCCGCTCGAGCTCGAGGACCGAGTCCGGCAGCCAGAAGGCGCCAGCGATCAGTGACGGGTCGCGGCCCTCGGCGATTGCGTCGACGGGTACCAAGCGATCGGCGGCGATCACCAGAATATTGCCGTTCGGCATGATCTCGATGTCATGGTGCATCAGCTTTTGCGCGTCGCTGACGACGCAGTCCCACGAGATGGTGCCCTCGATGTTCATCTCCTGCAGGCGCCCGGTCGTACCTGGAATACCGATGCTCGGTTCGACCATGCCGCGGATCAGGTTGCCGTTGGGTCGCAGGTAGCACGAAGTCGTGCCGCCACCGGGCCAGCTGTGCACTTGGTTACCCTGGCCGTCGACGAGCTGGGTCTCCGAGGGGCCGAGCGGGGCGAACAGGCGGAGGCCCGGCTGCTGAGCGGCGGCCGAGATGGAGAATGCAAAAAGCGCTGCTGTGGCGAGGCGAGGAATCTTCATCGCTGACGTGCTGATGAGGGCATGGTGGACGAGCATTGTTAAAGTCTATTAGACCATGCTTTCCTGACTAGTGGACCCAATGGCTTACTGGCCCATAGCTTGGGCCCACAACGGACCGTAAACGGATGCTGAGTTGTCACGGTGAGCGCACCCGCTCAAGCATTTCGGACATGCGGTTGGGAATGCTGCACGACCGTTGAGTTTCAACGACCTCTAGCGAGCGAGTCCCGTGACAATCTCCGCCGACCCCGATTGCGCGCGTGCCATTTCTGCATGTCGGGCTTCCAATGCCGGCATGAAGCTATTGGCGATCGCGGTCGGTGCGGCATCGATGCTGCTAATGCCGGTATTTGCTCAAGTGCAACGCCTGGCAACGCCCGCAGCGGCGAACAGTTCGCTACCCAATCTCTGTTTGATGGCGGACGGGCGCGTGATGCTCAGCTGGGTTGAGCCCACGGAGGAGGGACACTCCCTACAGTTCGCAGTCTTGCAGAAGCAGAGTTGGTCGAAGCGACGCGAAATCGCAAGTGGCGATCGCTGGTTCATCAACTGGGCAGACTTTCCTTCGGTCGTTTCGTTGCCCGGTGGCCACATTGCCGCGCATTGGTTGGTCAAGAGTGGCAAGGGAACCTACGACTACGACGTGCATATCGCGCAGTCGTTGGACTCGGGGAAAACGTGGAACAAGTCGTTGGTGCCGCATCTCGACGGCAAGCAGGCGGAGCACGGCTTTGTGTCTCTATTGCCGACTGCCGATGGGACGCTATCAGCCGTGTGGTTGGATGGTCGTGAGAAGGCGGGCGGTGCTCATGGCGTTGGCGACATGACGTTGCGCTACGTTGAGATTCTTTCGGATGGCAAATTGCGCAAGCCAGCGTTGTTGGACCCTCGTGTTTGCGAGTGTTGCCAAACGTCAGCGGCGACGACCAGTCGCGGGCCGGTCGTGGTATATCGCGATCGCTCACACGATGAAGTCCGCGATATCGCGGTGGTGCGATGCGTGGATGGCGTTTGGAGCAAGCCAGTAAGGATCTGTCGTGATGGCTGGAGCATTGCTGGATGCCCGGTGAACGGTCCATCAATCGCGACTTCCGGCAACCATGTCGCTGTTGCCTGGTTCACCGCCGCCGATGGACGGGCGCGCGTCAAGCTCGCACGATCGCGCGACGCTGGTGCCAGCTTTGAGGACCCGATCTTCATCGACAAGGGTGATCCGTTGGGGCGTGTCGAGGTAGCCATGCACGCCGATGGTCGGGCCTTTGTCTGTTGGTTGACGCGTGTTGAGGGCGCGGGCGCAATTCGAATGCGCAGCATTGCTGCAAACGGAACCGTGTCACCGCCGGCAACCGTGGCGCAGTGTGGTACGGGTCGTCGCAACGGGTTCCCGCAGGTCGTTTGTGACGGCAAACAACTTGTCTTTGCGTGGACCAATGATGGCGTCCACGTTGCCGTGATGCCGCTCAACGAATGACGAGCAGCGACGGCATTGGCTATCGTGGTGAAGGTGAGTTCCGGATGCGCAACGAATCGCGCAGCCGATGAACGGGCACTTCACGAACTATGGAATGAGTTCGAAAGTGCCTCAATGCAGGCAACGCAACCGGTGCGGCAAGCTCTACCCGCCCGATAGCGACCGCATTGCATCGACTGGCGAGTAGGTTTCGGGTCGTGCAGAGATTCGCTGGCATGCTGGCGCGTCGCACGTCGGACTCAACCATGCGACAGCAGAGGCGAGCCTGGTAAGACCGGATGTTTCGCTGCTCGCTGGCTTGGCGTGGCGCACGATAGGCACAGGCTCTCGACCTCTGACTGCGACCAAAAAATTACTGGCTCATTGCCGCGGGACGCGACCGCGGTGCTGCCGCCAAATACCCTTAAGATATTTGATTGAAGGTGCTTGGGGTCATTCGAAGCACCGCAATTTCGCCCCGCGACGTGCCGCGCGCACCACTGCGTAGTTCGATCGCCTGAATCACCTTCGATGCGCACTACATTAGTTGAATGTTGAAGATGCTCCTCGTCGGCCTTGTTTCAACGTGCTCATTGCTCGCCCAAGGGGCCCCTGGTTTGCGACTTTTTGCACCAGTTGCCCTTAATGAAGTGCAGCTGATTGATGGTCAGGGAACCGTTGTGCATACGTGGCCGGGATTCAACAACCTCGCGCTCCACATGACGGAGGACGGTTCGTTGTTGCGCGGTGTGATTGAGCCCAACATCGGTTTCCCCGGCACGACGGGCCGCCTGCAGAAGCTCGACATTGAGGGCAATCTGATGTGGGACATGCTCGTCAGCAATGCCCAGCGGCTGATGCATCACGCCATCCACGAGTTGCCGAACGGCAATGTGCTGATGATGGTCGCCGACTATCTGCCGGCGTCATTCGCAATTGCCCAGGGCCGCGACCCCGCGCTGTTGCCGGCGGTGGAGTGGTTGCCCGAGTCCATCCTCGAAATCCAGCAGACTGGGCCGACGACTGGACAGGTTGTTTGGGAATGGCACGTCCACGACCATGTGATCCAAGACTTCGATTCGACGAAGTCGAACTTCGGCGTCATCTCGGACCATCCCGAACTCGTCAATATTAACTACCCGCCAGAGGTTCTCACTCTCGGCGACTGGAACCACGCCAACGGCATCGACTACGACCCGATCAATGATTGGATCGTGATCAGCGCGAGAGCGCAGGATGAAGTCTGGTTGATCGACCATGGCACGACCACGGCCGAAGCAGCTGGCCACGTCGGCGGTGCTCGCGGCCGCGGCGGCGACTTGCTTTGGCGATGGGGCAACCCGGAAGCCTATGACCGCGGCACGTCCGTCGATCGGCAGTTGTTCCAGCAGCACGACCCGCGCTTCATTCCGCCGGGCTACCCGGGCGCCGGCAACATGACGATCTTCAACAATCAACATCTCCCCAGTCAATCGGCCGTCATCGAGATCGAGTTGCCGGTCGACGCGCAAGGCATGCCGTTCATCGACCCCGGCTCCAACACGTTTGGTCCGGCGGCGCCGGTCTGGACGTTTACCGAACCCGGCTTCTTCTCGTCGTTCGTCTCGGGCGCGGAGCGCCTCGCCAACGGCAACACCTTGATCTGCAGTGGCGTCGAGGGGCGCTTGTTTGAAGTCACCGCATCTGGCCAAACGGTTTGGAGCTATCAGAGTCCAGGAACCGACATCATCTACCAAGCGCACTCCGTCGACCGCCGCCTCTGGATCAGTTCTGACGAAGTGAGCGTCGCAAACGGTGGCCGTGTTGACTTCACCCACATCGTCGATACGGAGCGCACGGGCGACTTTTACTACCTGCTAGGTTCGCTGACGGGGACGCTCCCCGGAACTCCGCTGCCTGGCGGCCTGCACCTGCCGCTCAACGAGGATGTCCTGCTGATCGGCATGCTGACCTACCCCAACCTTGGTGTGTTTGAAGACACGTTGGGTATGGTCGACGCGCAGGGCCGCGCATCGTCAGCGATCGACATTCCTCCGGGGCTCTTGCTGCCAGCTCTGATCGGCCTGGAGATGAACCTCCTGCACGCGCTTGTCGACGGCACGGGTTACGTGGTCGAAGTCAGTAACGTGGTGACCGTCACGATTGGTGCGTAGGCAACGGGACTGCTCTTCTCGGCTGGCGAAGCGCCAAGGCCGTGGTGTCCATAAACTCAATCGCGCTTAGGCAACCAGAGTTACATCGGCCACTTAAGTGCCGATGATTCGGCCAGATGCCTGCCGACTTCCCCCCGAAGCTGCTCCTCACCACATTCGCGGGCTTCGTCAACCGTGATCAGTCGCAACTGAACGCCGACCGACTCGAAGAGAACCACGTCTTCCGCGAGCGCCAGGGCAACAAGCGGCTGCGCCTCACCGACAGGCTGTGTCAGGTTGTGACCGAGGACATTGCACACTCAGTTGCACACTGTGGTCTGGAGAACCCCTAGGCTCTCTGTGCGGCACTGGTCGGCTCTCCGCCCGACGGTGCGAGTCCTAGACTGCGTGCGATCGCGAGCTAACGATGGCCGCAGGGTGGTCGCTAGTAAACTCGACAGATTGCTACGCAGCTATCGCCGCACGGCCTAACGGCCAGGATCTTCGCGGCAAGCTGGTAGCCGGCCTCAATTGCCCAACCGATCTGCGAACTCGGCGCCAACGCCACGTCGTGGCTGTGGTCCTTGCCTTGGCCCTCAGCAGAGTGCCAGGGCCCGAGCGCCTCGCCGACTCGGCTCAGGACTTCTTCTTGCTCTTGGTGGCTGGCTTGGCAGCCTTCTTCGCCGCCGGTTTTTTCTCGACCAAGGCGAAGGAGCTGACCTTGAACTTCGTGTCTCCGAGCGCCTTGACGACAGTCTCGCGGGTGAGCGAACCCTTCTTCATGGCGACGGTCACGGTCTTGGCTTTGAGGTCGACTTCGGCGCTCTTCACGCCTGCGATTTTGGAGAGGGTCTCACGGACCCCCGAGGCGCAACCGCCTCAAGTCATTCCCGTCACGCCGACGACGTAGGCTGCTGGGGGGGTCGGCTTCGCCGCGGGAACGCTCTTGGCCTCTTGAGCGATTGCCTGGACGCCTCCGAAGACGAATCCGCACAGCAGTGCGAGCACGGTGGTTCTCATATGTCCTATCATTGATCTCTGTTGATTAGGCTCGACGGTTACACGGCCGAGGTAGCGCGACAGCCGCTCCACCCTGACGACCAGGTGCGGCTCAGGAAGTCCATCTGAAAGGAGCCATAAGAGGCCGCAATGTACGCGGATCCTCGTGCGAGCGCAACGGCCGCAGGCGTTGGCGCATGAATCGAACTCACGGCAGATAGCCGCATTAAGCGCCTCGACTCACAGCCTAACTGCGTACGAAGCCAGCCTTCCGAGCTCGTGTCAGGCGGTTGAGGATGCTCAATGCGAGCCGCACGTGTCCGACCTGCGCATCCGCATCGCGCGCATGCTGGCGATCGCCACGGATCCTCCCAATAGCGAGAGCCCGGTTCAGCGATGGCGGCACATTCCAGCGGTGATGTGACGCTCGGTCTGGCAGCGACGTGACTCATGGCCCGTGGGATACAAAGACCGTTTCGCCGATGACCTTGCTCATGCACGGTCCCCGTGCGCTGCAGTTCCTCCTCGCCTCGTTTGCTGACCGGCTGAACCGAGAACAAGCACAGGTCATCGACTACCAAGCGGAGGTGATCCGCGTGCTCAAGGAGCAGTTCGGTGGTAAGATACCACGACTGACGGACGCCCCACGGCGACGCCTCACCGCCAACGGCAAACCGCTCTGCCGACGACTACTCGACAAGGTCGCAGCGATCGTCAGGTCAGACACGATCCTTAGATGGCATCGGCGGCTGATCGCGGAGCACCACACCTACGTCGCCAGCCGTCTGGTGCAGCCGTTCTTCATCCCGGGGCCGGCTACGGGCTTCATCGTCGAGCCAATCTGGATGCCGTCGAATTCGAAGTTGGCGTATGCAACGCCCTGGGTGGCGCGCCAACTACACTGGTCTTGAGCCCGTCGTCGGCATCGACAACCCTCTGGGTGGCGCGAACATCAACGTGCCCCAGAACGGGAGGGGAGCGACTGTTCCTAGGTGCCCTAGGCACTGCTGCCCTCCGCGGCGACGGCTAAGGGTCCTTCCAGGTGCCGGCGCCCAACGTGCCGGGACTAGCCTGCACAGTAGTTCGTCTGGCACGGCGGCGCTGGGGGCCGCGGCGACCGCCCGCGGCGCGACGGTCACGCTGTGTTCTAGACGCCAGCGCAACAGTTCTCATGCATCGGTTGCACGGCCTCGCGCCGATACAGAAGTCTCCCGACAAGCAGACCAGTTTACAGATCGCCCAGAGCTACGACCTTGGCCCTCGCTGGTGACGCCGCAGATCATCGCCAACTCCGCCCTCAGGCTAAGTTCCCGCGCCATATGCCGTGACTACAATGGTACCGCAATCAGTGATTGCCGTCACTCCGGGGGCTTTGCGACCTCGTCACACCCCAGCCGGACCACCTCATCTCACAACTCAACGGAGACAATCATGAGCTTCTGTCGCCCAGCGCTCGCTGCAATCCTATCGCTCACCGCCGCCGCTCAGGCGCAGGTGGTTTCCGTCAACCTCGTTGCCGCAGTCGGCACAACACAAGTCGCGCCCGGCGTGACCGTCAACGCCTGGATGTATGGCGGGCAGATGCCCGGACAGGTACTACGCATCGTAGAGGGGCAATCCTTGCAGGTCAGGTTCCGCAACGACCTCCCGGAATCGACCGCCGTTCACTGGCACGGCCAACCTGTGCCCCTCGGAATGGATGGCGTGCCGGGCATTTCTCGGCCGGCCGTCGCTCCAGGCCAGGAGTTCATCTACGACTTGCCCAACCTCGTTCCCGGCACCTACTGGTATCACGCGCATGGTGCGGAATCGCAACTCGACGTTGGTCTTGCCGGCGTGCTAATCGTCGACCCAGCGAATCCCGCGAACGACCCAACGTACGACGTGGAGCAGACCATCGTCTTGGATGAATGGTCCAATCCACTCGGTGGTTCGTTCGCTGGGCATTTGCTCAATGGGCGCAACAACGCGGGCCAAGCACCGATCGTTGTGCAGCCCGGCCAGCAACTGCGCCTGCGCGTCGTGAACGTCTCGGCAACCACCAACTACGTGTTCGCACTTGATGGGCACCCGATGACCGTCACTCACGCCGACGGCAATCGCGTGCAGCCGGTATCCGTGCAAGCAATCCCGATCGGAATTGGTGAACGCTACGACGTACTCGTTGACTGCAATAATCCCGGCGTATGGAGCTTGGCGGCGTCTTCGATCACGAATCGATCTCAAACACTCGTTCGCGCTGTACTGCAATACTCAGGTCAGAGTCAGACAGCGCCATCAGCCAACTACGTGCCAAGCAACCTCTCTGGCGGCTCGCTACTATCCTATGCTCAGCTTGCGGCATTCCATCCGGTGACGCCAATCGTGGCGAACCCAGACCGAACCGTCACCGCATCACTCGGCATGACGATGGGTCCTGGCGGCATGGCATTCACGATCAACGGACAGCTTTGGCCAAGCGTCACTCCGATCCAGGTTGCGACCAACGATGAAGTGCAGATGACCGTCGCCAACACGGGCATGGGGATGATGCAGGCCTACCACCCGATGCACATCCATGGTCACTTCTTCCGCCTGATGGGGACGACCGGAGGCACCGCCAACCCACCACTCAAAGACACTCTCCTGATTCGGCCTCCTGGCCAGGCGTGGAGTTCAATCCCGGTCCAGATGACCATGAACAACCCCGGTCGGTGGCTATTCCACTGCCACAACATGGACCACATGGCGACAGGCATGATGACCAGTGTCGACTACCTCGGTGACGAAGACCTCGATGGCATCGAGTCACGAGTGGACTTCGAGCCAACACGTGCGCAACCAGTCCTTACGATCCCGACCTCGGCGACGAACTTCGCACCAGGCGCCGTCGGCTCGATATCCGCGCAATGGACCCCAGGCCAAGCCTTCGGGCTGTTCGCTGGACTGGCCGAGCTGCCGACTCCGGTAGCCCTGCCGCCGTATGGTGAGCTACTGATCGACCCAACGACTGCAGTACCGCTTGGCGTTCAAGTCGCATCAACAACTGGCGCCGCACAGTTCGGCTATGCAATCCCAAACAACGCCAACCTCATTGGCTTCCAACTACCGCTGCAAGGTGTTGGCACAACTGGCCTCGCAGGTGGGCTGCGGTTCTCGACGTTTCAGGCGATGACTATTCGCTAAGACCTGCACACTGCCGAGAGCCGTGAGATCTCGCCCTCACCTCAGGCCACACGGATCAAGACTTCTTCTTCGCCGGCTGACCTTCCCCCGGTTCAGTGGACAGTCGAGTTAAGCTGCGGGTGCAGACATCCGGGACTGCCAGGCTCAACCTTCATACCCATCAGGCATGCAGAGACAAGCCGACCCCGCAAGATCTACTCAGCGACTCTGCCCGCAACACTCGCCGACGGCACACAACAGCCCTGAGGCGCCAGAACATGACTCCAAGGTGATCAGTTTCTGGTTAGCCACCGGGCGTCGCCAGCGCGGCCAAAGCCCCACAAATACGCCTGCAGTGAGTTGCGCATCGGCCGCGCACTATCGCATCTGGCTCTTGCACCCGGAGTCACACCCTCGTCGGCACGCTTCTTGCCAACTCTTCTCAATAGTGCACCGACCTGCACTGCGCCTGGTCGACTCCACGATCGCTGCCGCGGCAACGAGACTGAGCTCGATCTCCGTTATCGGGAACGCTCTGCGGCTCCGAGCAATCCGCGTTTGAGGACGCTATAGCAATGACGACCCTGTCCCTGCTCGCGCTGTGCACCTTCCTCACGGCCTACTCGCTGGTCGTGTCCGAGGACTTCACGAAGTTGCGCAAGTCGAAGCCACTGCTTTTGGGGGCCGGCGCAATTTGGGTCATGGCGTCGCTCGCGGGGAATCGCGAAGCAGTCGCTGATGGGTTGCGGGACAGTGTCTACGAGTTTGGGCAGCTCTTTCTGTTCCTCCTCGTCGCCATCGCCTACGTCAACGCCATCCGCGCGCGCGGGGTCTTTGACTGGATCAGCGCACGCTGCCTTGCGGGCCGAGGCGGGTTGCGCCGTGCCTTCTGGATCACCGGCACTCTCGCCTTCTTACTGTCACCAGTTGCCGACAACCTGACGACAGCGCTGGTGCTCGGCACGGTAGTCTCGGTGATCGGCCAGGACAACCGCCGGTTCATCGTCATCGCCAGCATCAACATCGTCGTGGCGGCCAACGCTGGCGGCGCATTCTCACCATTCGGGGACTTGACGACTCTGATGGTCTGGCAAGCTGGCAAAGTCCAAACCGCGAACTTTCTCTGGTTGATTGCACCGGCACTCGTCAGCTGGCTCATACCGGCTTTCGTCATGCAGTTCTCGATCAATCGAGCAGACCCCCCCTCTTCGCACCCCACAGTGAAGCTGCATGCGGACTGGGCCATCGTTGTCAGTCTTTTTGTGGCCACAATTGCGACCGCGGTTCTCTTCCACGGCGTGCTGCACCTGCCACCATTTCTCGGCATGACGACGGGGCTTGGGTATTACATGGTGTACTGCTACTTCGACTGTCGCCGTCATGGCGTGCAGGATCCGGGTTCGAAAGTGTTTGAACACATCCGCGGAATCGAGTGGGACACGATGCTCTTCTTCTTTGGTGTGATTCTGTGCCTCGGCGGACTTCGAGTATTCGGTCATCTGCATGTCGCAGCCCAGTTCCTATATGGAGATCTGGGAACAACGCCTGCCAACTTGCTCGTCGGCCTCGCGTCGGCGGTTCTCGACAACGTGCCGGTGATGTTCGCTGTCCTGGGCATGGATCTACAGATGGGCCAACCGGACTGGCTACTCGTGACGCTAACGGCCGGCATCGGCGGCTCACTGCTTTCGATCGGTTCCGCCGCTGGCGTTGCGCTGATGGGGGCATCGCGCGGCGCATACACCTTCACCCGGCACCTCGTTTGGACACCAGTTATCTTCATCGGCTGTGTTGCCGGAGTCGCCGTGCACCTGTGGATCACGGCGGCCGGCCTGATCCCTTCGTGACTCAGATGTGCAGACTCTATGGTTACCTGTCCGAGCTGCCGACGCGGGTCGAGTGTGGCTTGGTTTGCGCCCAGAACTCTATGCTCAGTCAGAGCCTCAACGACCATCGCGGCATGTCGAACCCCGACGGCTGGGGTATGGCATGGTTCGACGGCGTGAGACCGCGCCTGAAGAAGCGCACCCTTCAGGCGGCAGCAGATCCTCAGTTCCGCGTGACGGCTGACGAGATCCGCACACGAGTACTCGTGGCCCACGTCCGCCTCGCCACGGTGGGCGGTGCAACCTTGGCCAATGTTCACCCGTTTGCCTGCGGACGCTGGGCATTCGCCCACAACGGCACAATTCCGGAGATCGAGACAGTCGGTCCAGTGCTGGCTAGGGAAACGCCGGACTGGCTGTTGCAACACAGACGGGGCACGACCGACAGCGAACAGTTCTTCCTTTGGCTCCTCGCCAAGCTCGAGCTCCGCCAGAAAGGGGCCACGAGAATGGACATGTCGTCGACAACAGTTGCGCAAGTAGTGCGCGATTGCATACGAGACTTGATATCCCGCTGCGCGCAGCTTGGCACATCACCACCGACGCTCAACTTCGTCCTGTCGGACGGACGAGTGTTGTTGGCGGCGTGCTACGGGCGCACGCTCTTCACACTCCAGCGCGAAACCCTCGGAGCGTGCGATCTGTGCGGCACTTGCCATTGCCCGGTCTGCCGCGCACGTGAAACGAGCGGGTTATCGTCGCAGTCGCACGACCGCAACATCACTTGCCGTGCGTTCGTAGTAGCCTCGGAGGCGATCACGGCGGAGCAATGGGTCGCAGTTGACGACGGGGTAGTGTTGTGCGTGGACGATACGTTCGAGGTGCTACGTCTCGCAATCTAGGGATGCGCTCGTGCCGCGCACCCTCCACCCGATCGCCGTCGGCACCGGGCTTGTTGACACCTCATGGCACAAACCACCAGCGCCGCCTCCCTGGCGACGCTTCCGAAGTGAGTGTGTAAGGAGCCAATGGCGGGCGTCAGCATGACGTCCTGACTCCATATCCAGGAAGATCCTAAACATGAAGGCTTCCCGACCCGATCCCTTGACCGAATCCCGCACGACCGTGCTGGCCACAGGCGGCAGGACCTGCGGCGCCTGCGTGCAGCACGTCCTCTCCAAGCTCGATGACGTGCAGACCGCCCAAGTGGACCTCGCCCGACAGCAGGCCCGCGTCGTCTACGAGTCTGAGCTCGTTGACGACCAGGACTTGATGGCTGCGTAGCCAACGCCGGCCGCGCGATTCAGTTCCATCCTCCCGCCTCGTCGAACACAGCACGTGGTTCTCGCGCACTAGCGAAACGGACGCCTAGAAGGCGATTAACTAATGATGTAGCCGCCATTCCCGGCGGCACCAGCGGCGTTGGGTTGGCCATTGCCCAGAACTACATTGAGCAGGGCGCCACGGTCGGTTGTGTGTGCACGCGATGCGGACGTTTCATCGTCACCAACCGGCGAGGATCACCGTCCATTCGCCATGATGTCGGCAGGCAATTTGCCGGTCAGCGCTTTCAAGAAGGCCACGATTGACCCGACCTCTTCATCCGTTAGGTCCTTGGCGAGCTGGATCTTCGCCATCTGCCGGACCGACTCTTCGAGAGTGGCAACTGCGCCATCGTGATTGTATGGCGCGGTCTTCTCGACGTTCAGCAGCGATGGCACCTTGAAGAAGAACTTCTCGCTATCGTTTCCTGATTGCCGGTATCGACCAGTGTCCGTCTGGTCCGGGTAGGGACTGAACACCCCGATCTTCTGCGGCATGTTGCCGCCGAGAAGCCGGGACATGTGGCAGCTTCCACAACCGACATCCATGAACTTCTTGAACCCCAGCTTCTCGTCGTTGGACAGCGCTTTCCCGTCGCCTTCGATGAAGTCATCCCACGGGGAACGCGTCACAAGCGTGCGCTGAAAGGCACCTATTGCCAGTCCAACGTGTGCCCCGGTCAACGGCTGGTCGCCGGGAAACGCCTCCTTGAAAGCAGCCACGAGCTCGGGCCGCGCCGAGATCTTGGCAACAAGGTCCGCCTCATCAACCAAGCCGTGCTGGGTCGAGTCAAGCAGGGCCATCATTGCCTGCTCTTCAACGTTGGCGGCACGATAGTCCCAGAGCTGAGCGAAATGACGGAAAGCGTTCCAAGTGGTCGGCGTGTTTCGGCTACCTCGCGTGCCATCGGCTCTGGATGCCGCGCGCTTGCCGTCCTGCCCATAATTAGCCAAGTCGTGACACGACGCACAGCTCACGTCCCCGTTCTTGGAGAGGTGCTCTGACTGGTAGAGCGTGCGACCCAGTGCGACCTGTGCGGGCGTGGCTTGGTTCACAACATCACCGGACACGGTCGGATAGTTTCCGAACAGCGCCTTGATCATCATCATGTCCAGCCGCACCGGCTTCTTGCGCCGCGAAACCCGCGGCTTTGGCACGGCGTCGGGCGGCTTTGCAACGGACTCGGGCGTCGGCCCGGCAGACGCGGTCACGGTGGGTTCACCAGGATCGGCGCCGCCACAACCTGAGATGACAAGCACGACGACGACACCGCACCAACTACAAATTTTCATGGCCGATTCTCTTCTGGTCGTCGCACCTGGCACGGACCAAGTCGACAAGGTTTTGTCTGCAACAAATCAACGCGGGGCGATGCATCCATGAACGTCGCGGTTCAATTCCCACTCTGCAGGAAGGCAAGGATGGCGCGATGCTCCTGACCCGTAAGGTTCGCTCGCACTCGCATGTGCAACATCACGATCTCCCACTGACTATCCGTCAAACTTGCGGGAGACCTGAAGTTGTGACACCGCCGGCAGTTTTCCGCCCAAAGCTGCGCGCCGCTTGTTGGCATCTCGACATCGGCTTGCCGATTCGCCGGAAATGCCAGAGTGCTGCACGCTGTCAACAAGAGCAGCAAGCCCGGCACCGAAATCTTCCACCTGAGTATTTTGGATTTCATGGTTCTATTCCTCCGATCAGAATCCCATCGCAAACTGGATAAACAAAGCGTCCTGGTCTGCTGCAGCGCCGGTCGGGTCATCCCAATTGTCGAACTGGTATGCCACCTTCAAGACGGCACTCGGATTGCACCAGTAATTGAGACCGATGGTGATCCGTTGGCGATCGGCGGGTTCGGGCGAGCCCATCGGCATGTCGAGCGTATCGAATCGAACCACGCCCTCGAAGTCCTTGAATGATTGGATCTTCGCTGGCCGGAACGCCGCCTGAACATAACCACCACTGCGCTCATTCGTGTAGGTGAGGGGCCCGAAGCCCATGGCGCCGCTCGCGTCGTAGGTCGCGGTATCGACGTCCGACATCACCCACTGTCCGCGCAAATCGTATGTTCCGCCGAGCAAATCACAGTCGCCGGTCCAGTTCAGGTCGATCGATTGCACGGTCGCATCCACAGATGTGGCTGAGCTTCCGCTGGCATCCACACGACCCACGTCGATCGAGTAGCCCAACTCCAACTCCGGTAGGATGAAGACGCCGAGGCGACCGCCCCCGTTCTTGCTGTTGTTCGTGTCCGCGAAGTTATCGAACATCAAGCTACCGGCCTCATCGGGATCATCCACCACCAACGTCGCGCCGTTGCTCAACCACCCTGAATACTCAAACTTGGTCCCGGCAACCCGCGCGGCTCCGTGCAATTGCATGCCGAGCTGACTTGGCGCGATAAGCCCCTCGTGGCCGAAGGCGAGCGGGCGATCAGGGAGCTTGTTGATCGTAAGCGTCCGACGACCTGGCGCGCGCCCAATGGATTCGCAGCCTGACGCC
>CAXBFC010000133.1:0-17631 GCA_963974725.1 uncultured bacterium | reverse complement strand
GCTTTCCTGCTCGGGCTGGGAATCGCGCGACACGGTTGACCGCGGGGGCTCGCAACCACTTGCCGGCGAGCCCGAGACCGCCCTTGGACGTCTACAACCGCACTTCCGCAATCGGCGAGAACGTGCGGTCGAAGCGCTCGACGAACTCGCGCAAGAACACCTCCGCCGAACGAACAATCGGTTTGTGGAGCGTGCGGCCGCGCCAACGAACCACCACCGTCTTCTTCGTGCCGAGCATGTCTTCACTCAGCAGCAGCCGGAACGACGTGATGTGCCGATCCTTGACCTCAAAAATACCCGGCTCGCTCATGCTGGCCTCGATCCGGGGCAGCATGTCGCGAAGGTATTGGTCCAGGTAGGCCAGCCGGCCCGGTTCGTCGAGCTTGCGCCACCTGGACGCCGGCACCTTCGGAGGGAACGGGACCAGAGCGCCGTACTTGTAGGTGAGCGCCTCAAGCCAGTGGTGGCGCCCAAACTCGCGACGATGTGGTGTCCACGCACGGTCCGGGAACTTGACGAGCACCTTCGGTACAGATCGCCTGGTTGCGAAGAACGCAGGCCAACCTGGCAGGTTGGGGTTGAGCGCGTCGAGTTGACTCAGATGATCAAGTCGCTTCGCGTCTTTGGCTCCAAACCGACGCAACACTTCGATGGCGCGATTGACGCTGCGGACCTGGGCGTCTTCCTGCTTACCCCAATGCAACGAATGCACCGGCACGTGTGCGATCGACTCGAGGTAGGCCATGTTGCTATCGCGAAACGGAGTGCCCAATCGCGGGCTGCCATTGGCCGGCAAGATCGCAGCAAACTGATCTGCAAACCGGATGCCAACATCCCACGCCATGTGCCCGCCGCCGCGCAAACCGGCCAACATGATGCGATCTTCGTCAACATCGTAGTGACGACGCACGAAGCGCAGCGCTTCTTGCATGCGCTCGTAGCCGTCGGGATGGTACGACCACCCCTGCTTGCGATACGGCTCGTAGGCCTCGGTCGGCGCAACCAGCAGCAGGCCGTAGCGATCCGCCAAGGTTGCCCACATCCGCAACGAGTCAGCCCCGTGCCCATCCGCTGGGTGCCAACAGAACAACAACGGCCTTGGCCCGACGTGTTTGCCGGGCGGTGTGCGCACCAAGATTTCCCCCTTGGTGACGGCTCCCATCACCGCGAGGTTGGCGACATAGCGAACGGTGTCGTCGTCGACCCGTTCGCTCTCGGTTTTGCGCAACGGCAACGACTTCGCTGCGGCAAGCCATTGCTTGAGAGGAACCGAACGCTTGGCCAACTCGACTGCCGCAGCCGCTCGCAACTGATGGGTCGGCAGATCGACCGCGGCGGCCAGCGCTGCGACCGGATACTTCGGCAGCCTGGCGACCGCGCTCTCAGCAGAACCGCTCGGTTCCTGCAGCGTGAGACTCGGCAGCGACGCAGCCATTGGCAAGACACTCGCGAAGATGACCAAACTCAACATTGCACACGTTAGTAGCCGCTTCGACGCGCTCGGCAACGCCCGAATCCATCAAGTCGCAAAGCAAACGACACTAGCCAACAACAATGCGAGCGGCAGCAGCACCATCCAGCCGAGACCAACGGCAATCCAGACCAGATACAAGGCCGTGTCGCGCAGCGTCGCCTTCGGCACAGGTTTCTCGAGACCAAGCCGCAACCGCAGGGCAGCAACGTCTTCGAGCAACACTGGTGCATACGGTTCGCGATACACGTTGCACGTATTGCAGCCACGCACAAACGCGCAGAAGGTGCGGCGCGGCCACAACACCGCGCCGAATCCCACCGCGCCGCTGTTGAGCAACCAAGCCACCCAATAACGCCCACATCCCGACGCGATCTCCCATGCGCCGATCTCCGCTTCACCAGCCCAGTCCGTTTGGTATCCGGTCACGACATGGTGCACGTCGTGATATCGAACGGCGTCACGGCGCGCCGAGATATTGGGAAACGCCAAAGGGATCGGACCAACCTTGAGGTGTACCCACGCAAGGTCCGCGCCACCGTCCTCTGGTAGACCCTGCTCCCGCAAATAGCCACGCAGCGTCTCACCGACGGTCGCCATAGACTAACAACGCCGGCAACACGCGCCGAATGACACGCGCGATGCCGATCATGATCAATTCCCGAGTTGCACCTGCAAGCCGCCGGACAACGCGAAGTCACCGAGGAACGGCCCCGCTGGATCGAGCACGGCCCACTGGAAGAACAAGTTGTAGCCAACCAGATTGGGATTGTTCGGGATCGGCAACGGCGAGACCGCATTGCCGGTCGCATCGACGAACGCAGCCGGCAACAACACGTATGGGAAGTCGAGCCACAGGCGGCAGCCACCACCGAGGTTGATGTTGTTGGGACCAACCGCGCCCGCCGGCACCGCGAGACTCAGCGGCAATGCGTTGCTGACCGCGACCTCAAAGGCTGCGTTGTCGATGGTTGGCAAACCATTGGCACCAATCTCCGGCAAGCCGGGAGTGCCCGTGCACGCCGTTCCATAGGGCAAGACAAACGCGAGACCCGCCGTCGCCGTGTCGTAGACCCACGGCTCCAAACCGTTGATGCCTTCGTTCGCGGAGAAGAACGTGCGCGTGCCAGTCGAGAAGAAGTTCTCGATCTTGACCGCGCCATAGCCAGCGCCGCCAAAGCTCGTGGCCTTGCGGGTGTTCGCTGTCGTGCCATCCGAGAGCCACAACTGCAGGCCGCTGTCCAAGTCGGTCGCCGCGAACAACAGCTGCGTACCGCCGAGCGCTGCCGTCAACGTGCCTTCGACCGGTCCTGCGACGGCGCCGACCGCGATGTCTTTGACGAGATTCGTGCCGGCGAGCGTGCCGTCCGTCAGCCACAGTTCGAGCCCGGTGTTCGTGCCGCCATCGTGCAAGAAGAACACTCCCGCTGTGGTGGCTGTCAACTCGCGATACGGCGTCAACTGACCAGCGCCACCGGTGGTAATCATCGTGGTGCCGGCCGCGGTGCCATCCGAGCTCCAGATTTGCGTGCCGCTGCCGCCGTTGGCAGTCATGTAGAGCAAGCCGTTGGCCACCGTCATGTTGTCTGGATTGGACCCGACAAGCCCCGGGCGAAGGTCGACAACAAGCACCGTTCCCGCCACCGTGCCATCGCTCTTCCACAGCTCAGAACCGAGACCCGAAACACTCACTTTGAAGAACAGCTCGCCTTGGTACTCGATCAAGTCATCCGGGTTCGCACTGCCGCTGCCCACCTGCAAATCGGCAACCATGTAGGTGCCGGCCGTCGTGCCATCGGTTGCCCACAACTCGCGGCCGTGGGTGCCATCGCTGCCGGTGAAGAAGATCAGGCCACCAGCGGCGGTGAAGTCTTCGCCAAAGAACGGAATGCCGGACGCGCTGCCCGGCTGCAGGTCCAGCAACTCAAACGTGCCCGCCGTCGTGCCATCGCTCACCCACGGCTCGCGACCAGTGCCCGAGGAGTTGCCGGAAAACACAACCAGGTTGCCGAGCGTGGTGATCGCACGCGGCGCCTCACCAGCAAAGGTCAACTGCACCGGTGCCGTACCATCGGTCACGTAGAGATTTTCCGAACCACCGACCGTCGCTTCGAAGAACACATCGCTGCCGCGCGTGGCGACATAGTTCGTGCCGCTGCTTCCGCCGCCACTGGAGAGGTCCGCAATCAACGACGTGCCAGCAATTGTGCCATCGGTCTTGTACGGCTCAAACCCAACGAGATCACCCGAAGCGATGAAGAACACCTCGCTACCAAGATCCGCGAACAACCGTGGAGTTGAGTCCGAAACCGGCGGCGCCAAATCATCGAGCAGAAACGTGCCGAGCGTTGTGCCATCGGTGATGCACGGCTCCTGCACGCCGGCATTGAGGCTGCCACGGAACAGCAATTGACTGCCGAACGGCGTCAAGCCCGACGCGCTTAGTGAGCCGCCACCGGGAACCGCGTCGATGACGATACTGGTACCCGACGCAGTGCCGTCGGTTCGAAACACTTCGTTGCCAAACCCGGACTGCGTTGCGGAGAACCACAGCTCGCTGCCCATCACCACGAACTCATCCGGGTTGCACGACGCCGTGCCGGGGTTGAGGTCCACCATCTCTGAGGTGCCAGCGACCGATCCATCCGTCACCCACGGCTCACGCCCGTTCGCACCATTGGCGCTGAACACCAGCGCGCCATTGATCTCGGTGAAGTCGCGTGGATCGCTGTTGGTTGCGCCGGTGTTGATGTCTGCAAGCAAGAACGTTCCGGCGGTGGTGCCATCGGTTCGGTACGGTTCGCGTCCGGTTGCCGAAGTGTCGGCGGAGAATGCCGCAACACTACCGACTACTGCAAACTCGTTCGGCGCCGAACCGGTGCTGCCGGGTTCGAGGTCGGCGAGCTGAAACGTGCCAGCAGCGGTGCCGTCGCTCACCCACGGTTCTTGCCCGTCGCCAACGTCGGCACCGAATAGCAGCTTGTTGCTGCCGAACGCCGTCAGATTGGTGTAGCTCGTGCTGCCACTGCCGGGATTGAGGTCGACCACCAAGAACGTGTTGCCCAACGAGCCATCGGTTCGATAGAGCTCCCGGCCAACTCCCTGCAGGTCGGCAAGGAAGAACATCTCCGAACCGACCACAGTGAAATCGCGAGGCGACGAACTACCGCTGCCGGGGCGCAAATCCAACGCGACCACGGTTCCAGCGGTCGTGCCATCCGTTCGCCAGACTTCGTTGCCGCTGATCGCGTCCGTGGCAGAGAAGTAGACGAACCCTCCAAACACGACCAGGTTGTCAATCAATGAGCCACTCGTGCCGGAGCGAATATCCTTCACCAGCTCGGTGCCGGCGGACGTGCCATCGGTCTTCCACAATTCGGTACCCACGCCGGGCACATTGGCCGAGAACAACACCTCATTGCCAAGCACCGTCAGATGATTCGGCTGACTCGAACCCGCCGGCATCAGGTCTTTGAGGATGTGGGTGCCGGCCGACGTGCCATCGGTCACATACGGCTCGCTGCCAAACGCCCCGTTGCCATCAAACACAGCCAGCCCACCGATCACAAAGAACGGATCGCTACCACTGGACGGTTGGCCACCGGTCGTCGTCTTGAGGTTTGCGACGAGGCTTTGCGCTGGTGCGAGCGCGCACAAGCTGAGCGAGACCACAAGTAAGCGAGATCCATTCATAGGTACAAAGTGCAGCGATCCGAACGCGTTCCCGTTACCGGCTTTTTGCGGGACAGTTCGTCGCCTACGGTTGGGGTGATGACCGACGAGCCGATGCCCGCACCGCCGCGAGAGCCCGAAATTGAGTTCATGGGCAAGGTTGCACACGAAGCGCTACGGCTGATGCGGGGCGCCTTGTGGATCGGCGGTATCGCGGCACTGATTTACGGCTATCAGAAGTTCGTCGAGCCGTACGCGACCCCGCCGATCACGAGCGACCCCGCCTCCCCATCGGCCCTCGGCACGATTTGGTTCACGCTCGGATTGCCGCTCGTGCTACCAACTTGCTGGATGCTCCACCAACGCCGGGTACTCATCGGCATGGCAGTCGTCTACGCGGCAATGTGGTTTGTGCCAATGAGCCTGCCAGATGACAGCCCGTATGGCTTCATCCTGCGCATCTTCACGACCGTGGTCTCCTTCTCGTCGCTGCTCGTCTGGAGAACCTTGTGGCGCTTGACCAACCCAGGACGCATTGGTCAACCGGACACGGCCGATTCGTAGCTAGCCGACCGCAGTTGGCAGATCGCACTTGGCCAATCGCCATTTGCCGGGCGCTCGCGCTCGAACGGGGTTGCCCATGGATGCCATTGGCGGGACCATGTGGTCCGCCCCTCTGCGATCGCCATCCATGCTGACTTCCATCCGGTCCGCCGCGGCCGCCGTTCTATTTGCAGGAGTGTTGTCGGCGCAGGTCCCGCCCGGCGCACCGATGCCTCGCGACGTCTCGCTTGAGACCACCCTGCCAGCAACCGGTCCGGCCCAGCAACGCATGCAAACGGGCATCGCGGCGCTGAAGAACGGCAACTTCGAGGCAGCGCGCCAGCACCTGTTTGCGGCGCTGGAGTTTCACCCGTCGTCGCCGGACCTGCTGCTAGAATTGGTCTGCGCGTCGAGCGACAACCTCGACGCCTTGTCGCAGTGGACCGAACGCTACGTGCGCGCGGCGACCGATGAAAAGGGTCGCTGCAAGATCAGCGGTCCGACGCGCAAGCGACTGCTGCCCATCAAGCCCGCGGCGAAGCGCATCAAAGATGCCCAGGTGCTGAGCGCAAAGCGCGTCGCAGCGGTCCTCGAACTATCGCGCTTCCTCACCAAGCAAAAGGCGAGAGGCAAGCAAACCGCCGCGAAGGCACTGATCGTGCGATGGGCCAGCGAACTATTGCTCAAGGTTGCCGCGGGTAGCCCGCAAGCATTGGCAAAGGTCAGCGCTGCCGTCGACAAGCATCAGGCGTCGTTTGCACCCGATTACGACATCGTCTACCGCGCGCTCGCAAACATCATGAACCAGCCGGTTCCCGATGCAGCAGAGTCCAGCGGCACTGCTGGGCCGACGACCGGCCAAAGCAGCGACACGCGGGTTCTCGACAACCAACGTATTCGCGCCGCGCGGATCCTGGTTGGACTGGCGCGCCAGGTGGCGTTCAAGGACTTGAAGGGACCGCGCCCGGAAGGCCCCGGTTCGTATGCTGCAGACGCACGCAAGATCCTCGCCGACGAGCGCAAACGCGACGTCGAGACGGGCAAGATCTGGACGATCGCCGAACTCGAGAACATGTCCGAAGAGCAGCGCGTGCGCTTCACTGAGGAGCACAGTGATTGGCATCACGTCGGCCTGGCGCTGAGCACCAACGGCCTCTACCGCATTGAAACGATCTGCGGCCACGAGACCTTGCTGCAAACGGCCAAGACGATTGAGCTGCACCACGAACGCTTGATCAGCCACTTCGGCAAGGATCCGTTTGAAGGTCGCCAGGGCATCGCGCGCATCGTTCCCGAAAACAGTGACATGGAAACCGAAGGCGCGCCGTATTGGTGGGCAGGTGGCTTCCAAGGCGGCGATCGCACCACGGTGCGCTTCGCGTGGAACAACATCGCAGCCCTCGGCAAGACCCTGACCCACGAACTGACGCATCGCTTCGATGGCGTGCTGCGACCGTTCATGCCATCGTGGTATGGCGAAGGCCACGCCGACTGGACGAGCGGCCACTACAGCCAGATGAAGGAGAAGACCTTCATCGTGAACTATCTGCGCATCGGCACCGCGGCGCGCACCTACTACTTGGGGTATGCCGCCAAGAAGAAGTTCGAGCAGCTGCTAAAGGGCGAGATCGACGACTACCGCGACAACTACCCAGCCGGCTATTCGCTCTACGCGTTCTTGACCAGCTATCCGCCGGACAAGCCGCGCTATCGCGACGTAATGGCGAAGTTCGAGCGCAACGCACGCGCCGGCCAGCGCGATCCGATCGGCTACTTCACCGCGACGTTCTGCGATGGCAAGGATGGCCGGCCGGCGGAGTTCAAAGAACTGCACAAGGACTGGAGCACGTTCTTGCGTGGCTGCTACGACTGGCAGGACCGCAAGCGCGACAATAACCAGTGGTTGCGGGGCTACGGCTCGCTGCCTCGGGGAGCAGGCTCGCCGATGGTCATGGATGTGCCGACGCGATCTTGGGCACGCAACCACGCCGAGCCGTTCTACGGCCAAGAACATGCTGCCGCGGCAACTCTGTTATTTGACGAGGTCGCCGACATCGACGCCGCGATCGCGGCGGGCGTCTGGTCGATCACCGCCGACGGCTGGCGGCCAGAGGTCGCGCGTGCGTTGGCGAAGGCACTCGCTGCAAGTCGCGAACAAGACGCGGCAATGATGTTCGCGTCGATGGCGCACGAACACTTCCCCGAGATTCATTCGCCCGAAACTGGGACCATGGACGGCAGCAAGGTCTTGGCGCAGCTGCCCAAGACGCAAGCGTTGCTGACTGCGCTGGCAACGCGCATCGATGCGCTGCTGGTCGAGAACGCGACGAACGCCGCCGCCGCAACCGCGCGCGAGCACGCATCGCTCACCAACAGCTTTGGCATCGCCCCAACGCAGCACGCCAAGCCAGATGCTGTGCCGCGCTTGCCGCGACACCTCGGCAGCAACGGCTTCACCGAGAGTGAGCTGACCGGGTTTGAAGACCGTCGCCGCAAAGGGCTGTGGTATGTGACGGCCGAAGGCGACTTGCACGTTGGCCGCAACAAGCCGCGCGAAGCAACCGGCGTGCTCGATCGCCGCGCCTACCAGCGCCACGCCTACGCCCACTCAGTCACGTGGCTTGCCCCGGGGCACTACGTGCTTCGCGGCCGGGTGCACTGGACCACATCCTTCGTTTCCGGTGCCATTGTGCTCGGGCACACCCGACGCGATCGCAGTATCCGCATCGGCTTCTCAGCCGGCGACTTCAACTACGCCCGTGGCAAGAGTGAAAACAACGACCGCGAAGGCAAGGTCCGAGTCAACTTGCGTGGCCTCTGGGAACGGGACGCTCACTTGCCACGCATGCGGGGCAACAAGTCGCTCGATATCCCCGCCAAGCAAAACTGGTTTGCCTACGAGCTGCGCGTTCGGGGGCCACGCGTCGAAGTCGTGATCAACGACGAAGCGCTGTGGGAGTACGCCGTGCACGATGGCACTCCCATCGAAGGACACATCGGGTTCGCAACCAGCACCGGTGCGATTCGCGTGCAACAACCGACGGTGCAGCGACTCGACAACGAAGTCACTTCTTCCGTTCTTGGACTGGATCTCGCCACGCAACCAACGGCAACCCTGAAGCAACTGATGCAGCTGCAGACGCGTGGCATCCCAACGCATCCGGACGGCACGCTGGTCCTGTGGCTGCCGACCGTTGACGAAGGTTCGCCTTCGGGCCGTCTCGGTCGCGCCATTCGGCAACTGAGCAGGATCATGCAGGACAAGCTGCAACACCCGCAGCAGTGGGTGCTAGCCGTTCCCAAGGGCATGGAGAAATCGGACCGCGCAGCCACGGTCGCCGACCTGCAGGACTTGCGCCCGGGGCCACTGCCCGTAGTCGAGCATCAGGTCCGCGACCCGTTCGACAGCCCGCATCCGTGGGTTCTGTTTGTGGACGCACAGGGCGTTCTGCGCGCGGCGGCGAACAGCCGGGACGCTGGCCTGCACACAAGGGTCGCGCAGTGGTCCCGGCTCTATCGCGGTCGCTAAACCGCATATTCCTGGTCACTGGCACGCAGTGACGGATTGAGCGAATTGCGGCAGCGGCCAGTTCGCCACGGATCCCGCTGAGGTATGGTTTGGGTTCGCCGAGAAGGGATTCATGCTTCACCACCACCTCAGTCAACCTGCCAGGAATCTGCTTGCTGCGACGGTTGACAGCATCGCGCATTCACAGATCACGTTCCTGCGGGCGCGAGCGAGGTGGAGACAATGAGCGCCGACAACCCGCATCACGGCAAGCCGGGTCCGCGCGTGCTCGTCGTGGATGACAACGACGTCGTGCGAAAGACCTTGGCGCGGACCCTGCAACGACTCGGCTACACCGCCGTCGAAGCTGCCAGCGGCGAAGCAGCGCTTGAGGTCATCGCCGGTGACACTGCAACATTTGACTGCATGGTGATCGATCGCGTCATGCCCGGACTGTCCGGTCCGCAACTGATCCGCAGCATCCGCGCCATCGATGCAGATGTCCCGATCGTGCTGACCACAGGCTTCAACGACGCCGACGAACTGCCAGCAGGAGTGGTCAGCAGCTTGCTATCGAAACCGTGGACAACCGATGACGTCAAGGTTGTCATGCGCGCCGCGCTGGGCCAAGCAGCAGAAGAGTAGGCAAGTCGTGCGATGCCAGCTGATGGCAGCTCTTTCACGGCTCAGGGGCGGCCGATCGATTCGCCTGCCGTGGGAACAGCACTCAGCTGGGGCCACCGCTCGGCGGGATCAATTTGCTCATGGCGGTATCGCGCTGCTTCATCAAGAACGCCAGGCGACGCCGTTCCGTGACCAACGGAAACTGCGGCTCCGGCTTGGGCCCGGTCTGCGCCGCCTTGTAGATCTCAAGCAACGCCGTGACGTGGTCATCAAGACTCGGCGACGGCGCCGGGATGTTGGCCCGCAACTGTTGCCACAAATCTGGCTCGTCGAGGAAGCGCAAGATGGCCGCGGCGAGGTCGTCGACATCCCCGGATCGGGTCGTGATGCCAGCACCACCGGCACGTTCGGGCAGCGCACCGAGATCACTGATGATGCACGGCAAGCCAAGTTCGAAGCACTCATCGAGCACCAACCCAAACGTCTCAATGCAGGTGCTGGGGAAGACGCCGACGTGCGGGTTCGCGGCGTGCAACTGTGCCGCATCAAAGGCACCGTGGAAGGTGACCTGCAAACCATCAGCAAGCGCGCGCAATTCGGTTTCGAACGCGGGACTTTCGAAACCGCCCAGCACGTGCAGTTCGGAACGGCCCGGTCTTAGTTCGCGAACCTTGCGATGAGCTTGCAACAGCACGTCGGCACCTTTGTGACGCCCGATACCACCCCAGAACGCAAAGCGCAGGGGATCGCCCTCGTGGGGCATCGACAACGCCGACATGCTGTTGAAGCGCTGTTGGTAACCCAGCGGCAAAGTCTGGTAACGCGCACGGGAAACTCCGGTCGTCGCCGACAACAGATCCGCCGTGCTGCCAACCGCAACCAACACCGCGCGCGCCAACGACAACTCGGCGCGGTAGTGGTCCGCGTAGAGGTCGATGCCATCCGCGATCTCGTGCGGAGGTTCGTAGCCATAGCGAGGCACACAAGTTCCACAGCTCGCAACAGACAGCTCGCGGCGACATGCCTCGTCTCCCTTGCGGCGACGGAAGGCGCGCGGGCAACTGGTGTAGTAATCGTGCAACGTCACGACTGCGGGCACGCCTACGCGTTCGCACACTTCGATCAAGTTGCACGTCAAGCGGACCCAATGGTGCACGTGCACCAACTTGGGTTTGCGCTCGCGCAAGAACTGCTCGAAGCGCGCCTCGACTTCGGGGTGCCACATCTTGACGTGGTGATCGAAGAACAGGTCGTTGCGCTGCAAGCGATGCACAACCAGGCCTTCGACCTCCCCCTCAGTCAAGGTCACGACTTCCGCCGCATGCTGCGAGCCGCTAAGCACTTCCACAGTCATGCCGCGAGCGCGTTGCCGCTGTGCCAGGTCAAAGGCGTAAGCCTCCGACCCACCCCGGCTCTCCGGCGGGAACTGGTGAATCACGTGCAAGACATCGATCGACACGTTGCGCATCCTAGCCGCCGCAACGCGCTTACCGTGATGAGTTCCTTGGCGGCTCGCTCCCCGCAACCCCGTAAATCAGGGTATGGCCCCAAGACATGCCACCGAGACATGGCACGGTGCATGGCGCCAAGATGCCAAGAAGTGGCGCAAGCAGGCACTTCCCCACCTCCCCCTACGGCCCATAGCCATGGAACCGCTGGTCGCCTAACCTGTGCGGCCTCCTTTCACCCCAGTAAGATCGATGCGTAGCCTGCGAATCCTCCCCCTTCTGTCTGCCACCCTTTCCCTGACGGTCCTGTGCCACGCGCAAGACCAGAAACCCACGAAGCTCGACGCCAAGGTCTATGACCACTTCGGCACCGGGATCACCGTCGGCGAAAAGCCGCTATCGCTTGCCGAAGCCATCAAGGACCCGGCAAAGTTCGCGGGCAAAACGATCCGCCTCGAAGCACCGATCACTGGAGTCTGCCAGGCGAAGGGATGCTGGATGAACCTCGGCAAGCCGGACGCCAATGGCAACCCGCCGGTGTTCGTCAAGTTCAAGGACTACGGTTTCTTCATGCCCAAGGACTCGAGCGGCCGCACCGCGATCGTCGAAGGCACGATGAGCTTCAAGCAAGAGACCGTCGCCGAGACCAAGCACTACCTCGAAGACGCTGGCAAGCACGACGAAGCCAAGAAAGTCACCGCGGGCCGCAAGATCCTTAGCTTCATGGCGAGCGGCGTCGCCATCAAGAAGGCTGTCGACCTCGACCTCACCAACTACGAGCAGTTCGGCGCGGGCGTCAAGCCGGGCTCCGAGCCGTTGACCCTCGAAGCCGTGATGGCGAACCCGCAACAGTTCATCGGCAAGCCAGTGCGCTTGGCGGCACCGATCACCGGCGTGTGCCAATCGAAGGGCTGCTGGATGAACCTCGGCAAGCCGCTCGCAAACGGCAACCCGCCGGTGTTCGTCAAGTTCAAGGACTACGGCTTCTTCGTGCCGAAGGATGCCAGCGGCCGCCAAGCCGTCGTCGAAGGCGAACTGACGTTCAAGCAGGAGACCGTCGCCGAGACCAAGCACTACCTCGAGGACGCGGGCAAGCACGACGAAGCCAAGAAGGTCACCGAGGGCCGCAAGATCCTACGCTTCATGGCGAGCGGCGTGGCCATCGAGAAGGTCCCCGCGAAGGCCCCAGCGAAGGCCAAGAAGTAGCGTCGGGAACGGGTTCCCGGCCCACAGCCGGCGGAACGCGGATCTGTGGTTTGAACCGGGTACGGTACGCAGATTCGCGGGAGGCTTCGGGGGGATACCATCGTCTAGCAGGTGCCCATGCGTTCCGTGCTAGCTATCCTGGTGCTCGTCGCCGCCGGCATTGCCGGTGCGCTGATGCTGGACAGCGATCCGGCGCCGCCGCTGGCCGACAGCGACCGAAACGTGCAAGTGGACGGGCGGCTCGAATCAGTGGCTGGTATGCGCGCCGCGGAACTGGCTGCCAATGATCGCGGCGACACCTCCGAGGCCTCCCTCGGCGAGCACCAGAGAACCACGGCATCGGTTACCGATCCCGGGCTGTTCGGCCAGGTTCTCGACCACTGCGGCCAACCGCTTGTGGGACTGAGCATCCGCCTACTCCTGGCCGGCGCGCACGGCAACGATGCCAAGTGGACGCGAACCGACGACCTGGGTCGCTTTGCGTTCGCGGACGTGCACGGCAAGTTTGAATGCACGACGTGGAGCTACGTGCGCGTCACCAAGCTGGTGGAGTTGGCGCCAGGCGAGCACAAGAACATCGTTCTGCAGATCGACGAGCCGTGCGTGCTCGTCACTGGCACGGTTCGCGCAGGCACGCGGCCGGTGGCCGATCGCACCGTCGGCGTTCACGGCAAGGACGACGTCGGGGCGGTGCACCACGACGAACACACCGACGAGCACGGCGTCTACCGGCATCTGCTGCGGCCAGGCTCCTACACGATCTCGATCGTCGGCCCGCCAACTTCGATCGCGTGGAGCATGAAAGGCACGACGATCTGGGCGGAAACCGCCACGGAAGCGACCACTGAGCACCCCCTCGAACTACCCGCTACGACAACGCGGGTGCAGCGCGATTTTGAGCTGCCAGCGGCGCGCGTCAGGGTCGCCGTGCGAACTCCCGACAACCGCCCTATTGGCGACGCGTCGGTGACCATTCGCAGCGACGACGGCCAATCGAAGTCCTGGTCGCGACGAACGGATGAAGACGACGGCGTCATCACGTTCGAAGAGATGCCCGCCGGCCGCTGGACCATCATCGTGTCGCACTCGATGCACCTGACGCCCGCACCCAAGATGGTCGTCACGCGCAGCAACGACGGTTTGCAGACTATCACCATGCACATGGCGCCAGCAGGCAGCGCGCGCGTGAAGATGATGCAGGGCGGCGAACTGCGCGAACCGCTCGACGCAAGCCACCTCGAACTCCACATTGCCGGCCGCGAGCCGATTCGCGGCACCCGCTCGGAAGCGTCGCTGTGGGTCTATAACGGCACCAGCTTCGAGGCCGTTCCGGTTGGCACCCACGAGCTGCACTGCGAAGACCAACGTCGCCCCGACGGCTGGATCCGCTTCGCACCAATCGAACCGATCGCCCCGCGCGCCATCACGATTGAAGCGGGCAAGACGACCGAGATGGAGATCTGCGTCAAGTCACGTCCTCACTTAAGTGTCACGGTCGTCGGCGGGCCCGAGACGGGCACCTCGATCGAAGTAACCTGCGCCCAAGGTCGCGTCGTGCCAAGCCGCCGCGGCCACGATTATTGGCGCGCTGAGGTTCCGGCTGGTGACTACACCGTCAGCGTTGGGCGCGGCGACCTGCAACGCACCGAACAGGTGTCGGTGTTCCAGTCCGAGGTCGCGCACATCATCAACCTCGCGCAGTGAGACGGGAAGAGCCGCTCGGATGCGCTGCAAGCTACGCGGCTAACCGCGTAGCTTCGCGATGATCTTCAACACTTGCTCACCGTGCGCCGCGATCTCGACCTTCGGCACGATGTGGCGAACGACGCCTTGGTCATCGAGAATGAAGGTGACGCGCTTGGCATGCGGGCGACCTTCCATCAACACGCCATACTTCTTGGCGACACTGCCATCCGGATCGCTCAGCAGATGGAAGGCGAGACCCTGGTCCTTCTTGAACTTGGCCTGGGACTTCACGTCATCGGTACTGATGCCGTAGACCGTGATGCCTTGCTTGGCAAACTGTTGCGCTGCGTCCCGCAGCGCGCACATCTGCTTCGTTCAACCACCGGTCGAGGCTTTCGGATAGAAGGCGAGCACTGTCCAAGTCTTGGCCGCACCGCCAACCTTGGTCATCGCGCCGGTGTCGTCGTTGACGCGGAAGCTCGGCGCATCTTTGCCGACCTCCGCAACGGTCACTTTCGGGACCGGAGCCGGAACTGGCTTCGGAGTCTGTGCCATCACTGGCAAACACAAGAGCACTGCAGTCAGTAGAGATCGCATGGTGCGAGTATGTGGATCGGCGGGACCACAGTCACGGATGCGCTGACACCCGGAACGGTATTCTGGCCGCTGCGCGATACGCATGCACAGCACGCGTCAGCTAGAGTGGCGCGATGCGAGCGCATCTCCGTCTGCTATCCGCCACGATCTGCTTCCAGCCTCTGCTGCTCTGCCAAGAACCACTTCGTGATCCAGCACCGCCGCAGGTGCACGAGTTACCCGCCATCGAGGCGCCGCCCGCAAAGACGTTCGATGGTCTAAAGACGTTTGCGACGGCAAAGCCATTGGCTGCCGATGCACAGACCGAGGCTTGGCCAAGCTTCCTGGGCCCTCGTCGCGACGGCAAAGTGCGCGAATCCAACCTGCTCGAAACCTGGCCGGAGAACGGGCCGCAATTGCTGTGGTCGATGGAGCGCGGCGAAGGCTATGCATCGCCTTCGATTCTGGGAGAACGCCTGATCTTCACGCATCGACAAGGCAACGACATCATGATCGACTGCCTGAACGCAGAGACCGGCAAGCGTCATTGGCGCCACCAATACACAACTACCTACACGCCTCAATACTTTGGCAGCGGGCCTTGTTCGACACCGGTCCTCGAAGGCAACCGGGTCTGGGTTCACGGCATCGACGGCAAATTCTTGTGCCTCGACATCGCGACCGGCCGCGTCGTTTGGCAACGCGACCTGCTCAAGGACTTCGCGCTGCAACAAATGTTCTTTGGTGCGGTGCCGACGCCGCTGCTGCTCGGACAGAACCTGATTCTCAATCTAGGCAAGCCCGGCGGCCCGACCGTTGCGGCATTCGACAAGGACACGGGCCGCATTGTTTGGGGCACGGGCAGCAAGTGGGGCATGAGTTGCGCATCGCCGGTCGTCGCACCACTGCACGGCAAGCAGCGACTGTTCGTGCTCGCCGGCGGCAAGTCACGGCCGCCCAAGGGTGGCCTGATGGTGATCGACCCGACATCTGGCACAACCATCGCGGAGCACGACTTCCGCAGCCGCATCTACGAATCCGTCAACGGCTCTTGCCCGGTCGTCGTCGGATCAACGGTCATGCTGACCTCTTCTTATAGCACCGGCACCGTTGGCGTTTCGATCAACGAAGATGGCAAGACAACCCAGACATGGAAGGCCCGCAAACTTGGCCTCGAGTTTGCCAACGCGATCGTCGTCGACGGCAACCTCTACATGGTCGACGGCATCCGGGATCGTGTGCCTCGAACCAACCACAGGCAAGGAGCTGGGTCGCACCGAGATCGACTGGAGCGAGACCGTCACCTTGCGCGGCAAGCAACGCGAACTGGACTTCGGCCTCGGCACCGGTTCGCTCCTGCACCTTGGCAAGGATCAGTTCTTGTGCCTGACGGACAATGGCCACTTGCTGCGCCTGAAGTGCACGCCAACGAGCACTACCGTGCAGAACCGCGTCTCGCTATTTCACGCCGGCGAGACGTGGACGCCGCTCGTGCTAAGTCGCGGCCTGCTCTACGTGTGCCAGAATCAACGAGAGAAGATCGGGAACGCGCCGCGGCGACTGCTGTGTTTCGATCTGCGCGGTCCATAGAGAACCAGCCCAACGTCAACACTCGGCGCTACTGAATCGTGATCGGAACGGCTGTCGGGAAGACCGTGCGGAACAGCGGGAAGTTGACCGGGTCCACGGTCACCGCGGTGCCGTAGAGCGTGAGGCCCATCAGCCACGGCACCGGCGGAATCGTCAGCGCCGAGCCGCCTTCGCCCTGCGCGTTCACCAAGCCGATCGACGTTGGCAACACCGAGTTGCCAGCGGTCATTGTGAACTCGCTGACGCCATCGACAACCAACGGAATCATCGTGCCGCCAGGCAGCAGCGTCGGAGATGCGTCCGACAGCGACAGCAACATGACGTAGGGCAGACCTTCGTCTCCCTGGATCTTGAAGTCCAACGACGTCGTGCCACCAACCTGTGCCGGCCCGGCCAACGTCATGCTCGGCTCCACAACCGTCAGGATCTGGTCGGCAGCGACGTTGGTGAGGTATTGCATCTGGCCACTCGGCCAACGCAGACTGACCATGTCGACAACCGGCGCCGAGCCAAGGCCGAAGTGCACGCGGCGGTCGGAAGTCGAGAGCCAGCCCGTGCCACTTCGCACCCATTGGCGCTGCAGATGGGTGCCAGTCAGAAGTTCGATGCGAGTGCCAAGGCCATCACGGTTGCTCACCGTGCCCTGCGTGCGGATCTTCAGGAAGCTGCCGCTCGCCACCGTGTTGCGGTAGAGCACCGTGCCCTCGGGGTTGGCCAACCACGGCGGGCCTTCGGCGAAGCGCTCGAGAATGTCGACACGACCGTCGTCATCAAAGTCTCCCATCGCCGACACGAACTGCAATTCAAAGTGATCGACGCCCAAACCAGGCGCCATATTCTGCCACGGCTGCAGCGCACTCGCCGGCACGCCAGGATTGCGCATCAACACGTTCGGCAGGACTTCGTGGACTTGGTAGAGGTCCTGCCAACCGTCGTTGTCGTAGTCGAAGAAGTTCGCCGCCCAACCCCAGGCGTTGCCAGCCAGGCCATAGGTGAGGGTGTCGTCGACGTATTTGTTGAGCGTCGGGCTCCACTGCTGAAACAGGTGATCGATCGGAATGTCCGAGCAGTAGTAGTCGACGCCGCCATCGTTGAACACGTCGCAGAAGTCAAACGACATGCCCCAGATGGCATTGTTGGCATCGAGCGAAGCACCTACCGAGGTGAACGTTCCGTCGCCGTTGTTGCGGAAGACGTCGTTCGGCGGACCACCGATCGACGCCTTGTCGTTGACCTCGATCAGGTCTGGCCAGTTGTCTTCGTTGTAGTCCCAGAACCCGCCGCACAACGAGGCGCCGACGCCGCCG
>CAXBFC010000132.1:0-17701 GCA_963974725.1 uncultured bacterium | reverse complement strand
ACTTCTTTGGCGGCACTGCCAGGGTTCCGAGCAGGTCGCGCTCGCCACGCAGGATGATGAAGCGCAGGCTGTTGCCGCGTTGACTTTCGAGCAGGTTGGCAAGATCGATCAGCGAGGGGATCGGCAGTTCGCGGTCGCCGTAGCGACCCTTGGCGATGTAGCCAAGCACCAGGTCTCCGCGCTCGAGCCCGGTGGTGTCGGCAGCGGACCCAGGTAGCACCTCACCTAGGCGGATGACACTCGGGAACAGGCGCACCCGTCGCAGGCCACTGCCTCGGTAGAACGCTTCGGTCGCGGAACGAACCAGGCGCTCGTCTTCCTCGACGGTGATCTCGGACGGGCGGACGCCGATGGTTGCCAGGATCACACCCTCGCGGCGCGGAATCGGTTGTGCCTGCACCGTCACCGGGCGCCCCTTGCGCAGCACAGTCACCGGGACCCTGGTGGTGTTTGCCAGGTCGAAGAAGTGGCGCAAGTAGTCAATCGACGTGCGCACTTCGTGAGTGCCGATTTTGGTCAGTACGTCGCCGGCGCGAAGGTCCGCCAACTGGGCGGGGCCGCCGCGAACGATCTCGGTCACGACGACCGTGCCGTTGCGGTCGGCGACTTCAAGGCCAAGCCACGGGGCATTGCCGGAGCCTACGAAGCTTGTGCTCTGGAGCAATTCACGGGTGAACTCTTGCCGCACGATGTCCATCGGGATGGCGAAGCCGATGTTTTCCGCGCCGGCTGCCATCGCATTGTTGATGCCGATGAGGCGTCCGGTGATGTCGAGCAGCGCGCCGCCGCTGTTGCCTTGGTTGATGGCCGCGTCGGTCTGCAGCAGGTCCTTGTACTGACGGACCTGGCCGTCCGGCGCGCGCACTTGAATCGAGCGTCCCGTGGCCGATAGCACACCCGTGGTGACGGTGTTGGCGTGACCCTGTGGGTTGCCGATGGCGATGACGGTTTCCCCGATCATCAGGTCCGACGAGCGGGCGATTTCAATCGGTTGGAAGCGCTCGGTGCCCTTCAGTTCGATCTGCAGCAGCGCCAGGTCGCGAACTGGGGTCGAGCTGAGGATGCGCGCTTTGCGCTCGCGGCCGTCGCGAAGCTTGACGAGCACCCCGTAGCTGCGACCTTGGCGTTGGCCGAGTAGCACCGGCGCGATCACGTGCCAATTGGTGATCACCAGGCCGGAGTCGTCGAGCAGCACGCCGGATCCTTGCCCTTCGGTGATCGGATCTCGACGCGCGAGTTGGTGCTGCAGGTAGATACTGACGACGCTGTCGGCGGCGCGTTGTACGGCTCGCACGACCGGCGTCATCCGCAGCGCGCGATCGCCTTCATCAGGCTCGACAACTTGCAGCGGCGAGCTGCGATCGACCAGCGGCTTTTCCCCTTGGAGTCCGGGGGTTTGCGCGGGGAGCGTGGTCAGTACGGTTAAAGCCAGCAGCGGTGACAGCAGCAGGGTGGGCGTACGCATGGGTCGTAATACGAACGAGTTGGGAAATCGCTCCGGGCTAGGGCAAGGAAACCTAAGTCGTCAGATCCCCATGCCACCGATCGCATCGCGGCGCCCGGCCTGCGACAATGCTGCCGTATGTTCTATCGTTTTGATACCGCAGTTCCACTGCGCTGGGTGGACGTCGATTCCGCCGGCGTCATCAACAATGCAGTCTACCTGAGTCTGATGGAGCAGGCGCGCTACGCGTACTTTGCGCATCTAGGCCTGCTGGAGGGGCACGACGTACCGTTCGTATTGGCGGAGTCGACCTTGAAGTTTCTCAGGCCTGGGCGGCTGGGTATGGAAATCGAGGTCGCCGTAACCACGACCAAGCTTGGTTCGACAAGCTTCCAGATGAGCTACGAAGTCCGGTCGGGGGATCACGTGCTGTGCACGGCGACTGCGGCGCTGGTGTTTGTTGACGAGCAGATGAAACCAACTGCGCTGCCGGACAACTTTCGCGAGGTCGTGATCCAGTTTGAGCAGATGGACGTCGAGTGAGAAGTGGCTGCCCGGTGAAACAACCGCTCAGAAAAAATCGACTCGCACAGGTGGGCCTGGCAGCGTAAGCCCGTCGACGGAGGCGCGAATCTTGCGTCTCGGGCTCGGTTCCTGGAGCAGTGCGTCACAAACCGCCGTATTGTGGTTCACGATGCGTGCAATGAGGTCTGTTGTTTGGTTGTTGTTCTCCTCCCTGTTCCTTGCGGGTCTGTCCGCTCAGATTGGCGCCGAAGGCGAGGCCGGTGCGAGCAGCGAGTATGAAGAGATGTTGCAGGCGGCCCAGCGCAAGTTGTTGCGCGGGGAAGTGCTGGCCGCCGAGACGACGCTCGAAGAACTGTTCGAGTTCCTGATCGAAGACGGGGTTGACGAGGACAATCGCTACCGCATTGGCGTCGAAGTGGGTCTCAATGAGATCGCGCTGCGCCGTGGCCACTACGAGAAGGCGCGCGATGGCTTGCGGGCTCTACCGAAGACGGCCAGGGAAGTGCGCGAGGTCGTGTTGCTGCAGGCCAGGGTGTTGCGGCGGCTCGGCAACTACGAGGTAGCCATCGCGCTGCTCAAGAAGTTGGTCGCCAACGACGAGGGCGACTGCCACGCGCGCCACCAGTTGGGTGCGGTGCTGCACGACAATGGCCAGCGCCAGGAGGCCACCAAGCTGTGGCAGGAAAACGCCGACCGCATGCCGCGTCCCAAAGATGCGTTGCAGCTTGCCTACGTCGGTCGCTCGATGTTCCGGTTGGGCGGTCGCAACAACTACGAAGCGGCCAGCCGCTTGCTGGTAGACAGCATGAAGTTGGCGCCGGAGCGACCCGAAGCGCGCACGACTCTCGGCGAGTTGAAGTTCGTCGCGTATGGCGAGACCAGTGGCTTTCCCAGTGGCGAGAAGGACCTGAAGAAGGTGCTCGATCGCAATGGCGACGACGAGGCTGCGTTGCTAGCGATGTATCGGATCCGTAGTGCCAACATGGCGCTCGATGCGAACAAGACCGAAAAGTTCCTCAGCCGCGTGCTCGATCGCAATCCACGCAGCGTCGAAGCGTTATTGGAGCGCGCCTCGAATGTGCTCGACGACCGTCGCTTCGAAGAGGCGGCGCGCCGGCTCAACGAAGTTCTGTCGATCAACAGAAACCACCGCGTCGCGTTGTGCCATCGTGCCGCGGCGGCGATGCTGCTGCACGAGGACGCGGAGTTCCGTGAGTATCGCGAGCGTGCCTTGGCTGGCGATCCCGATTGGCCAGAATGCGATCGCATCATCGGCGATCACTTGGGCGCCTTGTATCGCTTTGCTGATGCGATTCCTTTCTTCGAGGCAGCGTTGGTTCGAGATCCCGAGCACGTGCCGTCCATGCACGGTTTGGCACGGTCGCTGATCTACACCGGCGGTGGCAAGCGTGCGCGCCTGATCCTGGAGGAAGCGAAGAAGCTGCAGGCGGGCTTGGTTGATCCGTGGCGCAACAACGCAATTGCGGTGCAGGATCTGCTCGAGGAAGAATACGACGTGGTCGAGCACGGGGACTTCACGATGCTGCTGCACAAGGATGACGCGGAAGTGCTGCGCGCCTACTTGCTGCCGATCCACTTGGAAGCCGTCGAAGTGCTCGGCGCCAAATATGGTTGGAAGCCCAAGGTCAAGACCACGGTCGAGGTCCTGCATACCTGGGACGACTTCTCTGTGCGCACGATTGGCTTCCGTGGCTTCACCGCGTTGGGCGCTTGCTTTGGACGTATGATCACGTTGGTGTCGCCGGTCGACATGGACCTGCGTCGTCAGGATTTCATGTGGGAGGCGACGGCGTGGCACGAATACACGCACGTCTTGACGCTCGGCGTCAGCAAGAATCGCGTGCCGCGTTGGCTGACCGAGGGATTCTCGGTTTACGAAGAGCGCGCGCGGGAGAAGTCGTGGGAGCGTGGCATGGAGCGCGACCTATTCGACGCCTACCACAACCAAGACATCCCGCCGGTGCACTTGATGAACCGGTTGTTCCGCGGGCCGCGCATCCTGTTCGGCTACTACCAGGGCGGCTTGATCGTCGAGTTGATCGCAAAGCGCTACGGCTTTGACAAGGCGCTCGAGCTACTGCGTGGCTTCGGCGATGACCTGCCACTGCAGAAGGTGTTTGACCGCGCGCTCGGCATGAGTTCGCGCAAGTTCGATCGTATCTTCCTCGAGTATGTCGAAAAGGATCTGCTGCGTGGCTTGAAGCTCGTGCCGCGTTTTGACAACGCGACGTTGGCTCGCCGGATGACGGCGGCCAAGCGCGACCCGAGTGACATGCAATCGCGCATCGACCTGTGCTGGGCGGCTCTGCAGCGCAACAACCCGGTCGACGCCGGCCGCTGGCTTGCCGACGTGTTGCGAACAGATCCCGAACACCCGCAAGGCCTGCTGGTCCGAGCCGAGATGTTGCGCCGTCGCGGCCAACTCGAGGCTGCGGTCGAAATGTGGCAGCGCGGCTTCAAGAACGGCGCCGACGACTTCGATTCGCGCATCCAGTGTGGCGATGTGATGCTGAAGCTCGGCAACGAGAAGGGCGCAATCGATCAGTGGCAGCGCGCCAAGGCGTGTTGGCCGAGCTGCACCGAGCAGCAGACGGCGCCTGAGCTGCGACTTGCGAAGCTCTATCGCGATCAGGGAGAGCGCACCCAAGCGCAGATGGAAATGAAGTCCTACTGCCGCCGAACGGCCCGCGCCTTTACGCCGCGCTACACCTTGGCGGAGTTTGAAAAAGAAGCTGGCAACCGTCGTGCCGAGCTGCAGTACCTGATCGAGTGCAACCGCATCGATCCGTTCTATCGCGAAATGCACGTGCGCATGGGCGAAGCATACGAGGCCTTGGGGCAGCTGCCGCAGGCGGCACTAGAGTTTGAGGTCGCGGCCGCAGTGTTGCCGTCCGTCGACCGCGCCTACTTGACGCCGCAGGCCCAAGCCCCGGCCGTCGACAGCCCCGAAGAACTGACCATGCGCTGCGAGTTGTGGTTGCGGGCGGCCAAGTTGCGCCATCAGTTGAAGGATTCTGAGCGGCGCGACAAATTGTTGCAGCGGGTAATCGACGAGGATCGGGTCCGTGACTTGCAGGCGGCGGCGCGCGACCTGCAGCAAGAGTGGCGAGGCAAGTGACCCGGTGGTAGCGTTGGCTCTCCGACTGAGCCCGCCGGTTGTTCCGCCGGGTGGTGTGCAGTCGGAGAAGATCGCCGACGAACATGCTGTTGTTGCTTGAGGAATGCTGGAAACGCGTGCAGCCGCAGCTGTGCGAACGCGTCGGTGCCGCGACCTATGAGGCATGGCTGAAGGGGCTGCGCCCCGTGTTGCTGGAGCGCGGCAAGGTCTACCTCGAAGCGGGCAGCAAGCTTGCCGCCGATCGTGTCCGGGCCTTGTTCTGCACGACGCTCGCCGAAGTCTTGTCGAAGGACTTTGGCACCGACCTGAAGGTTGAAATCCAATCGCGGGAAGCGGATCGCTTCGACGCCCTCGAAGTCTCGCCCCAGCAGCCGGTCATCGACGACGGCAACCGCACCGCGTCGTTGGTGCTGCAGAGCTTGCTGCCGAAAAACCGCACGCGCGCGGACCAGGCCTTTGTCGGCGCGGACCGGCTTGAGTTTGGTGGCGATGTGGCGGCCAACCGTTTGGTGCCGGGAAACCTCTACGTCTTCCACGGCCCATCGGGTGTTGGCAAGACGTTCTTGCTGCAGTGGTGGCGGCAGCAGCTGCCACGGCGAGCGATGTGGTTCGACTTACCGACCCTATTGCGGGTGTTCCAACGCGTGCATCAGGACAAGCGCGTTGGCGATTTGCACGACGAGTTGTGCACGGACTTGCCGCTGGTGATTGACGAGTTGCACCGCATCTCTAGCAAGCCGGCGCTGCAGTCGTTCGTGCAGGGTGTCTTGCGTGCTCGCGAACACTGCACTGCGCCGACCGTACTGGCGTCGCGGTGGCATCCGAAGGACGTGCGCGATCTGGATGCGTCACTGAGCTCGTCCTTGTTGGCCGGTTTCGTCGCGGCCATCGAGCGCCCGGGACCACTGGGTCGCCTGCGCTACCTGCGTGCACTCGAAGGCACGCCGTCGCGCAACGGTCGCGCGCCGCAGATCGAAGAGCTCGCCCAGAAGACGGTCGGAAGCTATCCCGAGCTGCGCGCGGCGTGGGCGAGTTCGCGCGGCCATACGCTGCCGCCGCGCTACCTCGAACTGATCGACCCGGGCCGCGTCTTCCAGCGGGTGCGGGACCGGGTTGCCGAGCGCTTTGATGTCTTGGCTACGGATCTGGTTGGCAAGGGGCAGGGGCGCAAGCTGTCGCGCGCGCGCAAGATCATGGCGTTGATGTGCCAGCAGCAAGGGCTGAGCGGTGGCGAAATCGGTCGCTTTCTCGGTCGCACCCGCGCGGCGGTCAGTTACATGCTGTTGTCGCTTCAGGGAGAACTCGACAAGTCGCCAGAGTTGCGTCAAGAGGTCGAGGAACTCACGTGAGTAGTGGCGAGGCCGGCGAGCGGCACGTGATGCAGGGGCCATACGTCACGCTCGACGGACCCGATGGCTGCGGCAAGAGTTCGCAAGCGAGCGCGCTCGCGGCGTGGCTGTCTTCGCAAGGGCACGACGTCGTGCACGTGCGGGAGCCGGGTTCGACGCCGGTTGGTGAGGCCTTGCGAGAGTTGCTGTTGTCGAATGAGACCGGCGAACTGCAGCCGATCACCGAAGTGCTGTTGTTCTCCGCTGCACGTGCCGAGTTGATGCAGCGGGTCATTGCTCCGGCGCGCGCGCGCGGAGCCTTCGTCGTTGCTGAACGCTGCTACTTGTCGACGGCCGTCTACCAGATCCTCGCGACCGAGAACCCGCAGCCCGGCGTGTTGGATGCGCGATGGTTTGATGACTTGACGCGGCGCGTGCATGGCGCGTGTTTGCCGGATGCGATCTTCGTGCTCGACGTGCCCGCCGAAGTGTCCGTGCAACGGCGCGGCAGTCGCGTCGATGACCGCATCGAAGCACGCGGCGAGGCCTACCATCGGCGGGTTCGCGATGGTTACTTGCAGGCGGCCCAGCGCGAACCGCGCGCGCAAGTGTTGGATTCCGCGCAACCGTTTGATGTGGTGCAGGAACAGTTGCGTGCGGCAGCCCGGAGGCTGTTGTGAGCAAGAAGTGGGTGCGTGAGGCGAAGCGCAAGTCGGCCTCGAAGCAAGTGCCGGATGCCGAGCCGCGCATGAGCAAGCGCTTGGTGCGGCCACTCGGCCAAGGCGAAGCGTTCGAACGTTGGCTGCGTGCCGCACGTCGCTTGCAGTTGCCTCACGGCCTCGTCATCGAAGGCGCGCGCGGCATTGGCAAGACGACGGTGTTGCAGTGGTTGACTGCGGCGTTGTTGTGTCCGTCGGAACTCGATGAAGACGAGCCGTGCGGCATGTGTCGAACGTGCACGCGCATCGCCAATGATCTGCATCCCGATGTGCACGTCGTGCGGCGGCCGCGTGATGATGCCGAGTTCATTCAGAAGGAGACCAGCTTCCACCGCATCACGGTGCATCAAGTGCGCACGGTGCAAGAAGAGCTGCAGCGTCATGCCGTCGAAGGACGCGCGCGCGTCGCAACGTTTGTCGAGGCGGATCATCTGCAGGACGATGCGCAGAACATGCTGCTGAAGACGCTCGAGGAGCCGGGATCCGCGACGTTCTTGATGCTGGAGGTGTCGCGGCCGGAGCAGTTGCTGCCTACGGTTCGCTCGCGAGTCCAGCGGCTCCGGGTGCTGCCAGTGGCCGATTCGGTCGTTCTTGGAGTGCTCGAAGAAAGATTTCCTCAGCATCTTGGGCGGTTCGACGAGATCGTAGCTGCGGCCAAAGGCAGCCTCGGGCGAGCCCTGTCGGCGGGCACCGAACAGGCGGTACAGCTCCATGATCTGGTGCGTGAGTGGTTGGACGGTACCCAGGACTTGCGTCCGTTCGCAATTGCGCGGGCCGCCCTGTCGGGGGCGGAAGAGCGTCGCCACGAGATCGATGCGGCCCGAATGTTCCTGTGGTGGATGCGGGCGGAGCTGCGCCGCCGGCGGGACGCTCTTGCCAGCTCCGCCGAGGGTTCCTACTCTGCGGACAGCCTAGAACCATGGACGACCTGGCTCGAACGAACGCTGCAAGCAGACCGAGATCTCGATCTGCAAATCCCACCAGAACAGGTTGTAACTGCCTGTTTGGTGCAGCTGATGTCGTAGCTGGACGTTCCTACGCTGGCCGCAAAACCTGGGTTGGTCGCCCGGGGGTCACACGTTTTCAGGTAGCGGGGGTAGTGCGGCGAAGGGGTTCCTTCGCAGTACTCAAGGGCGGTTCTCAAATGGTCGATGTTGGGGGTGTAACACCACCACTTCGCCGGAAGAGGAACCGTGTCGATGTCAGTAACTGATCAAGACCTACTCGAAGACAAGATCCAAACCGTTCGTCGCCGGGACCGCAGGTTCTCGCGGCATGCGTACTACTTTGTACTCGACGCGCTCGACTACACGATGACGCACTTCGGTCGCGACCAATTGACGGGCGAGGATCGCCATGTCGGCGGTCGCGAACTGCTCGTTGGGATCAAGGAATACGCGGCCAACCAGTTTGGGCCGATGGCCACGATTGTATTCGAGCGTTGGGGGGTGCGCAGCGCCGGCGACTTTGGTGAGATCGTGTTCAACCTGATCGACGCCGAGCTACTCAGCCGTCGCCCGTGCGACAGCCGCCTCGACTTCGTCGACGGCATCGACTTCCGCGACACGTTCGACGAGAAGCATCGCGAGAGCCTGCAGCGCATCGCCGAGCGCTAGGCGCCCCGCGCATCGCGCTAGGCACTCCGCGACCCGCGCTAGGCACCGAGCGCATCGCGGTAGGCACTCCGCGCCACCATGCGCCGCGCAAACCCGCGACGCGGAAACACGTGCCGGGGCTTGGAATGGCCGCCAGATTGCAAGAGTTGGTGGGCTGATTGCCGCCAGGCGGCGTGTCAGTTGTGTCATCGCCGCACAAATCGCAAAGGGCCATGTGCAGCCGCACCGCATAGCCCGTAAGCACGAGTCCTCTGTAGAGGAATCTCCATGCTCGATACCGTGCCCTTGCGTCGTTCTTTCGTGTTTGTGTCGTTGCTTGCGTGTGCTGCGGCGCAGCAACCGAGCGGTGGTGGTTGGCTCGAGCCATCGTCGATCATCAAGAACCTGGTGACGGCGCCGGCTGCGCCGTCGACGGGGTTGTCGCCACAAGGCAACTTCTTGGTCTTGTCGACCCGTGAGTCGTTGCCGGATCTGGCAGTGGTTGCGCGCCCGCACTTAAAGCTCGCCGGGATGCGCATCGACGGTTCGACGTGGAGCCGTCAGTTGAGCACCAAGACCGTCAGCGTGCTGATCCAGAAGCTTCGCGACGACAGCGTGCATACCGTACCTATCGAAGCCGATCACTGGTCGGGACCGATCTGGTCGGCGGACGAACGTGCCTTCGCGTTGATCCGCGATACCGACGGTGGCGGCGAACTGTGGATCGCGGATCCCTACACCGCGGCGCCGAAGCGCGTCAATGGCATCCGTCTCAACCAGGTCTTGGGCGGTGCGGTGCAATGGTTGCCCGATCAGAACAGCCTGTTGGTGCGTTCGGTAGTGGCCGGCCCGCGGCCAGCAAAGGGTCGTGTTCCCAAGGGGCCGGTCGTGCAGCAAACCCAGAGTGGCTTGGTCGCGCAGGTGCGTACTTACCAGGACCTGCTGCAAAACAGCCATGATGAGGCGCTGCTCCAATACTACGGCACGAGCCAACTCGCGGTCGTCGATGCTGGCTCGCTAGACGTCAAGCCGCTTGGCAAGCCGGCGATGTACTCGCGCGTGTCGCCGTCGCCGGATGGCACGCTGTTGCTGGTCGAGGTCGTGCAGCGACCGTTTTCGTATGTGGTGCCGGTCAACAGGTTCCCGCGCACGACGACGATCTTGGATTTGGCCGGCGTCGAGCAACGGGAATTGGCGAAGGATCGCTTGCAGGATGCGATCCCGATCGGCGGCGTCAAGAAGGGCCCGCGAAGCATTGCCTGGCTCGCGACCGCACAGCACGCGCTGTATTGGGCTGAGGCCCAAGATGATGGCGACCCGAAGAACAAGGTGCCGCATCGCGACTTCGTATTCATGCTGGCCGAGCCCAAGGGCGTGCCGAGGCTTTGGTTCAAGACCGAGTTTCGCTCCGCCGGCGTTTCGTTCAGTGGCGATGGCCAGCTGGCGTTGGCTGCAGAAGTGAACCGCAAGACGCGCACCGAACGCGTTTGGCGCCACGATCTGAGCAAGCTCGGCCAGTCCGGCGAGCTCGTCTATGAGCGTTCGATGCAGGACCAATACGGCGACCCGGGCCGCACGGTTTCCGAGCGCACGCGCGATGGTCGCAGGGTGATGCGTTCTCGGGACGGCAAGTTGTTCTTGTCGGGGCAGGGCGCGTCGCCGAAGGGCAGTCGCCCGTTCCTCGATAGCTGGGTCGTCAAGTCCGGTGTGAAGCAGCGCGTCTTCGAGTCGTCCGATGGCCGTCACGAAACGTTCATGGGCTTTGTTGGGCCGGGCGCGACCGAGTTCCTGGTTCGCAGCGAAAGCAAGACGGAGCCGCCGTCGCTGCTCTACGTCAATGCCGAGACCGGCAAGCGACGCGTGCTGCACGCGTTTGAAGATCCTGCGGCCAAGTGGATCAAGCTGATCAAGAAGCGGTTGGTGCGCTACGAGCGCGAAGACGGCGTGCCGATGAATGGCACGCTGTATCTGCCACCGAGCTACAAGGAAGGCGACAAGTTGCCGTGCTTGTTGTGGGCCTACCCGCGCGAATACGTGAAGGCTAGCGATGCTGGCCAGGTGCGCGCGACGCCGAACCGCTACTTGCGTCTGCGTGGCAGTTCGCACTTGTTCATGTTGCTCAACGGTTACGCCGTGTTCGACAACGCCTCGATGCCGATCGTCGGGCCGCGGCGCACCGCCAACGACACCTTCATCGACCAGGTGCGCATGAATGGCGAAGCCGCCGTCAAGGCGTTGGCTGCCGAAGGCTGCATCGATCCGAAGCGCGTCGCCGTTGCCGGGCACAGCTACGGGGCGTTCATGACGGCGAACCTGCTCGCCCACAGCGACATGTTCTGTTGCGGCATTGCGCGTTCGGGAGCCTACAACCGCACGTTGACACCGTTCGGTTTCCAGAACGAAGAACGCACCTACTGGGAAGCGCCGGAGATCTACTTCGCGATGTCGCCGTTCATGCACGTGCCGAAGATCAATGAGCCGATCTTGCTGATCCACGGTGCCGACGACAACAATTCGGGCACGTTCCCGATCCAGAGCCAGCGGTTGTTCGTCGCCCTCAAGGGCCACGGCGCCAATGCGCGGCTGTGTTTCTTGCCGTTTGAGAGCCATGGCTACCGCGGCCGGCAGAGCGTGTTGCACTGCCTCGCGGAGATGAGCAACTGGCTCGACCAGCACTGCAAGGGCGCCGGCAACTAGATAGCCGAAGTTAGGCTGGCCGGCCCGCGGGCCGGCCACCCGAGCGCGCGGTTAGAACTTCGTCAGTTCGAAGCCGCGTCGGTACTGCTTCGACACGAACGATTGCGCTCGTTCGGAGTTGGTGACGCGCAAGTTCGCGGCGTCCCACTCCAGCGTCTCACCCGAACGCAGCGCCAGGTTGCCGAGCAAGATCGACTCGGTGAACGGCGCCGCATACTCGAAGTTCGCCATCGGCTGGGTGCCACTGAGGATGCCTTGCAGCCACTCGTCGTGGATACCCGGCGAGCGCAGCAGCGTTTGCTTAGGTGGAGTGAAGTCCTCGAACTTCTCCTTCGGGTAGAGGTCGAAGCGCTCGCCGTAGTCGGTGGGCGAGTAGAGCATGCCTTCATCGCCGACCAGCAAGAAGCCGCCGTGGGCCAGCTTGACCCCGTCGCCGAGTATCGAGGTCGGCGGCTTGCGGCCACCGTCATACCAATGCAGCAGGACGGCCGCGCGCTCGCCCTTCTGCGGGAAGTGGAACTTGATCGACGACTGGTTCGGTGCGGTTTGCTCGTTGCCGCCTTCGGAGTTGGCTTCGATGCGGGTCGGCGCGTCGAGTTCTAGTGCATAGAACGGCATGTTCGCGATGTGGCAAGCCATGTCGCCGAGCGCTCCCGTGCCGAAGTCCCAGAAACCGCGCCAGTTGAACGGTGCGTAGCCATTGAACCCGGTGTCCTTTTTGCCTGCAGCAAAGCTGCGCCACTGTGCCGGGCCGAGCCACAAATCCCAACGCAGCTCCTTGGGGATTGCGTCGATGTGGGATGGCTTGTCGATGCCTTGTGGCCATACGGGCCGGTTGGTCCAGACGTGCACTTCGCGAACCGTGCCAATGACGCCAGCGCGAACGCATTCCACCGCCGTGCGCAGCCCATCCAGGCAGGTGCCTTGGTTGCCCATCGACGTGATCACGCCGCTCTTGCGCGCCGCATCGCGCAGCAAGCGCGCCTCTTCGACCGTGTGGGTCAGCGGCTTCTGCACGAAGCAGTGGATACCCTTCGACATCGCCATCAGGGCGGGGCCGGCATGGGTGTGGTCGGGGGTGCTGACCGTGATCGCGTCGAGCTTCTCGCGATCGAGCATGTCGCGCCAGTCGTGATAGAACGATGCCTTAGGGTGCTTGGCGCGCGCTCGCTTGGCCTGGTTCTCGTCGACATCACAGATCGCGACAATGTCCTGCGTCTTGGCGCAGCCCTGCATGTCGCTGAAGCCCTTGCCGCCGCAGCCGACGACGCCGATGCGCAGCCGTTCGTTGGGTGAGCGGGCGCGCAAGGGGATGCGCACCGGTTCGTGTTGCGCGCCTATGGCAGCAGCACCGCCAAACGCGGCGCTGGCTAGGAGAAAGTCACGACGTGATGGAGAAGCCATCGCGGAACTGTAGCCGCTGCGCCGGTCGAGGCGACCCGTCAGAGTCTTGTTACGTCACGCCCGCGGCGCAGGCATCGAGGGTGCCGGCAGTGGGTGCATCCAGTCCGCGCCACTGTGGCCTAGTTGGGTTCGGCCTACTGGAGTTCGGCCTACTGGAGTTCGGCTTACTGGGGTTCGGCTTACTGGGGTTCGGCCTACTTCGGTTCCAGGCCGTGCTCGATCAGCTTCCAGCGATCGGTGTAGAGGAAGTCCGGCGACTGCTCGAAGTCATGGCACTGGGCACACAGTTCGGACTTCAACACGCCACCGATGATGCCCAGCTTCTTCTTGCCGCCGCTGACCATGTGGCCGCTGCCGGGACCGTGGCAACGTTCGCAACCGACGTCGGCCAACCCGGGCGTGTCCTCGAAGGTTTTGAAGCCAGTCTGTTCGCCATAGCCAACAACGTGGCAGCTGACGCAGTCCGGATACTTGGTCACCGGCCAGCCGTAGCGCTTGGGGTCCGCCTCGGCATCGACCAGCGTCTGCCACGCGTGCGCGTGCTTGCTTGCGGCCCACGCCTTGGCAGCTGTCGGGTGGCACGCGGTGCATTGCGCGGTGCCGACGTAGCTGTCGCCATTGGGGGTTGGCTTCTGTTCCGCCATCTGGGCGAGCACGTTGGACTCGGCAACGTTCATGCGGTGCATCAAGATCACTTGCTTGACGTCGGGATCGCCACCGCCACCGGGGATCGTCTTGCTGCCAGCCAACGGCACGGTTTCACATGCAACCCGCGAAGTGTCGCCGTCGCGCCAAAGCCGGGCATCGAGAACGACTCGGCCGCGAATGCCGGTGAACACCAGCGGCACGCCGGCCACCAGCGCCGCTGCGCCATCGGGTTCGATGTAGCCGGGGTCGACGCCGATGACTAGATCGGGACGGGGCGTCAGTGCCGGGATGATCGCGCGGATCTGCGTGTCGGTGCCGTGCACCATCGCAATGCGCATCGTCGTGTCCGCCTGGCCTGCGAAGACCTTGGTCCACGCCGCGGCCGGGTCGGTGCGTTGCACGTGGGACTTCTCGCCGCGCAGCGCTTCCGGAAGTTCGGGCAGCAACAAAGAGGCGATGCGCACCGTCTTGTCGCGGATGACCTTCTCCTGGAACGTCTTCGCTGGCCAGAGCTCGGCTGTACTGGTCAGGTTGCTCGCGACGGCTGGCCCGCCGAGCAGGAAGCCACTCCAGTCCTCCAGCGGCAACTCAAGGTCGTGCAGTCCAACCCCGACGGCGTCATAACTGCGCTCCATCGTGAACAGGATCTGCGACGCGGTGAACAGCTTCTGCTTATCCAGTTCGCTGGTGCCCGAAATGAGGTCCCCGCCTTCGAGCAGCAAGTCGTAGTTGCGCTGTTCGCCGATGTGTTGCATGCGACGCGCGAGGCCCCCGAGTTGGCCGCTGGCGCAACCGCACGGTTCGAGTCGACCGAGCATCAATCCTGAGATCAGGATGCGGATGGCGTCTGGCGGTGGCGGCACCGGATCCTGCTCGCCCGACTTTTTTGCGTGAGCTTGCGGGTCCTGTGCGTTCGTGGTCGCCTTGGCTGGGCCGCACTGGGCGAACGTGGCGACGACAGTGGCGATACCGGTGACGAGCAGCAGGCCGCTCGCGAGGTTCAGTTGGGTCATGGCTTTCGAGACGGGAAGACGACCAAATCAATCGGCAGGCTGGGTGCGAGGTGCGCAGGTCCATCGCCTTTTTTGGTCAGGATGATCTTGCCGCGGAAGGAGTAGTTGGGGCGGGCCGGTTCGCCGTTGAGCAGCCCGCCGAGATAGCGCACTTCCATGCGTTGCTGGCGGTCCTTGTTGGGCACGGGCGTCAGGGTGACCGCGAACAGGGAGGTTACGTCGCGGCCGTTGTTCCCGACGATGTTGCGCACGACAAACTCCGGACTGCGGTCCCGATTGTGGTCCGTCACCAACACCGACTGCAGCTTCATCATGCGCTCGGGCTGTTCTTGGTCGAGGCGCGCCGAAATCGAGATCTTGTCGATGGGGGCGGCTTCGAGATCCGGAACGACCTTCCAGGACGCTTCGAGCGCGACCACATAGTCTGGCAGGTTGGTCTTGATCAGCACCAGCGCGCGGTGGTTGCCTAGTTCGCCTGGCGTGCAGCGGGCTCGCAGCACCACGTGGTCCTCGCCTGGCTCGAGCGTGGCTTGGATGTTGGAATCCGTGGTCTCGACCGAGGTGAACTGCACGTCGGGATGGTTTTCATCGCCGCGGATCGTGGTCAGCACATTGCCGGTCATCGACTGCGCGACGCTGCCGAAATCGAGCGCTGCGAACGGGTGTAGGACCACCGGCGCATCAATGCCGAAGCGCACCAGGAACGCCCAGCGAATCCGGGCCATGCCGGTGGTGTCATCGAGCGGCTGCAGCAGGATATAGCCGCGGCTGACCGTCTTTGGCAGGTCGACAGCCTCCTTCTTGCGGGTGTCCAGCGTGATCCGCATCACCGCCTTCTCGCCGTCCTTCGGCAGGTTGCGCGCGTAGCCGCTGCCGTCGATCGGACGCTCGGTGCCGTCTGGCTTGCGCATCTTGATCACGGCCTTGCCGCACGAACACTCCAGGTGCACCCGCAGCGGAACGTGTGGCGTGCCGAGCTGCGATAAGTCGAGGGCAAACTCGTGCTCTCGCTGCTCACCGTGCGGCACGATGCCGAAGTCGTGGTCGAGGATCAGTCGGGCCTCTTGGTTGGAGCCGACCTTGTCGCTAATTGCCGGTGTGCTGGTTGCTGCGCCGGTGGAGCTGCCAGCCGTGCCAGCGCCGGTCCCTGCTCCAGCGGGCTTGCTGGCGCCCGCACCCGCGTGGGAGCAGGAGACGATCAGGATCGGCAGGGCGACAAGGGTCAGCAACAGGGAGCGCATGCTGTGCTAATAGTAAGGCAAGATCGCGACGCAACGCGCTGGTTGCTTCTGACAAAGTCGTGGTGGGTACATGCCCGCGGCCGCTTCCCAGGTGAAGAAGCGGCCGCGAGTGGTTGCCGGAGTATCTGCCAGACAAGAGCACCCGACGGGCCAAGTGCCACGGAATCGCAATCCTCCCATGGCATCGCGGTTCGTCCACTGGCGAGGGCGTGGCAGCAGTATGGATCCTGGCGCCAACACCATGGCAAGCGTGCCATAGACCAGAACTCAGGACCCCGCTCAGGTGCCCGATATGCCGTGGCGCTTGAGCTTCCTGTGCAGCGTCGTGTAGTCAATGCGCAGGGTCCTGGCCGCGGCGGCTTTGTTGCCGTCACAGGCGGCCAGCGTCTGGGTCAGGATTTCTTCCTCGAGGGCGTTGGTCGCGTTTTGCAGGCGCTTCGCCAGGGGCTGTTCTTCGTTGCCATGCACTAAGGGCGACACGGTGTGGGTGGTTGCTGACTTCGCATCGGGGATGCCGACATCCGATTCGTCGAGTTCGCTGCTGCTCGCCAGCATGACCATGCGGCGCACGGCGTTGCGAAGTTCGCGTAGATTGCCAGGCCACGGGTAGCGGCGCAGCGCTTGTTCCCCTGCGACCGTGAATCCGTCGACACGCCGGCCCATCTCGACGTTGGCCTCAGCCAAAAACGCGCGTGCGAAGTGCACGACGTCATCTGGCCGCTCGCGCAGCGGCGGCAGTGCGACGGTGAACTCGGCGATGCGGTGGTAGAGGTCGACGCGGAAGCGGCCGGCTTCGATGTCGACTTGCAGATCGGCGTTGGTGGCCGTCAACAAGCGAGCGCGAAACGGCACCGGCTTGTGGCCACCGACCGGCACGATGACACGTTCTTGCAGCGCCCGCAGCAGCTTGGCTTGCAACGGCAGCGGCAGGTTGCCGAGTTCGTCGAGGAAGAGCGTGCCGCCATCGGCCATCACGAACAGGCCCTGGCGGCTGCGATCGGCGCCGGTGAACGCGCCGCGTTCGTGGCCGAACAGTTGGCTTTCGAGCAGGTGCTCTGGCAGGGCGCCGCAGTCGATCGCCACGAATGGACCGTCGCGCAGTGGCGACAAGTGGTGGATGGCGCGCGCGGCGATTTCCTTGCCGGTGCCAGATTCACCGGTAAGCAGAACGGAGACCGTGTCTTGCTGTGCCACGATTTCGAGTGTTCGGCGCAGTTCCTGCGCGAGTCGGCTTGGGCCAAAGTCGAGCGGCGTCGTCGCTTGGGCATCGCGCAGTTGTTGCACTTCGCGGCGCAGCGCGTGCTGCTCCGCAGCGCGGTTGACCGACAGCTTCAGGCGCTCTTGGTCGAACGGCTTTGCCTGGTAGTCGAACGCTCCTTCCTTGATTGCATCGACCGCAGTTGCCAGGTCTTCGACGGCGCTCAACAAGACGACCGGCAAGTCGGTGAACTGGCGTCGCACCGAGCGCAACAGTTCGAGGCCAGAGATCTCCGGCATGCGCATGTCGCTGAGCACGACGTCCGGCAGCTGGCCCGCATCGGCGGCTTGCTGCAACAATTCGAGCGCCTGCTTGCCGTGCTCGGCCTCCTGGACGTCAAAGCCTTCGTCCTCGAACAGTCCGCGCAGCATCCAGCGCAGGTCGGGTTCGTCGTCAACGATCAGCAGTTGGTGGCGGGCCATGCGCTCTCTTTATCGGCAGTTGTTGCGCCGGTCGGCAAGGCCTTCGCACTGGGTAGCCACATCACGGCTCGGGCACCACCGCGGTAGCGGGGGTAGAGCCGGAGATCGCCACCGAGCTCGCTGGCGATTCGGCGGCAGCTGACCAGGCCGAGCCCGGTTCCTGAGGTCTTGGTCGTGAAGAATCGCTGGAACAAGCTGGTGCGCACGTTTGGCGGCAAACCGCAGCCGCGATCGGCGATCACTAGCGCGACCCGGTCGCCGAAGGCGC
>CAXBFC010000131.1:0-17736 GCA_963974725.1 uncultured bacterium | reverse complement strand
CTTCAAGTCGCGTTTGAGCACGTGCTGACGTTGTCGGAAGAGATGCCGTTCAAGATCCGCGAGATTCCCGCGTTCACGCCGATCGGCAGTGACCACGAGGCGTTTACCGCGGTCGGCGTGCCGGGCTTCTTCTGGAATCAGGCTGGTCGGGCCGTCTACAGGCACACGCACCACACGCAGTACGACACCTACGATGCGGCCATTCCTGAATACCAGCGGCACTCTTCGGTCGTTGCTGCAACCGGTGCTTGGGGCCTCGCCAACCTGCCGGAGTTGCTGACGCGCGAGAACATGAAGGTGCGTCGCGGCTTCAGTGGCGGCGCGCGTCGCGCGCGCCGTGTGCTCGGTGTGCAGTTCGGCGACGATGGCGTCACGATCGGCACGGTCACCAAGGACAGCGTTGCCGCGAAGGCTGGCTTGAAGACCGGCGACAAGATCCTGAAAATTGGCGACACCGCCATCCAGTCGCAGCGCGAGTTCCGTCGCGCCATGGCTGGCGGTGACAAGAAGAAGTCGCTGACGTTCTCGCGCGGCGGCGAGCAGAAGACGGTCGAAGTCACGTTCGCGCGTTAGGATCGTGCCGATGCGCTGCCTGACGATTTGGACCGCCGCCGGGACCGTCGCGTGGCGGACAACGGTGGTTGCGTTCCTAGGTAGTGGCCTTTGCCTTGCGCAACTCGAAGAGAGTGGCAAGCGCAGTGACGTCGAGCAAGGCAAGCGGCCATTGAGCCAGGTCGCACACTGGTTCGAGACGGGCCCGATTGTCGAATTGCGTTTCGAGCTCGAGGCCGCCAATCACAAGCGGCTGAAAAGCAGCCCGCGTCGCTACGTCAAGGCGCGCATGCGCGAAGGCCGCGGCGAGGCCGTCGAAGTGGGGGTCAAGCTGAAGGGCTCGGCTGGCAGCTTCCGCAGCTTGTCAGACAAGCCCGGGTTGACCATCGACGTCAATCGCTACCAGCGTGACGGGGCGTTCCATGGGTTGACCAAGTTTCACCTCAACAACGCCGTGCAAGACCCGAGCTACTTGCGCGAAGACCTGGCCTACGAACTGTTCCGTCGGGCCGGTCTGCCTGCGCCACGGGTGACGCATGCGCGCGTGTGGTTGGGCGAGCGCGACCTTGGGCTGTATGTGCTCAAGGAGGGCTACGACACCCGCTTTCTGAAGCAGCGCTTTACGGGGAAACTTGGCAACCTCTACGACGGGGGCGTCAATGGCGAGGTCGACGACGAACTCGATCGCGATGTCGGCAAAGGTGATCCCGACTACGAAGACCTGCGGGCGCTGGCCGAGGCCTGCGAGTTGCAACCGGGGCCGAAGCGCATGGCTGCGTTGCGCAAGACGGTCGACATCGACCAGTTCCTGACCTTCATGGCGGCGGAGGTGATGATCGGTCACTGGGATGGCTACACGCTCAACCCGAACAACTACCGGCTGTATTTTACCGGCGACACCAGGCGCGCGGTGTTCTTGGTCCACGGTACCGACCAGACCTTCCAAAAGTCGCATGCTGAATTGTTTCCCGATGCGCGTGGTCGCGTCGCCAAGCGCGTACTTGATGAGCCCGAGTGGCGCAGTGCCTATGAGCAGCGGGTGCGCGAGCTGCTGCCGTTGTTTGCGCCGTCCGATAGTTTGATCCAGCGCGTTCGCAAGCGTGCGGTGCGGTTGCATGCAGTCGTCAAGGACACGATGCCCCCGACGTTCTTGCACCGGATCGTTGCCGAACAGCGGGAGCTTGAGCGCGTGCTGACGGAGCGGGCGGAGTTTCTCAGCAAGGCCGTGCACGTTGGTTGGCCGAAGCCACTGACACTGCCGGCCGATGGGGCAGCGCTTGCGAAGTTGCCGTGGCGCACGCAGAGCGATTGCCGCGACGTGCGCATGCTTGGCAATGACGGCAAACTCGAGACGCCGTTCACGATTGGCGCTGCGCACTGTGGCCGCTGCATTGGTTCGTGGCGCACGACGGTCCTGTTGCAACCAGGCCACTACGAGTTTCGCGCGGTGATGACCACCAAGGACGTCGCCAAGGCTGATGACTACAATCCCGGCGCCGGCATCCGGATCTCTGGTGGCCGCCGGGGCTGGGTTGCTGAGGGGTCGGAGCAGGATCGCTCGGTGAGCTTCGCGTTCGAAGTCGAGCACGAACGGCAGGAGGTGGTTTTGGTCTTGGAGCTTCGGGCATCCAAGGGCTCGGTGTCGTTCGCGAAGGATTCTCTGCAGCTCGTGCCGATTGAATAGCCGACCGGAGTAGCCCCTTCCGAGTCGCCCGACGAATCGCTGCGAATCGGCGCGCCTGTCCGGGACGACTGTTGCCTCCACAGCATGCGATCGCCACGCTACCAGCATGACTGAATATCGGGCGCCGCGTGGCACGAAGCTGACTTGTGCGAATTGGCAGATCGAAGCGGCCTACCGCATGGTCCAGAACAACCTGGATCCTGAGGTCGCGGAGGATCCAGAGAAGTTGATCGTCTACGGCGGTCTCGGCAAGGCGGCCCGCAACCCGGAAGCGCTACACAAGATTCTGGCGACGCTGAAGCGCCTGCAGCCCGACGAAACGATGATGGTGCAGTCGGGCAAGTGCGTCGGCGTCTTCAAGACGCATACGGATGCGCCGCGGGTGTTGATCGCGAACAGCAACCTGGTCGGCGATTGGGCCAACTGGGATGAGTTCCGTCGCCTCGATGCGCTCGGCTTGATGAAGTATGGCCAGATGACGGCCGGCAGTTGGATCTACATCGGCAGCCAAGGCATCGTGCAGGGCACCTACGAAACGCTAGTCGCAGCAGGCAAGCAGCACTACCAGAGCGACTTGAAGGGTAAACTGGTGGTGACCGCCGGACTTGGCGGCATGGGCGGCGCACAACCCTTGGCGATCACGATGGCGGGCGGTGTGTGTCTTGCTGCCGAGGTCGAAGGTTGGCGCATCGACAAGCGCCTCGACACCAAATACCTCGACGAGCGCATCGACGATCCGAAGGCGGCGATTGCTGCGGCCCAAGCGAAGGCCAAGGCCGGCGAGCCGTGGTCGATTGCTGTCTGCTGCAACGCGACCGAACTGCTGACGGTGCTGCGCGACGAGAAAGTCGTGCCGGACATGCTTACCGACCAGACGTCGGCGCACGACATGTTGGTCGGTTACTTCCCCGACGGCATGACCGTCGAGCAGGCCAACGAGCTGCGCGAGTCCAACCCGAAGAAGTATCTCGAAGAGTCGGGCCGCACCGTCGCCAAGCACGTGTCGTTGATGCTCGAGTTGCAAGAGATGGGCGCGATCACGTTTGACTACGGCAACAACATCCGCACCGAAGCGCGTGACCACGGCGTGGCCGAGGCATTCCGTATCAAGGGCTTCATCCCCGAATACATTCGTCCGCTGTTCTGCGCCGGCCGCGGTCCGTTCCGGTGGGTGGCGCTCAGTGGCGACCCCAAGGACATCACCCGTACCGACGAGCTGGCGCTTGAGATGTTCGGCGACAACGAGTCGCTGCGCACATGGATTCAAAAGGCGCAAAAGCAGATCGCCTGGCAGGGCCTGCCGTCGCGCATCCTGTGGCTCGGCTACGGCGAACGCGCGCGCTTTGGCCTCGCCGTCAACGAGCTGATCAAAAAGGGCGAGATCTCGGCGCCGATCGTGTTCGGTCGCGACCACCTCGACTGCGGATCGGTCGCATCACCATACCGCGAAACCGAAGCCATGAAGGACGGCAGCGACATGATCGCCGACTGGCCGCTGCTCAACGCGATGCTCAACGTGGCGTCCGGTGCGACTTGGGTTTCGATTCACCACGGTGGTGGGGTTGGCATGGGCAAATCAGTCCACGCCGGCCAGGTCACCGTCGCCGATGGCACCGACGAAGCCGCCGCGCGCATTCAGCGCGTGTTCACCTGTGACCCGGGCACCGGCGTCATGCGTCACGCCGACGCTGGCTATGAGTCCGCCCAGGACTTCGCGCGCGACAACAGCGTCGACCTCGGCGGCTAGGGTCTCATTGGCGATCGATTACGAAGTGATTGTCGTTGGTGCGGGGCCCGCGGGCTCCGTCGCCGCCAGCTACCTGGCCAAGCACGGCCACTCGGTTTTGGTGATCGAGAGCGAGTGCTTCCCGCGTTTTCACGTCGGCGAATCGCTGTTGCCACTCGGCAACTACGTCTTCGATGAGATTGGCTGCGCCGACAAGATCGCAGCCCGCGGCTTCCAACCCAAATGCGGCGGCCAGCTGCGTTCGTCGTGCGGAAGCTACCGCGTCGTGTTCGACTTTGCGACCAACGGCATCGAACCGTCGACCACGGTGCAGGTGCATCGCGCCGAGTTCGACAAGTTGCTGCTCGACCACGCTGAATCGCTGGGTGCCGAAGCAGTGGTGGCGCGCGCGCGGTCGTATGAGATCGACAACGAGGGCGTGACGGTGACGTTTGCCCACGCTGACGAATCCGCGCACACGGCTCGGGCGCGGGTGATCATCGATGCCAGCGGTCGCGGTGGCTTGGTTGCGAAGAGCGAGGGTGTGCGCATTCCCGATCCCGAGCTGCAGAAGGCGGCCGTGTTCGCGCACTTTCGCGGCATTCCTCGAGACGTTGGCATCCGCGCTGATGACACCCGCATCGTCAGCTTGCCCAACCTCGGTTGGAGTTGGTGGATTCCGTTGTCGGACGAGCTCACCAGTGTTGGCGTGGTGCTCGACATCGAGGAATACCGACACCAGGACAAGGGCGATCTCGACGCGATCTTCGCGGCCGCGGTGAACTCGTCGTCGCTGGCGGCGCAGTGGCTGCTCGATGCCGAGCGCACCACCGAGTTCCGTGCCGAGAGTGGCTTCAGCTACGGCACCGAGAGCTACGTCGGCGATCGCTGGTTCTTGGCGGGGGACGCGGGTTCGTTCCTCGATCCGGTCTGGTCGAGCGGCGTGCAGTTGGCGTTGCAGTCCGGGCTGGAGTCGGCGAAGGCTGCGATTCTGGGCTACTTGCAGCCCTCACCGCGGCGCGCGCTAGCGGCCAAGCGCTACGAGCGCACGCTGCGCCGCCGCTACAACTTCGTCCGCAAGTTCGTGCTCGGCTTCTACGACCCGGCGACTCGTGACCTGTTCTTCGAGCCTCGTCCGTACTTCGGGCTGCGGCGCGCGATCGCCAAGGTCTTGGCCGGTGGCTTCGACTTGAACTGGCTCGACCGCTTGCGCATGAAAACTTTCTTCCTGCTCGGCCGCCTGCAGCGGCGGGTGCAACTGGTGCCGCGTCAGGCGGATTCCTCGTCGCCAGTCGTGGGCGTGACCAGCGATGCTCTATGATTTTCTGGCCATGAACCGTCGAACTCTAGTCTGCGTGTTGCTCGGCTTGCCGGTTGCCGCGTTGGCACAAGAGCAGCAGGCGCCGAAGCCGGCCCAGCATGCCCAGCAGCCCCAGCCGAAGGTCACCAGCGAGCAGCGCGACGAAGCGATCGAGCTGCTGCGTCGCCACGCCGAGCAGAGCAAGTCGGTGCAGGTCCTGGTCGCCGACTACGTGCAGCGACGCACCACCACGCTCAGCAAGAAGCCGTTGCGAAGTAGCGGCAGCTTCTTGTTCGTGCGCAAGCCGGCCTGCGTCGTGTTCCGTGCCAGCAAGCCGCGCGAGTCGATCGTGCGGCTGACCAAGGAACTCTACGAGGTGTTCCGCCCTCGTCGCAAACGCTTGGAGCGCTTCACTTTGGAAGGTCCCGATCTGTCTCGGGGGTTGTTCGCCGCGGTCGGAGGCGACGCGAACGGGTTGCTCAAGGACTTCGATGTCGCCGGATTATTGGCGGGGAACGCCAATTCGCAAAGCGTCGCGGTCGGCTCAGTTCCGCGGCGTTCTGTTCGCTTGGTTCCGAAGAGCAAGGCGATGCGTGAACGGTTGCAGGAACTCGTCGTGACCTTTGAGTTGGCGGTCCCGGTGGTGGCCACGGACCAGGCTCCGGCCAAGGTCCGCGAGACCAAGAACGTCGAGAAGGCGCGCTCCAGCAACACGGCGAGCGAGCCGGCGACGTTGCAGGTGACGCTGTGTTCGGTTGCGTATCGCGACCATTCTGGCGACCTCGTCGCCATCGAGTTGCGCAATGCGCGCGCCAATCCGAAGGACGCGCCGACGGCTCAGTTCGATGTGCCAAAGGGCACCTCGGTCATCGAACACCGCGCCGGCCGCTGAACAGACTGCCTTGCTACGACACAACTTCGTTGGTCCTTTGCTTGGCGGGACCGCGTAGTTGGCGTAGCATTCCTGCCGTCGACGGGCGGTCATCCCGAAGACAATGCTGCGCCGGCTGCGGTCAGTTCAGCAACTGGTCGCGACGATCGTCGCGGCTGGGCAGGTTAACTAGGTATTGGAGTGGGTCCCGATCCGGTCAATGCGAGTAGCTCTCGCGAGGTCGTGATTCCATTCGCGCACGGTTAGATCGATTCCATCGGTCAGGTCGAACCAAGTTCGGCTGGAGGGTAGCTATGAAGCAAAACGAACGGTTGTTGGTCTACGCGGTCACGGGCTTCCTCGCTCTGATCCTGGTCATTGCGGTGATGTTCGGCAACGACCCAGTCGATGCAGCGAGCAAGCAAGAGAACACATCGAAGGGCCTCAACGATATTCTGCAGCCGAAGCTCAGCGAAGCCGAAGTTGCGAAGCAAGCGGAAGCGAAGGCCAAGGCTCTCGCCGAGCAGCTCAACGGAAGTTCTGGCGGGGGTTCCTCAAACGAGCAGCCGCTCAACGCCAAGCCGCTGCTAGCCAGCGACGTGGTTGCCCGCGAGCTCGGCCCGAGCCGTAAGGAGCGATTCGTGCGTTGGGTGCCGGTAAAGCGTGGCGATGCCTTTGAGAAGCTCGTGCGTCGCTGGTGCGGCGGAACCGAGGGATACCTCGAGGAAGCGCTGAGGCTCAATGAGGAAACCACGAAGTTGACCATCGGCAGTCAAGTCATGGTGCCGTGGGTGGACGACGAAGTGCTCGCGGCCATCATCGAAGCAGAGGCTAGCGAAGCCCAGCGAGCACCGACGCCACGTACGCTGATCGGCAACCCGAACGGCTCGGGTTCGAGTCGCACGCTGATGAACCCGTCGCGAGGCGCGCCCGAAGCTGGCATGCCGCGTCCATCCGTGACGCGCCCAGGCTTTGCGATGCCCGGACGTGGACCGAGTGAAGCGGAAACCGCTCGCGGCAACTCGAGCGGCGGCACGGTTGGGGTCGCGAGTGTTGGCGAAGCCATGACCTACACGGTCAAGAGCGGCGACAACCTCTGGTCGATTTCGGCCAAGCGCTACGGCAAGGGCAAGGCCGACAAGATGGTCAAGGTGATCCTGAGCATGAACCCGGGCTTGTCGTCCAACCTGAAGGTCGGCCAAGAGTTCAAGATGCCAACCAAGGCCGAGTAGCGACGCCTTGCGCGCCTGGTGCTGAGCCCGGCTGCAGTACCTTGCCGGCTGCCATGCCCGGCTGTGACCTGGCAAGCAGTGTCTTGCGGAAGCCCAGAAGCCCGAAACCGGCCGGGGAAGGCCGCTCGTGCCGTTCCAGGGCAAGCAACAACATCGTCGGCGCGGGCGGCGACACGCCGGGAAGACGCGCCGCTGCGACCCTCCTGGCCCAGGCCTACTTCAGCCCGTAGCGGTCGAGCTTCTTGTAGAGGTTGCTGCGCTGTAGCTCGATGTTCTCGGCGGTGCGTTTGATGTTGCCGCCGAACTCGAGCAGTTTGCGGCGCAGGAACTCCTTCTCGGTCGCCGCGCGGAAGTCTTCCAGGCGCGCGTAGCCGAACCAATCCGCCTGTCCTTCGGCCGAACGGCCGGGCTGCGGTGGCGCGTTGCACTCGAGGTCGGCGACTCCGATCTCGGTGCCGTCCGAGAGCACGGCGGCCCCTTCGAGAACGTTCTTCAGTTGGCGCACGTTGCCAGGCCACGGTTGCCCGCGCAGCCAATCGAGCGCCGCCTTCGCCAGCCGCTTGGTGCCGAGTCCGTTGCGCTTCGTCGCGCTGCGCAAGAAGTGGTCGGCCAGCAAGGTGACGTCGTCCGGTCGATCGCGCAGCGGTGGCAGGTGCACGCGCACGACATGCAGCCGGTAGTAGAGGTCTTCGCGGAACGTCTTCTCCTGCACCATCGCCTCGAGGTCTTGGTTGGTCGCTGCGAGCACGCGCACGTCGACCTTCGTGGTGACTTGGCTGCCGAGCCGTTGCACAACGCCTTCTTGCAGCGCGCGCAGCAGCTTGGCCTGCATCGCCAGCGGCATGTCGCCAATCTCATCGAGGAACAAGGTGCCGCCGTCTGCCAGCTCGAACGCGCCCGCGCGCGCATTCTGTGCTCCGGTGAACGCACCCTTCTCGTGTCCGAACAGTTCACTCTCGGCCAGGTCCTCCGGAATCGCGGCGCAGTTCACGGCCAGGAATTCGCGCTCCTTGCGCTTGCTCTGCACGTGCAATTGGCGCGCGACAAGTTCTTTGCCGGTGCCGTTGTCGCCGGTGATCAACACGGCGACATCGGTGGGCGCGACCTTCGAGATCATCGTGCGCACCTGCTCCATGCGGTCGCTGCCGCCGAGCAACTGCTGCTCGGACTGGATCGTCGCGCGCAGGGTTTCGTTCTCGCTGGCCAGCCGCTGGGTCCGCAGCGCGTTCTTCAACGACAGCACCACCCGGTCGGTCGCGAACGGCTTCTGCAAGAAGTCATAGGCGCCGCGGCGCACCGCCAGCACCGCCGTGTCGAGGTCGCCGTGACCCGAAATCATCACCACTGGCAGCTCCGGGCGCAGTTCCTTGAGCTTTTGCAGCACCTCCAGCCCGTCCATCCCGGGCAGCTTGACGTCCAGCAGCACCAGGTCGACAGCCGGATCCTGGGCCTGCTCGAGCCCCGAGGGCCCATCTTCGGCCTCCCGGGTCTTCCAGCCGTCGAAATCGAGGGCAAATGCGATCTCTTCCCGGACGGCCCGGTGGTCATCGACGATCAAGACGGTCGCCTGGTCTGTCATGACGAAAGGTTGTAGCGGCCCGCCGCCACCGTGCCAGCGGCCTCCCGGAGCCCACTTTTGGGCGTATCTGCGGATTTGTCCCGCCGCAAGCCCCCGATGGCATCGGAATGGCGGCTCTTGGGGGCCTGAGGCGGAATACCGGCATCACGCAAGCTGGGCGAGCCGAGGTATCCTGTCCCAGATACCAAGCACATGGGTTCGTCTACTTGACGGCTCGGCGACGGAACATAGCATTCGACAGCCCTTTCCAACCCGCATGCGGAGCGGAGGGGGAGTTACGAATGCGTGCTTCGTCCCAACGCCCACGTGTCGTAATTTGTCCGAGCCCTCTCCAGACCCCTACCGCATCCGAATCTCCTAAAGGAGTCCGCTTTCATGGCCCGTTCGTTCCATCAGTCTCTCCTAGCCGCTGCTGTTGCTCTCGTAATCGGCGGTTCGGCCCTGGCGCAAGGTTCGCCGCTACAGGAAGCCGTCAACCTGCTTCGCCTCAACAAGAAGGAGGAGGCAACGACCAAACTGCAAGAGATCATCGCCGGTGATCCTTCCAACGAGGCGGCCCACGACCTGTATCAGTCCATCTCGCAAGATGAGTGGTACATGCTCATGACCGAGCAAGGCGAAGTCTCGAAGATCGCGCGTTCGATCCTCGATCGCGCCAAGACCACGCAGCAAGAGCGCTCTCGCGATGAAGCTGCGATCAACGCCCTGGTTGCTACTGCCACTGACGGCAGCAACGACTACGGCACGCGTCAAGCCGCCGTCAACGAGCTCGTCCAGAAGCATGGTGAGTTCGCCGTTCCGGCACTCGCTGCAATCCTGGGCGATTCCGACAATCCCGAAGGCCAGATCCACGCGATCAGTGTTCTGTCGCAGTTGCACTCGGTTGCGGTTCTGCCGTTGATCGAGTCGCTCAAGAGCAGCAACGACCTGGCCGTGCAGAACGCATGCGCCGCGCTCAACCTGATTGGTGACGCCCGCGCGCTACCGATCCTGACGCACCTCGCCAACGACGACCGCGTCAACATCAGCACCATCGCCAAGAAGTTCGTCGCCAAGAAGAACGGCAACGGCGACGCGCTGAGCCAACTGCTGGCGCAATCGAACAGCTACCTGCGCGGCAACGTGCCGGTTGGCGGCTTCAGCAAGGTTGTCTGGACGCTGGTTGACGACAAGCTCGTTGCCACGGACGTGCCGGCGCTGCTCTACCCGAGCGAGTTGGCCAAGTCGGCCGCCGCGGACGCCGCCCGCATCGCACCGCAAAGTGTCGAAGCCCGCAGCGCCGTCGCCGCCGCGAACCTGGCGCAGTCCAACCTGATCCAGTCTTCGATCGCCGCCGGCGACGAGTCGGTCGCCGAAATGGGGCCAGTTGCCGCGGAGCTGCGCATCGCCGCACTCGCCTCGGGCTCCGACGCCATGCGTGGCGCACTCGATGCAGCGGTCAAGCAAGGCATTGCTCCGGTCGCCATCGAAGCCATCGCAGTGCTGGCCGACACGGGTGTCCTGCAGGACAAGACGACGCTGCTTGGCGCGCTGAAGAGCACCGACAAGCGCATCCAATACGCCGCCGCCGAAGCGATCGTTCGCTCGAGCACCGGTAGCGATGTGCCGAACCTGACCACCGTCGTCGACGTGCTTGCCCAAGCCGTCACCGAGGAGAAGGTCAACACGATCCACATGATCATGCCGGACGCGGCGAGCCGCGCGGTTGCGCTGGTTGCCAACGGCAACCGCTCGGAGAACTACACCATCGACGCAAGTGCGACGACCGGCACGCTGACGCTGCTGGGCAACCCGAGCATCGACGTCGTGGTGATCAACCAGGTCCTCCCCGACGCGCTGCCGGAAGATGTCATCGGCAACATCCGCAAGGATGGCCGCATGGACAACACGAAGATCATCATCGTCACCAAGGACGAGGAAGCTGCTGCCGAGCACTTCAGCGATGTGACCTTCATCACCGCGCCACTCGACGCTGAGAAGCTGCAAACTGCAGTTGCTGCGGCCCTCGAAGGTGCGGAGAACCCCGGTGGCGCTCGCGCCGAAGGTTACGCCAGCAAGGCTTCGGCCGCGCTGCTGAGCCTCGCAAGCCGCAAGGCTGACATCGGTGGTGCCATGGCCAACCTGGCGCTGCAACTCAACCGTGGCGACAGCGTCGCGGTTCCGGCAGCGCGCGCGATCGGCTTGTCCGGTGGCGAGCCCCAGCTGACCGCCCTGGTCGGTGCGCTCGAGAACGGCAGCGACGACCTGAAGAAGGCTTCGGCGCTGGCCATCGGTGGTGTGCTCGGCCGCATGTCGAACTGCCCGGACAACGTCTACGCCGCGCTGAAGGGCGCCATCGAAGGCAGCACCGACTCCGGCTTGCGCACCGCGATTGCGGCGGCACTTGGCATGGCCAAGATCGACGCGCAGAAGAAGGCCGAGCTGCGCAAGATGCTCAGCCGCGTTGCTGGTTCGAGCAGCGAAGGCTAGTTCGCTCGTCCAGAACGATCTTTGCTCACCTAACGGTGAGTGGACCTGGCTCACCTAACGGTGAGCTGTCGCAGAAGCGGCCGCAGCACTTTGGGGTGCTGCGGCCGTTTCTCGTTTGAGGAAGATTCTTGTTTGGGGGGCCTGATCGCCATAAGAGCTGCCGATTCCCCTTTGGAGAGACTGTGCAAAACGCACTGGACGACTCCCGAATCGCTGGCTACTCTCCTTCGCCCAACGAGTGCCGACGTAGCTCAGTTGGTAGAGCAATGCTTTCGTAAAGCATAGGTCGCGGGTTCGAATCCCATCGTCGGCTCCACATCAAAAGGCCATCTACGCACCGCGTAGATGGCCTTTTGTCTTTGTCTGGGTTGCTTTACTCATCTGGGCTACGTCACTCATCAGGGTTACTTCACTGATCTGGGTTCCTTCGCTTGCCTGGGGCCCTTGCAACTCGCCCAGGGTCCCTTGGGCATCGGCCCGCGGGAGCGGCGTGGGCAGCGAACGTGGCAGCCACCTGGACCACCACCTAGCCCGACAGTGGCCGGCCCCGAGTCGGCAGGCGTGGTGCGATCTGGCGCTGTCATGGAGGCCTGACCGGACTGTTCCTTGCCGAACGGAATTGGGCCCTGGGCTGCAAATGTGCAGGCTCTTTGTTGGCGAACCGCGCGCTGGGTCTATGTTCGCTCGTGATGCTCAAGAATAGATGTCTGTGCTTGGTGGGCCTTGCGATGCTCGCAGCTTGTCACACCCCGCCGCCGCGCCCGTGGCTGCGCTACGAACTGTCCGGTGGCACGAAGTGGTCGCCTCTAGGTGCCGGCAAGTTCGGTGGCACGATTCATGGGGCCAACATCTCGATCGATGTCTACCACCCGGACACTCGGGTCTTGGTTCTCGTCGAGAACCCAAGCGAGCAGCCGATCAAGTTCCGCGTCGGCCCGGAGGCGGGCGCATCGAAGGACGCGATGGGCGAAGTGCTGCTGCGTCAGATGGATGGCCGGGCTGCCGGGGGCTCCGACTGGCAGCCGTACGTCTCGATGCAGCCACTGACGATCGCGAGTGGTTGGCGGGCGACGTTCTATCTGGATCGTCCGCTGGGTCGCGACGTGAAGCTCGGTCAATACTTCGTGCTCGGCACGGAGTGCGAGAACGCTGCTGGCGAGCGCGTCCGGCGCGTGCTCCCGTTGATGGGCAAGATGGGCGGCACCGTTCCCGTCAAGCCGAGGTAGCGCATGCTGCTGGCCGAGCCAGCCCTGATCGCGACCATCGCCTGGCTGCCGGTCGACGATTTGCCGTCGGGCATGTGGGCCAACTTCTGGGCCAACGTCTGGTCGTGGCAAGGCCTGCTGGTGGCATTCGCCATCGTTGGCGAAATCTTGGCGGTGATGTTCGTCTACCGCGTGCTCGTGCGCGGTGGTTCGGCGGCCAGCACGTTGTTGTGGATGGTCTTGATCCTGGCCACGCCGTGGCTCGGGTTGATGTTCTACTACTTGCTGCCGCGCACCCTGCAGCTACGGCGCCTGCGTCGCACGCAGCAAAGCGAGCGGCGCCTGCGCGAAGTGCGGCCGCTTGACGATGGTAACCCTGAGCCGCCCAAGCCGACCTCGGGACTGGATCGCCTGCTGCAATGCCGCGGTGGCCTTTCTGAAGGCAACGCACTCCGCTGGCTGCCTCGCGGCGAAGACTTCTTCGCGGCGGCCAGCGCCGCCATCGGGAAGGCCGAGCAACACGTTCATTGTGTCGTCTATATCTTGCGGCCCGACAGCACTGGCCTGCGCTTTCTCGAACTGCTGACCGAGGCGGCAACTCGCGGTGTGAAGGTTCGGCTGTGTTTCGATTCGGTCGGTAGCTGGGGGCTGAAGACGGCGCACTTGAGGCCGCTGCGAGCGGCCGGAGGCCAGGCGGTGCCGTTCTTGCCCCTGTTGTGGAAGCGGCGTCCATTCACTCTCAACCTTCGCAACCACCGGAAGCTGTTGGTTGTTGACGGTTCTGTTGCGTTTCTCGGGGGGCGCAACATCGCTGACGAATACCGGCACGATCGGGTCGGCAAGCGGCGGCGTTGGTACGACGCCATGATGGAAGTGCGCGGGCCGGCTGTCGATTGGCTGCAGGACGTGTTCGTGCAGGACTGGTGCACGGCGGCCGATGAAGTGCTGCCGGAGGAACTTGCGGGGGGCACCAGCCGCTCGCCGTGCGACCCAGCCGGGACGTGCCGGGTCGGGATCGTGAGCAGTGGCCCGGATGATGTGCCGTCGGCGTTGTCGTTTGCGTTGTTCCAAGCGATCGGAGAAGCGCACACCACGATCACCCTCAGTTCGCCGTATCTGGTCATGCCGTCGACGCTGCAGTTCGCCTTACAGCTGGCGGTGGCACGTGGCGTCAAGGTGCGCATCTATACCAACGGCCCGTGCGCCGAAGCTGCCTTTCTCTACCATGCGCAGCGCCATCACTACCGGCAGCTACTTGAGTCAGGCCTAGAGCTCTACGAGACGATCAAGGAGTACAACCACACCAAGTTCTTGGTCGTAGATGACAGTACGGTGTGCATTGGCAGCGCCAACCTCGACTTGCGCAGCGCCAACCTCAACTTCGAACTCGCGGCAGTCGCGCTCAACGCCGAACCGTTGGCGGCCGCGATCCAGGCGACGGTCGAGCAGCGACAGGCTTGCTTCCAGCAAGTGACGCCTGAGTCGCTGCCGAGCAATCCATTTTGGCGCGCGATCGATGGCGGCTGCGCGTTGTTTTCGCCGTTGTTGTGATCAGGCGCGCCGCGTAGCGGTGCACCTCGGTGCCTAGCCCGTGAGGTATGCGGGCTAGCCTCGGACGATTTCCCAGATCTCGGCGCCGAGGTAGTCCCACGGCAGGCGGCCTTCGTCGCACTCGGCGTCGTCGGCGGAGAACATCACGTCGACCATGTAGATGATGCGGCCGGTCTTCTGACCGATGTTGCGCGCGCCGTGCGCGACACCGGGCGGGATGCGCACGAGGCGGTCTTTTCCGTCGCCGAGCACGAACCGCATCGTCTGGCCTTCGGTCTTGCTGCCCTCACGGCAGTCGTGCAGAACCAACAGCAGCTTGTCGCACGGTGGCACATACCAGACGTCGGTCTGGCGATGGTGGAGGTGGAACGCCTTGCAGGCGCCCGGTTCCATTTCCGAGTAGTTGACCTGCTTCACTTCGAAGCCGGGCAGTTGCTCGTGCATGCCGGCCGTCATCCGGCCGAGTTCGGTGATCGCACCGCCGTCATCGTTGAAGCGATTCAGGCCGACGATCTCGACCCCGTCAATGCGCGGCGAGCCGGTGTAGTCCTGAACGAAGAAGGCGTCTTTGGCCTTGCTGGTGATGTTTGCGATCGCGTCGGGGTGGTTGGGGGCGCTCACTTGGCAGTTCTCACGGTTGGTCTGGTTGGGCACCGCGCGAACTGCGCGGGCGCTACTCGTTCTTCGGCAGGCGCCAGGGCGCAACCTCAGTCGGAGGTGCTTGATCCAACACGGCGCGCAGATCGAAGACGACTACGAACTTGGGTTTGTTGCCAAGCTTTGGGGGCCCGACGCTCAATTGCCCGACGTTCACTTGGCGGTGCAAGTCGATCCATGGGCCCGGCAGAAGCCGATCGCGATCGGTGCGCTGGCGGTGACGGGCCCGCTGGCGCGGGGCAATTGCATTGTGGATCCAGCCGCAGAATCCCAACGGCAGAATCCCAGCGGCAGCATCCCAGCAGAGTATTTCGACCTGCGCGTGTCTGCCGCGGCCTGCGTGTCTGAGCCGGCTCGAAGCCGGCCCCGACACAGCGCTCTAGCGCCAGGGCTTGCCTTCAATCGCGAGATCGAGCACGGCGTGAAGATCGAAGGCGACGACGACCTTTGGCTTGCCGTTCACCAGCGGAATGCCGAACTTCAGCTTGGCGGTGCTCTTGGCCTTCTGGCCTTCGACGGCTTCCATCTCGAGCGTGCCCGCGAACGCCGGGATCTTGGTTGGCTTCTTCTTGGTGCCTGGCAGGACGGAAACCATCGCGCCCTTCGTGCTCAAGATGAACGCGTCGCGGTCGGTCGGGATCTTGACGCCGTCGATGATGACGTAGCCGCAGTCGCCGTTGGCCGCCTTGGTCGAGACCATGTCGTCGTCGGTCAGGCCGTACTTCTTGGTGACCATGCGCCACTTGCGAACCTCGTCCTGCTTCTTCGACTTCTTCTTCTTCTCGTCATCCTTCTTGCCTGCCTTCTCGGCGGCCTTGGCGCGCTTGGCTTCTTCCTTGCGAGCCTTGGTGACTTCGCGGTAGCCGGTCTTGGTGGCGTCGCGCAGTTCCTTGGGGATGCCGCCTTCGCGGTAGAAGACCGAGTAAAGGCCCGGCTTGGTGCCGTTGTCGAACGTGGCCGTGGTCGCGAGCGCGCCGATCAGCATCGGCTTGAGCTGCGTGGCTTCGACCAGTTTTTTGATCTTGGCGCTCTTCTCCGTCGACAGCCAGTTGACCGGAGCGAACGCGACGGCTTCGTACTTGTTCGGGAAGCCGGTTGCGTCGAGCGTGTAGCGCTCCGAGCCAACCAGTTCGTTGAAGTTGAGCGCTTGGTCCTTGGCGAATGCGCCCGTGTTGAACTGCACGCGCTGCATCGAGTACAGGAAGTCGTAGCCAGGCGCGATGCTCTTGGCGAGTCGCATGCCTAGCGACTCAAGGCAGGCAGTGGTTTGAATCGGCGCGCGCGCGTCGATCATCAACTGCACCGGCTCTTGGTAGGAGAGATAGGAACCGCCCTTGGCGACCGTCAGTTGGCCTTGGTACACCGGCTTCTTCTCAACGATGCGGGCAGTCTTGTGCTTGTGCAGCAGGTCCCACTGCTTCAGCCAATCGTCCATGTCGCCGTGGATCGGGTCGTAACCGAGGTCGCCGACCATCTGCCAAACCTGACCGAACATGTCCAGGTGACCAAATGGGCCGTGTGCCCCGATGACCGTTCCGACCGGCTTGCTGTGCAAGTCCGACGTGCGGGCCATGCCGAGGAACTCGAGCATCTTCTCGGTGTACTTGTCGTGCTCTGGGCCGCGTTCGCCACCGGGCCACGTGTGCGTGCCGTTGCCGCGCATCGTGCGCTCGAGTTCGATCTCGGTCGGCAAGCGCATGCCGATGCTCGCGGCAAAGGCGTTGGCTTCGCGCCACGTCAGGAAGACGACTGGGTGGTCGGCGAGCGACTTGCCGTTTTCGTCTTGGGCCTTGTAGGGGAGTTCGTGGCCCTTCAGCTCCCAGTAGTTGATGGGGCCGTCGGGGTTCTTCGGGTAGAGCTTGCGGATCTCTTCGAGCCGCTTGTTGTAGTCGGCTTCACAGCCGTAGCGCCACCAGTGGAACGGTGGGCGGATTTCGACGCCGGCGGCGCGCTGGCTGTCAACGAACACCATGTATTCGCTGTTCTTGACCGGCCACTTGCCCAGGTAGAATTCTCCGACCTGGTAAGGCTTGCGGCCAATGATCGACGACGACCGGCGCAGCGCGGTCTTGTACTTGTCGGCGGCGGCCTCGTGGGCCTTCTTCGGATTGAACCAGAACGCTGCTTGGGCGCACGCGTCCGCGAAGGTGTTGACGTCCAGGCCAACCTGCACGGTGCCAGCCGGCACCTTGAGTAGGAACTTGGGCAAGCCACCGACATCGTCGTTGGCGGCCGGTAGCGCGGTTGCACTAGCGCCGCTGCCGGCTACTGGTGCCTGGCAGTTGGCGAAGGGAAGGAGAGCACAGAAGGGGAGGGACAGCAGGGCCGTCGCGCGCAGCGAATTCGATTGCATCGTGATTTGGGGAGGCAATGGACGGTCAGCCGGGAGACGTGAGGGGCAGGCGTCTCGAAGGCCGCAGAGGGGTCGCGGAAGTGTACCAGTCGCCGTCGCTGTGGACCACGGCTGGAACAAATGCATTGTCACCGCAATCCGGCGGGCAGCAAGGCCCCCCTGGGTGCCTTTGCCCGGGGTGAGCTCCTGGAGCAGTTTCGATCCCGAGGTCTCGGTCAGGGCGGCGCACACACGCCGTCAGGCCTCATGGCAAGGCGCGCTCAAGCGCAGCTCGGTGCTGCGCGATGCGTTACGTCCGGCAAGCTGGCCGGCGGTGGCGCGCTGCCGAGGCCACAGAGCCCCGGCTCGCGATCTCACGCAAACAGCATGTCTTTCTTGGCAGCGAAGAAGCGCGAGCCGCTCTTCTCCAGGCCGCTCGCGACGAGGTGGGCGAGGTCCGGGTCGAATTGCTTGCCGGCCTCGGCACGGAAGAACGCGACGATCTTGGCGATCGGCCACGCTGGTTTGTAGCTGCGGACTTCGGCGAGCGCGTCGTAGACTTCGGCCAGCACGAGGAT
>CAXBFC010000130.1:0-17764 GCA_963974725.1 uncultured bacterium | reverse complement strand
CTGGTGCATCGGTTTCGACCGATGCCTGCCAATGAATCGCATGCAGTGACTGGTGGCGGCTTCCCGACTCACTGTTCTTTCTTCACTTTCTGATTTCGCAAGCTGCTATAGCTCAGTGGTAGAGCACCTCCTTGGTAAGGAGGAGGTCCTGGGTTCGAGTCCCAGTAGCAGCTCCATCCCATTCGTCTCACCGCTGAAGTTCTTCAGTCTAGAGCGAATACCCACGACCGACTAAATCCCCCGACCCAGACTCATGGCCAAGGAAACCTTCTCCAGAACTAAGCCCCACGTCAACGTGGGGACTATCGGGCACGTTGCCCACGGCAAGACCACGACCACCGCGGCCATTACCTACACGCTCGCAGCTGTTGGTCTGGCCAAGTACAAGGAATACGCGTCGGTCGCCAAGGGCGGCACGGTTCGTGACCCGAGCCGTGTTGTGACGATCTCGTCCGCGCACGTTGAGTATGAGACGAAGAACCGTCACTACGCTCACGTCGATTGCCCGGGACACGCCGACTACATCAAGAACATGATCACCGGTGCGGCCCAAATGGACGGCGCCATCCTGGTCGTGGCTGCTGACGATGGTCCGATGCCGCAGACGAAGGAGCACGTGCTGCTCGCTCGTCAGGTTGGTGTTCCGGCAATCGTTTGCTACTTGAACAAGTGTGACCTTGTTGACGATGAAGAGCTTCTCGACCTCGTCGAGATGGAAATCCGCGAACTGCTCAGCAAGTACGAGTACCCGGGCGACGACGCCAAGGTTGTTCGTGGCGCTTCGTTCGCGGCTCTCCAGACGAAGGATCCGGGCCCGGATAACCCCGACAGCAAGTGCATCTTCGATCTGATGGATGCCATCGACGAAGCCGTTCCGGAACCGGAGCGCGACGTCGACAAGCCATTCCTGATGCCCGTTGAGGACGTCTTCTCGATCGAAGGTCGCGGCACCGTCGCTACCGGTCGTATCGAGCGTGGCATCATCAATGTCGGCGACGCCGTCGAGATTGTCGGCATCCGCGATACCCGTCCGACCACCGTCACCGGTGTCGAGATGTTCCAGAAGACGCTGGATCAAGGTCAGGCTGGCGACAACGTCGGTCTCCTGCTCCGCGGCATGAAGAAGGAAGACATCGAGCGCGGCATGGTTCTCGCCGTTCCGAAGTCGGTTACGCCGCACATCAAGTTCAAGGCTTCGGTCTACGCCCTCAGCAAGGACGAAGGTGGTCGCCACACGCCGTTCATGAGCGGTTACCGCCCGCAGTTCTACTTCCGCACGACGGACGTGACTGGCACGGCCGACCTGGTTGGCGCAGAGATGTGCATGCCGGGCGACAACGTCGAGATCAGCGTCGAGCTGATCATGCCGATCGCGATGGACCAGCACATGCGCTTCGCCATCCGCGAAGGTGGCCGCACCGTTGGTGCTGGCCGCATCACCGAGATCCTCGAGTAAGTTCGGGATCGCAGGGCTTCCGAGACGGGCTGGTCTTCCTGAGACCGTTGTCCTATCCTCGGCGGCCCGACAAAGCAGCGGGGTGGGCCATGGCCCGCCTCGTTCGCTAGGCAGAGGGCAATAGCACAATTGGTAGTGCAGTTGATTCCAAATCAACAGGTTCTGGGTTCGAGTCCTAGTTGCCCTGCCACTTTCTGGTAAGGCGCCGCAGACCTTGATTGGTCCGTGACGCATCTTTGGCCGTGGCACTTTGGTGTTGCGGCCATTAGGGTTTTCGGCTGGTCCATTTTATGGGCCAATCGAGAGCAATTGTCGAGTTTGGCTGGCTGCAGCGCGGTGAAACCCCATGTGGGGCGGACCCGACCGACAGCAAGGAATGTAGACCCTGTGAGTTATCGCAAGAACGACGGCCGTTACGCCCGGATGTTTTCATTCTGGGCGCTCTTCCTCTTGGTTGCATTCGGTTGCTTCCGCGGCGGTGGGCTCTCCGACATGGTCGCCGGCTGGATGGCGGAGTCCGACACGACCTACGTCGATCCGTTCCCGATCCTCGGCACCCTGAAGACCTCGACGTGCATCGCGCTCGGCGTCTGGTTGTTTGTTGGCTTCTGCATCTCCCGCATCCTCAACCGCAAGCGCATTGCGGACGCCTTGATTGACACCGAAGCAGAGATGCAGAAGGTGACTTGGCCGACGTGGACGGAGACCTGGCACGGCACGATTGCGGTCGCTTGCATGGTGTTGGTCCTGTTCGTCTACCTGTTCGTCGTCGACCTCGGATTGGCCAAGGCCATGATGATGTTGATGGGGGGCGCGGCCTGATGGCCAAGCAGGAGTGGTATTTCCTGCGTGTCCAAGTCGGGCGCGAAGACACGATCCGTCAGAGCATGATCCGCCGGCTGAAGCAGGCTGGCATTGAAGGTCTCGTGCCGCAAATCGTCGTTCCGACCGAGACGATTGCAGACCACCGAGGTGGCAAGAAAGTCGTCAAGCGCAAGAAGCTCTACCCTGGCTACCTGATGGTCGAGATGGAACTCAGCGACGACGTCTGGTTCGTGCTGCGCGAGACCCCGGGCTTTGGCGACTTCGTCGGAGGCCAGGCGCAGCCGACTCCGGCCGACCCGAATGACGTCGAGAAGGTCCTGGCCCACATGGACTCAAGCAAGGAGCAGCCCAAGGTTGCCGTGCAGTTCGAAAAGGGGGACCGGGTCAAGATCAAGACAGGCGCCTTCGAGAACACTGATGCCGTGGTCGAGGAAGTGCATGCCGACAAGGGCACGCTCGACGTCTCGGTCAACTTCTTCGGTCGGCCGACGCCAATGTCGCTCGGCTATTGGGAAGTCGAGCCGATCTAGGGCTAGGTAACCTAGGGCTAGGTAACCTAGGACTAGGTACCCGGGTGCTACAGAACCCCCGGGTGCTACAGAAGCCCCGGTGCTACAGAACCCGGGGCTACAGAAGCCCGGACGCCACAGAAGCCGCGAGCTGCCAGGAGCCCGGAGGCTCCAGCTGCCCAAGGCCCACGCCGGTCGGCTGGCGGTTCCATCTTGGGCGATCCCAGCACCATCTACAGTCCGACCGATCGAACCCCTCAGCTTGTCCCGGGGGCACTCCGCAGCAATGCTTCCGGCATGGCTCGGCCCAGCTGGGAGCACCTGATTTCGTCCTCGCTGAGATTTAGCCACTTCGAGAGGTTGATTCCTCCTGGTGACTCTGGTTACATCTTCGCCCCCGAATCGGGCTCAACCCCTATTCACCAACCCGTGCTCCGATCCGTCGGATCATGGACCCGGGCTTCCCGCCCCGGATCGCTTCACCGCGATGCATTGCGGGTTCTCTTACCTAGCGGGAGGTTGTGATCGTCACGACCGATGGACCGCGGAGATTGAGTTATGGCCAAAGAAGTAACCGCAACCGTTAAGCTGCAATGCCCCGCTGGCGCTGCAACGCCGGCGCCACCAGTTGGCCCGGCATTGGGTCAGCACGGCATCAACATCGGGCAGTTCGTCAAGCAGTTCAACGACGAGACCCGTGCGCAAGCCGGCCTGATCATCCCCGTCGTCATCTCGGTCTACAAGGATCGTAGCTTCTCGCTCGAGTTCAAGTCGCCACCGGCCGCCGTCCTTCTCAAGAAGGCCGCCAAGCTGAAGTCGGCCGCGAACAACCCTGGCAGTCAAGTGGCCGGCAAGGTTACTCGCGCTCAGGTCAAGGAGATCGCGGAGATGAAGGCTAAGGACCTCAACTCGATCGATGTCGAGGGCGCAATGCGCATGGTGGAAGGCACAGCTCGTGCCTGCGGTATCGACGTTGTTGACTAGCGTTCGCTAGCTGACAGCAAGACTTAACAACATTCATGATGCTCTGACCGGCGGCTTCGGCCTCGCGGGCACGGCATCCAGGCCAGAACTAGCAGGATCAATCCATGGCTCGCCATCGCAGCCGCCGTTACCAGGAAGGCGCCACCAAGGTGGAGCGCACCAAGCGCTACCCGCTCGATGAGGGCATCGCTCTCGTCAAGTCGATCACCGGCCCGAAGTTCGATGAATCCGTCGAATTGGTCGTGCGCATCGGCATTGACCCGAAGAAGACGGACCAGCTGGTTCGTGGCTCAGTCAGCTTGCCGAACGGCACTGGCAAGACCATCAAGATCGCCGTCTTCGCCGATGGCGATAAGGCACAAGAAGCCAAGGACGCCGGTGCTGACTACGTCGGTGCTGCCGACCTCGCCGAGAAGATCGAGAAGGGCTTCACCGACTTCGACATGACCATCGCGTCCCCGGACATGATGCGCTTCGTCGGCAAGCTCGGTAAGGTGCTCGGTCCGCAAGGCAAGATGCCGTCACCGAAGGCTGGCACCGTGACGCCAAACGTCGCGCAAGCAGTCAAAGAGTTTAAGGCTGGCAAGATCGAGTTCCGGACCGATTCGGGTGCCAACGTGCACTGTGCGATCGGCAAGAAGTCGTTTGGCGCAGAGGCGCTCGCTCAGAACCTGACCGCCTTTGTTGATCACCTCCGCACCTTGCGTCCTTCGCAGGCCAAGGGCGAGTTCATCAAGAAGGTCGTCGTCTCCTCTTCCATGGGCCCGGGCGTTGCGCTCGCGGTCGAGTAAGGAGTAACCAATGCCCAACCTAGTCAACGAGATCCTCTTCAACGACCTGCAGAACGAGTTCCAGAACATGGGATCGTGCGTTGTCGTCGACGTCGGGGCGGTCAACCCACAACAAGACATCGAGATCCGCACGCAATTGCGCGAAGCCGGTGTCAACTATCGTGTCGTCCGTAGTCGTCTCGCCAAGAAGGCGTTCGACAACATGGGGCTCGATATGGGTGAAGCCCTCAAGGGTCGCTGCGGGATCGCAGTTGCTGAGAACGAAGGTGCCATTGGCGCCGCCAAGGTTCTGCGCGACTGGATCAAGAAGAACAAGGACAGCCCGATCGCGATCAAGGGCGGCGTCATCGAAGGCACGGCCTTCGTCGGTGCAGCCGCTGCTGAGATCGCTGAGTTGCCTGACCGAAACACGATCAACACGATGTTGGTCTGCGCTATCAGTGGTCCCGCTCGCGGGCTCGCCGGTGTCGTCAACGCCGTGGCAGGTGGTCTTGCCCGGTGCATTCAAGCCAAGGTCGACAAGGGCGAATAGCTTCCTGCAAGCTAGGACCCCGAGGCGAGGGCGCGCGTAGTCGCTCCCAAGCCAGTCGAACCCCATTTACTTACCCACTCCTCCCTGCACTCTGACTTTCCAGAGGATTACAATGTCCGAAACCGAAACCGTGACCCTCGACGCTGATCTCGAGGACATCTTCACTAAGATTGACGCGCTGAGCCTTGGCAAGGCCGCCCAACTGGTCAAGGCCATGGAAGACCGCTGGGGCGTTTCCGCCGCAGCTCCGGTCGCCGTGGCTGGCGGCGGTGGTGGTGGTGAAGCCGCTGCTGTTGAAGAGAAGACCGAGTTTAACGTCATTCTCAAGGAAGCTGGCGGCCAGAAGATCAACGTGATCAAGGCTGTTCGCGAGATCACCGGCCTCGGCCTCAAGGAAGCCAAGGGCCTCGTCGACGAAGCCCCGAAGGCTGTCAAGGAAGGCACCACGAAGGACGACGCCGAAGAGGTCAAGAAGAAGCTCGAAGCAGCCGGCGCGACGGTCGAGCTTACTTAGTGCGTCTTGCGGAGTGGTCCATCGACCGTGCCAGGGACTCCGGTCCTCAGCACGGTTCGGCATGTGGTCGCCTCAACGCCCCGAGCCCCGTTCGCACTTTTTGTTTGCGGCAGGGTGACCGGGGCGTCTACGCTTCTGTAAGCTGTTTGGATCACTTTTTGCACGTGGATGCTTGTTAGTCGCCCGCCCGTATCGCATCCCGACCCCGCGTATCCCTTCCGGGAAGCGTTGTCGGATCATGGCGCGTCCGGTGGTGGGACGCTGATGGCTACACGTGCAGGCGGGTCGGTAGTTTCGCTGGATGCAGGCCAGGTGTTGGTCGCTTTTGCTGTGCGGACAAGCTCTTCGAAGCTTGTGTGTTCTGCGGAGCCTCAGGATCTGTTTGCTGGTGGGCTTGAGTCCGTTGGGCTTGAGGCCGCTGGAGAGCCTTGCATCGTTGGTCAGTTAGTGCAGCCGGTCCCGCGAGGTTCGTCTTTGGTTGCTTCGTTCAGGTCACTTCAAACTAGTCCCAGGAATGGCTTCGCCAGTTCCTTGGGTGCAAAGGTCCCGTACGAGGGACCGTCAGGTGGAACCGCATGGAGACTGTAGTCTACGGACGTTTTCGGTCCGTTGCCGAGATCCCCGACCTCGTCGAAATGCAGACGAAGTCGTACGACCAATTCCTTCAGCCGGAGATTGCCCCAAATCGGCGCAATGTTGATGGCCTTGAGGCGCTGTTGGGCGAGATCTTTCCGATCTACTCGTACGACAAGACGCTGTGCTTGGAATACGTCAGCTATGAGCTCGGTCGCCCGCGCTACACGGTCGAGGAGTGCCGTAAGCTGCGGGTAACCTACGGGTATCCGTTCAAGATCCGGGTTCGCCTGGTCAAGCCGGAGCCGGTCGAGGAAGACATCTACCTCGGCGAGATCCCGATCATGATCGGCGGCGGCGAGTTTATCGTGAACGGCAGTGAGCGCGTCACGGTCAGCCAGCTGCACCGCTCGCCTGGCGTCGACTTCTCGGTCGAACTGCACACCGGTGAGAAGAAGCTGCACTCATGCTGGATCATTCCAGAGCGCGGTAGCTGGATCGAGCTCAACGTCACCAAGAAGGACGCGGTTGCGATCCGCATCGACCAGTCGGGCAAGTTCTCGTGCACCACGCTGCTGCGTGCGATGGACGCGAAGTACTCGACGGACGCTGCGATCCTGCACGAGTTCTACGAAGTCGAGAAGGTCAGCCGCAAGAAGACCGACCCCGAAGCGAAGTTCGCCAAGGCGCTCGTCGGCACCTACGCCGTCGGCGACATCGTCGATGCCGCGAGCGGGGATCCGTTCGTGCGCAGCGGCGAAGAGATCACCGAGGAAGCTGCTCGCGCCATCGCTGGCAGTGAACTCCGTGAGATCGAAGTCCTGCGCGAGCCGGAGGACTTCCTGCTGCTCAACACGCTGCGCGAAGACACGACCAACAGCCACGAAGAGGCATTGCTCAAGATCTACCAGCGCTTGCGTCCGGGCAACCCGCCGCAGCTGGAGAAGGCACGCGAGCTCTTCCACGAGAAGTTCTTTGACGAAACCCGCTACCGCCTCGGTCGCGTCGGTCGCTTCCGTCTGAACCGCAAGTTCGACGTCGACCCGTCCAACAACCAGCAGACGCTGTCGGCAATCGACTTCGTCCGCGCGATCAAATACATCCTCGGCCTGCGCACTGGCGTTGGCGATATCGACGACATTGACCACTTGGGTAACCGCCGCGTGCGCACCATCCAAGAGCTGGCCGGTGACGAGTTTCGCAAGGGTTTCCTGAAGCTTCGCCGCACGGCGCAAGAGCGGATGAACCTCGAGAACGTCGATACGGTTACGCCGCGTAACCTGATCAACTCGAAGACCTTCAGCTCGGCGATCGAATACTTCTTCGCTCGCGGCGAGTTGAGTCAGGTCGTTGACCAGACCAACCCGCTGTCACAACTGACCCACGAACGTCGTCTGTCGGCGCTCGGCCCGGGCGGTCTTAACCGGAAGCGCGCTGGCTTCGAAGTTCGCGACGTTCACGTTTCGCACTACGGTCGCCTGTGCCCGATTGAGACGCCGGAAGGCACCAACATCGGCCTGATCTCCAGCCTCGCGATCTACAGTTCGCTCGACGACTACGGCTTCTTGACGACGCCTTATGTCGTCTGCAAGAACGGCAAGGTCACCGACGAGGTCGTGCGATTGCGCGCAGACCAGGAGAACAACTCGGTGTTGGCTCCGGCTGACACGCCGACCGAGAAGAGCGGCAAGATCATCGGTGACGAACAGGGCTACGTGATTGCCCGCGTCAAGGGTGACCCGGCGCTCGTCGCGGCCAAGTCCGTGGAGTACATGGACGTTTCCACCAAGCAGGTGGTTGGCGTTTCGGCCTCACTGATTCCGTTCTTGGAGCACGACGATGCCAACCGCGCATTGATGGGCTCCAACATGCAACGGCAGGCTGTGCCATTGTTGATCAGCGACGCTCCCGTCGTTGGCACCGGCATGGAAGAGATCGTTGCTAGCAACTCCAGCATGGTCGTGCGGGCCAAGAAGGCCGGCACGGTTACGGCTGTCGATGCGACGCGCATCGTGGTTGGCGACGACGTCTACAAGCTGCGCAAGTATGAGGCTCTCAACGAGCGCACCTGCCAGAACCAGACACCGATCATCAAGCTCGGTGACAAGGTCAAGGCCGGCCAGGTGATGGCCGACGGCGCGGCGACCGACAACGGCGTGCTTGCCCTCGGCAAGAACGTCACCGTCGCCTTCATGCCTTGGGATGGCTACAACTACGAAGACGCCATCCTGCTCAGCGAAGACCTCGTCCGGAACGACGTCTACACGTCGATCCACATCGACGAGTTCGAGGTCGAGATCCGCGAGACCAAACTCGGCAAGGAAGAGTTCTCACGCGATATCCCCAACGTCAGCGAGAAGGCGCTTCGTCACATGGACGAGGGCGGCATCGTGCGCGTTGGCACCCGCGTCAAGCCCGGCGATATCCTGGTCGGCAAGGTCGCACCGAAGAGCAAGAGCGAGCTGACTCCGGAAGAGAAGCTGCTACACGCCATCTTCGGCCGCGCTGGCGAAGACGTGAAGAACGCCTCGCTTGAGGTTCCGACCGGTGTCGAAGGCATCGTCATCGGCGCCGAGAAGTACAGCCGCAAGGTCAACCTGACCGAGGCTGAGCGGACCCGCAACCTCGAAGAGATCAAGAACGCCGAAATCGAGTTCTTGAAGCAGTTCCGCAGCAGCACGAAGCGTCTCCTTGAGAGCGCCAAGGAGCTGATCGGTGAGGCGGTCACGTCGGTCGACGGCAAGCAGCTGGGCATCAATGACCAGATGTTGATCTTGGATCTTCGCACGATCCGCGATCGCGTCCGTCAGGTTGCCGAGGAGCACAAAGACGCCAAGACCAAGACGAGCCTGCTGAAGATCCTGCAGGAGTTCGGCGAGCGCATCGAAGAGTCGGAGGCCGAGAAGAACAAGCTCGTCAACCGTCTGTCGCGTGGCGACGAGCTGCCGCAAGGCGTGCTCGAAATGGTCAAGGTCTACGTTGCCACCAAGCGCCGCATCTCGGTGGGTGACAAGATGGCCGGCCGCCACGGCAACAAGGGTGTTATCTCCAAGATCAACCCGATCGAGGACATGCCCTTCCTTGCCGACGGAACGCCGGTCGACATCGTGCTCAACCCGCTGGGTGTGCCGTCGCGGATGAACGTCGGCCAGATCCTCGAGACGCACCTCGGCTGGGCTGCCAAGAAGCTCGGGTGGCGCGTGCAAACGCCGGTCTTCGATGGAGCCAGCGAAGAGGATATCGAAGCGGCGCTGATCAAGGCTGGCTTCGCCACCGACGGCAAGTCGGAGCTGTTTGACGGTCGCACCGGCGAAGCGTTTACGCAACGCGTCACGGTCGGCACGCTCTACATGCTCAAACTGCACCACCTGGTCGACGACAAGGTGCATGCACGTGCCACTGGCCCATACTCGCTCATCACCCAGCAGCCGCTTGGCGGTAAGGCTCGCTTCGGCGGCCAGCGCTTCGGGGAGATGGAAGTGTGGGCACTTGAGGCTTACGGCGCGGCCAACATCCTCCAAGAACTCTTGACGGTGAAGTCCGACGATGTCGACGGCCGTACGAAGATCTACGAGGCCATGGTCAAGAACGAGAACATCCTCGAGCCCGGCACGCCGGTTTCGTTCGGTGTGCTCTGCAACGAGATCAAGGGCCTCGGCCTGAACATCGAGCTGCACAAGCGCGGCGCCGCTGAAGAACTAATGGGGGGCTAACGCCCTCTGGCTGCTGGGGGGGTAACGCCCTTCGGCTTGCAGCCGGCCACAACGGCTGCACCCACCCTCTCTGAATATTCCCCCTTGCTCACAAGCGTGACGACGCCAGTGAGCAACTTGCACCTACGAGAACAAGGCGCGCCCGATGGTCGAACCCATCTACGACAAGATCAACGACTACGCTTCGGTGACTATCCGACTGGCCTCTCCTGAGGACATTCGCGATTGGTCATTTGGCGAAGTCAAAAAGCCGGAGACGATCAACTACCGGACCTACCGTCCCGAGAGGGATGGTCTGTTCTGTGAGCGGATCTTCGGTCCCGAGAAGGACTGGGAGTGCTCGTGCGGCAAATACAAGGGCATCAAGCACAAGAACATCACCTGCGACAAGTGCGGTGTGATGATCACGCACAGTCGCGTGCGCCGCAAGCGCATGGGGCACATCAACCTTGCTGCGCCAGTTGCTCACATCTGGTTCTTCAAGGCGATGCCGTCGCGCCTCGGCACGCTGCTCGGTCTCAAGACGGCCAGCCTCGAGAAGGTCATCTACTTCCAGGACTACATCGTCACGGACGCCGGCGATACGCCGCTCAAGACGTTGCAGCTGTTGTCGGAAGACGAATACCGCCAGTCGCGCCAGAAGTATGGCATGGCGTTCCAAGCCGGCATGGGGGCCGAGTCCGTGCGCGAACTGCTGCGCTCGCTCGACCTGCCGTTGCTGAGCGAGACCCTGCGCGAAGACCTCAAGCGCACCGAGTCGAAGCAGAAGATCAAAGACATCATCAAGCGCCTCAAGACCGTTGAGATGCTGCGCGACTCCGGCAACAAGTCGGAGTGGATGATCCTCGACGCCGTGCCGGTCATTCCTCCGGACCTGCGTCCGTTGGTGCCGCTCGACAGTGGCAACTTTGCGACGTCCGACCTCAACGACCTCTACCGTCGTCTGATCAACCGGAACAACCGTCTCAAGAAGCTGCTCGATCTCAACGCTCCGGAAGTCATCATCCGGAACGAGAAGCGCATGCTGCAGCAGTCGGTCGACGCGTTGTTCGACAACAACCGTTGCCGTCGCCCGGTGCTCGGCTCGTCCAACCGCCCGCTCAAGTCCCTGACGGACATGATCAAGGGCAAGCAAGGCCGCTTCCGCGAGAACTTGCTCGGCAAGCGCGTCGACTACTCGGCACGTTCCGTCATCGTCGTTGGCCCCGACCTTCGTCTGCACCAGTGTGGCATTCCGAAGATCGTTGCCCTCGAGCTGTTCCAGCCGTTCATCATCCGTCGCCTGAAGGAACTCGGTCACGCCGACACCATCAAGTCGGCCAAGAAGATGCTGGAGCGCAAGGACGAGGAAGTCTGGGACATCCTCGAAGAGGTGATCCAGAACCACCCGGTTCTGCTCAACCGCGCCCCGACCCTTCACCGGATTGGCATCCAGGCATTTGAGCCGGTGCTCGTTGAAGGCAACGCCATCCGCGTGCACCCGCTCGTCTGCTCGGCCTACAACGCCGACTTCGATGGCGACCAGATGGCTGTCCACCTGCCGCTGTCGTTCGAAGCACAGATTGAAGCGTGCACGTTGATGTTGTCGATCAACAACATCTTCTCGCCCGCTCACGGCGGGCCGATCATCGCGCCGAACCAGGATATCGTTCTTGGTTGCTACTGGCAGAGTCTGCAACGCCCGGGCGAGCTCGGCGAAGGCAAGACGTTCGCTTCACGCGATGAAGTGTGGATGTCGTACTCGAGCCACAAGATCCACATCCACGCGCGCATCAAGGTGCAGTTCCCCGCTGGAGTGGAGATCCGCAACCAAGGCGACACGGTCGTTACCGACGGCGTGACGCTCGTCGAGACCACGCCTGGTCGGATCATGTTCAACGAGATCCTCGAGAAGGGGATGCCGTACTACAACCACGACCTCGACAAGAAGGCGCTGTCGAACATCATTGCTGACTGTCACTTGTTGATGGACCGCGACGCCACGCTGCGTCTGTTGGACCGCCTCAAGGAGACCGGCTTCAAGGCGGCAACGCGCGCTGGCCTGTCCTTCGGCAAGGATGACATGATCATCCCGCCGAGTAAGGAAGTCATCATCAAGAAGACGGCCGGCGAAGTGGAGAAGATCCACATGGCCCACGCCCGCGGCATCATCACCGAGGGTGAGCGTTACCTGAAGGTCATCGACGCGTGGACGCACGCTCGCGAGAAGATCGGCGAGGACATGATCAACGAGTTGCGTAACGACACCCGCGATGGGCGTCTCTACGTGAACCCGGTGTATTGCATGGTCATGTCGAAGGCGCGTGGTTCCGTCGAGCAGATTCGTCAGCTCGCTGGCATGCGTGGTCTGATGGCGAAGCCGTCCGGCAAGATCATCGAGCAGCCGATTAAGGCCAACTTCCTCGAAGGTCTGCGCGTGCTCGAGTACTTCTCGTCGACGCACGGTGCTCGTAAGGGCCTGGCCGATACGGCACTCAAGACGGCTGACTCTGGATACCTGACGCGGAAGCTCGCCGACGTTGCCCAGAACATTGTCGTCTCGATCATCGACTGTGGCACGGAGAACGGCGTCGACAAGGGCACCGTCTACCAGGGCGACAAGGTCGCCGTGACCTTCGTCGATGCAGTTCGCGGTCGCGTCGCGCTCTACTCGATCGTCGACCCGATGACCGACGAGGTCATCATCGAAAAGAACGAGCTGATCACCGTCGACATCGCCAAGAAGATCGAACTGATTGTCAGCAGCGAAACGATTCGCGTTCGCTCGCCACTTACCTGTGAAGCAGGCAAGGGCGCGTGTGCGAAGTGCTACGGCATGGACCTGTCGCGTAGTGCGATGGCCGAGCCGGGCCTCGCAGTCGGCATCATCGGCGCGCAGTCGATCGGTGAACCAGGCACGCAGCTGACGATGCGGACGTTCCACATCGGTGGCACGGCATCGAAGAAGGTCGAGGACTCCGAAGTGCGCAACAAGCGCGCTGGTCGGGTCCAGTTCGCCAACCTCGAGACCGTGGAAGTCTTCGTCGATGGCAACAAGGGCCTGAAGCAAGTCGTCGCGCTCAAGCGCCGCGGTGAGATTCTCATCGTCGACCAGAAGGATCGCGAACTCGAGCGTCACGCAGTGCCGCTCGGCGCCATCGTGCAAGTCGAGGAAGGCACGGAGATCAAGGAACACCAGCCGCTCTGTGGCTGGGACCCTCACCACAATCCGATCCTCGCGGAAGTCACCGGAACGGTGCGCTACGAGGACATCCTCGAAGGCAAGACGTTCCGTATCGAGCGTGATGCGGACACCAAGGTCCAGCGCAAGGTGATGATCGAGCACAAGGGTGACTTGCACCCGCACCTCATCATCGAAGACGCAGGTGGCAACCGTCTGGCGATCACGCCGGTGCCGGAAAAGGCCTACATCGAAGTCGACAACGGCCAAGAGGTCGTCGCCGGCATGATGCTCGCCAAGACGCCGCGTGAAGTGCAGGGAACGCAGGACATCACCGGTGGTTTGCCGCGTGTTACCGAGCTGTTCGAAGCGCGTCGTCCGAAGGACCCGGCAGTGTTGGCCGAGATCGACGGCATCGTCGAGCTGGGCGACAAGCGTCGCGGCAAGCGCACCATCCTCGTCAAGGGCGACGATGGCGGCGTCGAACGTGAGCACCTGGTGCCGCAAGGCAAGAACCTTCGCGTCCACCGCGGTGACCACGTCAAGGCCGGCGAAGCACTGGTCGATGGCCCGCTGGTGCCGCACGACATGCTCGCCATTCAGGGTGAGAAGTCGGTTCAGAACTACCTGCTCCGCGAAGTGCAAACCGTTTACCGCGCCCAGGGCGTGGCGATCGACGACAAGCACATCGAGATCATCCTGGCGCAGATGATGCGCAAGGTGCAGGTCGAGGATCCGGGTGACAGTGAGTTCCTTCCCGGCGCCGTTGTCGACAAGTTCCGCTTCCGCGAAGCCAACCAGAACCTGCGTCAGCAGCGCAAGAAGCCGGCAACGGCATCGCCGCTGCTGCTCGGGATCACCAAGGCATCGCTGCAGTCGGACTCGTTCATCAGTGCGGCGTCCTTCCAAGAGACAACCAAGGTCCTGACCGAAGCGGCACTCGCCGGCAAGCAGGACGACCTGGTTGGCCTCAAGGAAAACGTCATCCTCGGTCACCTTGTGCCGACCGGCACGGGCTTCCGCAACTACCAGAAGACGCGCGTGCTCAAGAACGTCGACCTCCAGGCTGCGGCCGAAGAGATTGGCCGGCTGAGCAAGCAGGGCTTCTTGGATGAAGGTGGCCCGGTGATTCGCCTTGACGGAATCGATGAAGCTCCGGCTGCTCCGGCAGGCGACGTCAACCCGTTGGATGGCATGCCGCCAACGCCGATGGCTCCGGTTGTCGATGCGCCCCAAGCTGCTGCGCCTGATTCAGCTCCATCCCCGGCAGCTCCAACCCCGGCAGCTCCTGCTCCAGAAGCGGCGGCTGCTCCGGTGGACGGCGGTACGACCGGTGGTGATGACGCCTCTAGTGACGGTGGTCCGGATTCCGATCCGCCGCCGGCTCCAAGTGGGGAGGCCCCGAGCGGCGATTCGCCGACCGGTGGTGACCCTGTGACTCCGCCGACGGTGACTCCGCCGAATGGCACTCCTGGTGGCGATAGCCCAGTCGGCGGCCCGCCGACTGGCGCTGGCCAGGGGGCCGAGTAAGCCTGAATCGCGAGTTTGACGCGGTTCCCAATCGGATGGGGCCGCGGCGGGCTTGTTTTCGAGAATGCATTCCGTATCCTCTCCCGCCCTCATTCCCGACTGGACTCTGTCTAGTCGTTGCCTGTTGCGTCCAGTTTTGACGGACGCCTCGATAACCGGACTGTCGAACACACTGTAATGCCCACGATCAACCAACTCGTCCGCAAGGGACGCAAGACGATCAAAGAGAAGAGCAAGTCGCCGATTCTGGACAGCTGCCCGCACAAGCGCGGCGTCTGCCTTCAGGTCAAGACGATGACGCCGAAGAAGCCGAACTCGGCCCTTCGCAAGATTGCTCGCGTACGTCTCAGCAACGGCAAAGAGACTACCGTTTACATTCCGGGTGAGGGCCACAACCTGCAGGAGCACTCGATCGTGCTCATTCGCGGTGGCCGTGTCCGCGACCTTCCGGGTGTGCGTTACCACGTGCTTCGTGGTTGCCTCGATGCTTCCGGTGTCGAAAGCCGCCGTCGCAGCCGCAGCAAGTACGGCGCCAAGCGTCCGAAGAGCAAGTAGGGCCCGAAACGCGCCCGAAAAGCGCACGAAGAGCGGCCGTAGAGCGGCTGCCCGCGCGCCGCTAACGGCACGCGATCAATTGCACGCAAGCACCCCCTGATCACTCACTGAACTAATGCCTCGTTCCTACAAGTCCACCGAAGTCCACCTGAAGGGCGATCCCCGTTACAACAGCAAGTTGGCCAGCAAGATCATCAACAAGATCATGTTGGACGGGAAGAAGACCACCGCGCAGATCCTGTTCTACAGCGCGGTCGACCTCGTCGTCAGCAAGGTCGAAGGTGCCGAGCCGGTCGACGTCTTCACCAAGGCGATCGACAACATCAAGCCGCGCGTCGAAGTTCGTTCGAAGCGTGTTGGTGGTGCGACCTACCAGGTCCCGCGCGAAGTCAACAAGCGCCGTCAGCAAAGCCTCGCCATCCGCTGGATGGTTGACGCTGCTCGCGCCAAGCGCGGCAAGCCGATGGCCAAGTGCCTCGCCGAAGAACTCTTCGACGCCTTCAACAACCAGGGCGCCGCAGTGACCAAGAAGGAAAACGTGCACAAGATGGCCGAAGCGAACAGCGCCTACAGTCACTTTGCTTGGTAGTTGGCACTTCGCATGGTAGTTGGCACTTCGCTTGGTGCTAGGCACACTGCCTGGTAGTGGCCGTTTGCTCGGCAGTCGCAACGCCTAGCAGGTTTCGAGCCTGCTAGAGGTCCCAGCAAGGCAGGTCATTCGCCTGCCAATCGCTTGACCGGACCCGATCACTGCGTCCGGCAGTGCAATGCACCTCGCTCCTGGCGGGGTGTTTTCGGTTTTGGTCGGCCCCTTGGTATGGAGATCACGTAACTCCGCCATGGCAGTGTGAGTGCTGCAATTCACGATTGCGGGCGAAATCCGGTCGGTAACGGGGAATACGCCGATAAGTAGGCCGTCTGAAGCAGGCTTGAATCCCGTAGCGGTTCGTTCCCGCCCGTCCTGGTTTCCGCTACCGTCAGCACCCGCCGATGAGACTGCCAATACCCTTCCTTCTCTACGTCACGGCGCTCAGCCTGTTTGGTTGGGCTGGGTGGACGGTCTACAATTCACTCGACCTCTGGAAGGTTGAGACCCGCACCAAAGCGACCAATCAAGGTCGCGATGACGCGGTGACGTTGATCGCAAAGGGCAAGGGCAAGGGGCCCCAGACCAGCGCTTGGAACTACGCCGCTTCCGATTGGTGGCCGCAGCTGAAGCAGGTCAACTTGATCGGCAAGCTGCCTGAGCGCAAGCCGAGTGCCGAAGAGTTGGCCAACGCGTCCAAGCCGGTCGAGCCCGTCGTGGACCTCACGCCGCTTGACGAGATCTTCGAGCTGGTGTCCCTCGTTTATGACGGTGAGGACGATGGCAAGGGCGGTCGGTCACACGTCATCATTCGCTACAAGCTACCCGTGGAGCCGCCGGAATGGTGGATCCGTGAGAACACGGTGCCTACCACTGCAGCCGGTGCTGGCCGTGGCCCGCGCGACTTGGCAGCAGCGCCCGCAACGGCCACGACCAGGAGGCCGAATCGCAACATTGGTCGCAATCGCGGCAACGGCAATCGTGGCAGCAACCCGGTCACGCCGCAGCAACCTTCGGCAATGCCGACTTCGATGGCGGGCCGTGAGATCCTGCAGAAGATCTGGGTCGATGATGGCGGCGACATGCGTCGTTCGGCCAAGCTTTGGGGCCAATACGACCACATCCAGCTGGTCCGCGTCGATTCGAGCGCGGAGTCGGCGTTCTTTACACGCACCGTTCCCGTCAAGGAAGGCGAGCCGGTAGTTGAGCCCAAGGAAGAAGAACTGCTCAAGACGACGGCCGACATTCCGCAGGATGTGCTGTTGTCGCTGCGACAATTGCAGGGACGTGACGGCGACCCCAAGGTGACGTCCAAGCCGCTCGCCAAGCCGAGCCAGTGGCGTGAAGTCGAGAACACGACTCGCTACGGCAACCAGTTCCACATCGGTCGCAAGGACGAGAGTAGCTTCCGCGATCCGGACGAGTTCTTCTCGAGTGTGCACGTCGACACCTACGTCAGCAAGACGAGCAGCATGCGCGGCTTGTCCGTGCGCAACGTAAAGTCAGACATCGCCCAGAAGTTTGGTGTGCAGACCGGCGATGTCCTGCTCGAGGTCAACAACCGCAAGGTGTCCTCGAAGGCGCAAGCCGTCAACATGGTCAAGAAGGACTACCAGCGCGGTGTGCGCAGCTACTCGACCAAGTGGCTGTCCAACGGCCAGGAAGTCACGCGCGTCTACCTGGCGCCCAACAAGAAGTAGGCACTGGAGTCCGCCGGTGGCATCTTCGCCACAGTCTGGTTCGCCACAATCTGATCCGCAGCGGTCTGATCCGCAGCAGTCATCATCGCCGCAATCTGGCTCGCTGCAGTTGCTGACGATCGACTGCGGCAACAGCACGATTCGTTGTCGCCGCGCCGATTCGGCGATCTGGTCAACGGACAGCACAACCCCGGACTTTGCGGGGTTCGCCGCGTTCGTGGGCTCGCAACCCATCCGGGCCCTCGCAGTCAGTGTCGTCCCGGCGGCTTTGGCTGCGGTGCGTTTGGCATTGCCCGACGTTGACGTCGCTGTTGCTGACGTCGACCTGAAGTGTCC
>CAXBFC010000129.1:0-17847 GCA_963974725.1 uncultured bacterium | reverse complement strand
CACTCGTCAGGCTCATCGTCGCCGGCCTCTCGAATGCACCTTGAGAGAACGTCCTTGAGCTTCTGGGTGCCGTGCTCGTCGAGAACGCCACCACGCCAGCCAACAGCCTCGTGAATATTGCTCCAAGGTGGCGGCAGCGTCAGCGCCTCAACCCGTTCAACCTGGTTGCCTACGTCGTCGGGCACCGGGCACTCGAAGCAGATGACGTGCGAGCCTTTGCCTTCTGGGATCTGCGAGAACAAGGCGGGGTCATCAACACGTGAAGCGATAAGCCCGGCGTGAACAAACAGTTCGACGGTGTCTTCGTCAGGTAGTAGCCAATGGGCGGCCTCGTGCTCGGATGTGGCTGGCTCGAATGCGTGGGTAGTGCTCATCGAGAGTTCCACCGCGCGAAGTGGACGCCAAAGATTTCGAGCGCGTCGCGTTCCGATGACTCAGCTTGCTCAAGCACGTCCATATGCCCATCGGGTATGTGGCGCTCGATGCACTCTCTGGTCAGTTCACGCAGCCTCGAAGGAGGTATCGCATCGACTTCAACAGATTCGCCTCCTCGCCATTTCTTTGAGCGCGGGTCGCTCTTCTTTGTAGGCCGAGTCAGTAGGCTTAACTCGACGATCTGCTCGGGAGTGACTGCAACCGACTCGAAGTAAACATCTACACCGGCGGAGAACTGCCGCAGTTTCTTCTCGGTGGTAGCGGCAATGTTTCGGCCACTCGGGTCATGGTCGCCGAAGTAGTAAATGAACGTCTTTAGTTCAGCGTTAGTGATGGCTTCACCGGCAGCGTGTACGAAGCTGGTGCTCGGGTAACCCCTACAAACCATCAGCGGCACGTCCCATTCGTCGGTGATTGGTACTAGCACGCCGGCCAGTGCTTCCTTCTCAAGCCAAATCTCAACTCGGCAGTCCAGGTCAGCCCATACACTCCGCCGATAGATTCGCGCCGTCTGTTCGAGGCAATCCCTGACCGACCCGTAAGTCGTGGGCCGTCGCATCCAGCGCGTGCTGTCTGTGATCCATTCGTAGGGAATCGTGCCGTCACTGCGCATCCTCCCCAACTCCCTCTTTATCGACGTGCATTGCCCCTCGGTCTTCTCGACGACGCCGCGAGCGACAGCTTGGTAGAAGACCTGGCGCACAAGCATCGGCGGGTCTTCACTGACGATCTCGAACAACTGCAAGCGAAGGGCGGCCATCTCTGCTTGGGTGCGCCGCTTCTTTATGAACCTAGGTTCACTAACCTTTCTCTTGGCCTTGGAAGCACTAGCCACGGTGGGCCTCCCGCTGTCGCTGTTTCAGAAGCTTCAGAACGTGCCTGGCGTGCCAGGTGGCGATGCCCTGACGGATGTAGCGTTCGGCCTTGAGGCGCAGCCTCAGCCACATTTGGGCCAAGCGGAGGTCGTCGTCCTTGTTGGAAGTGGCCGGATCGGTAGACTTCGAGTATCTCTTTTTCATAGCTGACTTAGGGATTCTGAGAACTGGCTCAGGCGTTACAGCGCCTGGGCCGGTTTGCTTTCTGGGCGGGGGGTTCACGAGATGCGCTCCAGACTTGGGCGACCTCGTTTCGGGGTTGGTGCGGGTGCCGGCTCACAGCCGATAGCCGCCAAAAGGTCTTCTTCGCGGTAGAGCCAGCAGAACTCTGTCAGCATCTCCGCGTGATCGTAGGTCGGGACGATGTAGGTGGCCTCGGCGTGCGTCGCGTCCATCTCCGCTGCCAGCGACGATCGCCAATCTGCCGTTTGGTCGCCGCTGCCAGTTGCGTTACGATTACCCACGACGCGCCTCGCTCTGATGACTTTTGGCTTGGTGCTTCTGTCGTTTGCTCACCGCCGTGATCCCCGTGCCGTCAAGCTTTGTGGGGGTTGCGGCGGCTCCATGTACGGGCGGCTCACTGGGCGGATCGCTCCGCATGATGGGGAAAGACATCACGGTCTACACTCCCGCGACGGAGATACCGGCCGCTTCGAGCGTAGCCACCTCTTCGGTGGTCAGCGGTGCGGTGACGGCCTGGCCTCCAGCGGACCCCATCGCGGCAGCATCAGCCGCAGTTGTGGCTTGTATCCACCAGTCGATCGCCTCGATGCTGGTGAACTTTTTTCCGCCAATGAGGATCGCGGGGAGCCGGATTCCCCGAACGCCGCAACTGAACCACCGCGAGATCATGTTGCGGTGCAAGCTCTTGGCGCGGTTCTGAAGCTTGGCGAAGTGTTTTGCGGCTTGGAGCCTGTCGAGCAAGTCCTGCTTGCCTGGAACGATCTGGAATGAGTATCCTGCCATCCGATTCGATGCCCTCCTTGGGCGTTGGGTTGGCCTCAGTCAGTCGGTTGGCCCTGGTAAGTTGGCCGGCTGACTTGAGGTGCTTTTTGGTCTAGTGGTCCGGGGGCCACATGTGTCCCCGACGGTTGCGATTTGCTTCAGTTGATGTGTTAGCGGTCGCCGCGCGACATATGGGGTCAGTCTGTATCTGACGCGACGATCCATGACATACGGGTACGATCAGCGACGATTGTGCTGACTTACTCGCCGTCGACCGACATGTGTGCCCGTTGACTGGTTTGGGTCGCACCCATTCGCTCGCCTGTTCGGTTCGTTTCGCGTCGTTAGCCATCGCTACCTCTCCTGTACGAAGATGGCGGGGCTGCTGCAACTGTGCTGCCTAAACCGTTCACCGTTCTAGCGATCTTGAAAACTCGTTGGTAATCCACCGCGCAGATTGCCCGGTAGTGCTACCGGATTGCGCGCGTCGCCGTGATCGCTCCCCAGGTGTCGAACCGCTGACTACCGTGTTTGGTCGGTGCGCATTGTGTCTGCGCGAATCGTCGCTACTCTTGCAACGACAACACTTCGAGGTTGCGTCGCGACACTGGCCCTTGGATTTGGGACCAGTAGGTCGGAGGTTCGAATCCTCTCGGCCCGACCACATTGCCGCAAAGCGGCATGTGGTGGGACGTGAGGAGTCGGGGATGTCGCCTGCCGCCGCAAGCAGCGACTGGCGCCACCGGCGAATCCTCTCGTGCGGGGGCATTCTGACTTCCGTCGATCGCACTGGGTGGTGTGGACGCGTGACTGGCGGCGGGCGCTACACCGCTACACCGCTACAGCACAGTCGAATAGGTCATCTACCAATCACAGCGGCACACCAAGGGCTGCCAAATCGTGTCGGCGACGGACTCGGCGGGTCCGCCATGCGAGTAGCAACGCGAGTATGGTGCCGGCTAGTGCGCCAACCAAGCCAGCCGTAAGGACGCGCTTACCGGGTGCCGGAGCAATCTGGATCGGTTCCAACGTGCCTACTTGCATCACGGCGATGTTGCTCTGGGTTAGCCGCTGCGCGGCTTGCATGCTGGTCACGCCTTCCTTTAGACGGCTTGCAAGAGTGCGCTTCTGCATGGCGTCGAGCTCGAGCCTGTGCAGGTTCGGGATCTTGGCATCGAACGCGGCTAGTTCGTCGACGAGTGCGGCGCGCGCCACGGCCAACTGCTCTTGCTTGTCGACTTGGCCATTCTCTTTGGTGTTGCGGATCTGTCGATCCATGGCGCTCAGATCATCCAGGATCCCGCTGCGCTGCACGTCGTGGTCATAGATGCTGTTCTCCCTGAGGAAGGTGCGTAGCGTGCGTTCGGCTGTGCGGGCTGCCTGCTCTGCCATCTGCGCGTCTGCCTCGATGGCGTCAAGGGAAGAGCGCGCATGGAAGACCTCCTCATGAATTGCGATCGCGGCGTCGAGGGTGGCGTTGACGACCTCCTGGGCCAAGTCTGGGGAATGCGAGACATAGGCCACCGAAATCACGTTGGTGCCCGCCTCTGGATACATGTCGATCGATTGGGCGAGCATGTTGCGCGCGAGACTCTTGGCATCTAGCCCCAGGTCGGCGCTGGCTCTCCTATCCGTCGACTGAAACCACCAGCTCTGGAAGGCGTGAACCTTCGATTCGAACCATGTCTCAGAGCCGTCGCCGCGACTCGCTGGGTCATATGGCGCCAACACTTGCTCTGCGCCAACGATCTCGACAACTTTGGCGAACAGAATGGGTGAGGCTAGCACCTGCATTTCGTTCTGGATGGCCTCGCCTGACGAGCTTCTAGCCGCCTGCGTGTCATCCCCAGAAATGGCCGACTCCGGCTTGCTCACTTCGCGCATTGCTGGCTGCAGCAGCAGCTTGCCAACGGAGCGATACTGGTTGGGTGTCGTCAACGCCCGCAGAAGTCCGAAGCACGCGCCCACTCCTGCGACTAGCAGGATCAAAAGTAGATTGCGCCGAACGAAGGTCATCGCGCAAGGAATCCAACGGTTGGTCATGGCTCGTTCTTCCTGGTGATCAACGTTTCGTTTTCGCGGATCACTGCAGTGGGGCTTGGAAAGGGAATGGCGGTATGGCGGCGAGGATAAGGTTCGTAGCTTGGCTTGGCGAGTGGCCATCAGGATTGCGATGCACCGTTCCTGTCGAGTCGAACACGAGGACTAATCGAGCATCACCAACAGGCGCCACCAGCCCGTCAGTCCAGCAACTACTGAGAAAACGATCCCCGTCGCCGTCGCGCTGATCAGCGCGCGCGCCGGAATCCAACACGACGCGAGCCACGCCGCGCCAGTGCAAATCAGGTAGTTGGCAAGCAGCACTCCGAGCCCCTTCTGCCAAGGCAAGTATTCACGCGCGCCGCCGCCACCATGGCCTTCGATCCGCTGGATCGGGAAGCCGGCGACCATGAGCGTCTGGTAGTGCGCAGCATCCGCCGGGTAGTCCACGAACCACTGAACGTGTTCGGGCCGTGGCAAGGTCCAGATCGACGGTGTTTGCTGATGCAGGCCCAACCACGCGACGCCAAAACCAATCGTGGCAGCAAACACCAAGCGGCCTGCTGCGTGCTGTCCGGTAGCTGCGCAGCGGGCAATGGCGAACCCGGCTGTCACCACGAAGATCGGAATCAGGAAGAGCGAGATCAAGACGTCGAGCCCGGATACCGCGAAGCAAGCTGCGCCCGCGAACACCACGACCAAGTAGGTGTGCGCCGCCGGCACTCGTTGCAATGCGAAGTCAACGAGAACCGGAAACACGAACAACACCAGCAGCACGATCAAGACCAACAAAGTGCTGGCGATCCAGGTGCTGGCGAACGAGTGTGCGATCGTCGGCACGCAAGCCAGCAGCAGCGCGGTGAGCGGCACGAGCAGAAAGCGACGCCCCCAGCGCTTTGCCGTCCGGTGCTTGGCAAGGCAGACGCCGCTTGCAACCGCATAGGTCACGGCCACGAGCAGGGGAAAGCCTGGGGCAACGCTGCCGAACAGTGCCGTAAGGACTGCAAGCACCAAGCCGCCAACCAACAGCCACGTTGCCGCTGCATCAGCTGCGGCCTTGGCTTCGGCTTGGGTTCTGTTCTTGGCTCGCGCACCGATCGTCATGTCGAATCGGTTGCTAGTTGCGGACCTCGGCATGTCCGTGCCAATGCGAAGGCACGCCCGCTGTGGCGCGGTTTCTGAAATCCTTCGAGCAAATCACGTCACTGCATGGAATGCGAGTCACCACTGCTTGGAGCCGCAAGATGCCACTCCCCGTCGAACAGGATGCCTAACGGACGAACGCCGGTAACCACTTCTGCCCGTTCTCGCTTGCCGCCTGCCACTGCAAGACTGGCTCCACCGGCGAATCCTGTCGTGCGGGCCTGCCAGGGAGCGCGTAGTAGGTAGGAAACTCGGCCGTTCGAACGAGCGACACCCTCAGCACTGCAAGTAAGCGAGGCCTCTTACGGACCGCGAAATGCCCCGTTCTTGCCCCGGCTTGGGACGGCTCCCATTGACGACGCCCGCTCCCGTATGTTGTGGCGTGGCTCGGCAGACAGAAAGCTGAGCCACTACACCTCAACACAAGGTCTCACCATGCGAAGCCAGCTCCCCCTCGTAATCCTCCTCCCCACTCTCGCCGCGACGCTCTTGGCGCAGAACAACGTGGTCGGGCCGGAGGCGATTCATCGCTACGCCGACTCCAACAACTCCTCGGGCCTGCCTTGGAACAATGGCGCCGCCGGCGCGCTGCGCGTTCAGTATGTCTACGACAGCAGCATGTTCACGCTGCAGAACGTCGCGTTCCCGATCGTCATCACGCGGCTGCGTTGGCGCGCCGACGCTGCCCTCACGTCCACCGGTGGCACGATGGACGTGACCATCGACATGGCGACAGCGACCACCGACCACACGTTGATGAGCACGACGTTCGCGGCGAACCTCGGCCCGGACCTGACGCCGGTGTTCAATGGGCCCGTCAACGTCGCCGCCGCAGCCGGCACGTCGCCGAACACCTGGTATGCCGACGTCACGTTGAGCACGCCCTTCGTCTACGACCCGACCTCGGGTAACGACCTCGCGATCGACATTGGGGTTCCTGCAAATGGCTGGACCGGTGGCACGACTTGCCGACAGGATCTGGCGACAGCCCCAACCCTCGGATCGCGCATCTACGACCTCACCAGCAACACGGCAACGGTAGGTATCTTCACGCTCGAACAGTCCGCAGTCATCGAGATCACCTACATCGCGCCGGGTGGCTTGGCGACGACGCAGCCTTACGGCATCGGCTGCAATGCCGGCTCCGAACTGATCCTAGACGCGGCCACGCGGCCGCTGCTCAACAGCAACGCCGACATGGTCGTCAGCGGCATCCCAGCCGGAGTCGGGCTTGGTGTGATGGCGTTGAGCTTGACGCAGGTCAACCCAGGCGCGAGCCTGGCGGCCGCCGGCATGCCGGGCTGCTCGCTCTACCTCACCCTGGACTTCACGGACGTGCTGATCGTTACCGGCGCGACTGCGAACTACACCTTGGCGGTGCCCAACAATCCGGCACTGGTCGGCCAGCAGGTCTTCGCCGAGTCGGCGATGCTCTCGCCAGGCGCCAACGCTGCGGGTCTGGTGACCTCCAACGGCCTCGCTCTCACGATCGGCAACTGATCGACTCTCGGCGGCGCGGGCACTGGCCGGCGCTGCGGACTCGCGCGGTGCTGCATCGCGACGGTCGAGAAGTCAGCCGCGATGTGGTTGCGGCAGTGCTGTCGGCGGCCGCACCTATGGGCGGCCAACACTTACAGGCGATACGTGATGCGACCGCGGGTCAGGTCGTAGGGCGACAACTCGGCGCGAACACGGTCACCGGCGGTGATCCGGATGCGGAACTTGCCCATCTTGCCACCAGTCTTGCAGATCAGATCGTGATCTGAGCCATCGACACGGACGCGGTAACGGCCTGCTCCGAGCGCTTGCAGGACTTCGCCCTCGACTTCGATGGCTTCTTCTTTGACCGAGCCCGAAGGACCGCCACCAGAACCTCTGCGATGCCGACTCATCGGGTCAAACCCAGGGTCACTGCGCTGCGAAGAGGAATGCTCAGAACGTCCATTGTGACGCCGGCTATTGGAGTTTGTTGGTTTACGTGCATATAGGTAGTTCCTTCATGGTATCGACGAAAGCGGTCGCCCGCTAGATGGGGTTGCGTCATCATTTGCGCTAGCTGGCGACTTCCTTGGTGCCGGCCTTCGCAATGGTATGACGCGTGAAACTCGCGAATCCGCTCTCAGCGGTCGTTCGCGAGCATTGTAGTATACGCCCAAAACCATGGATTGGGTCCCTCCAACGCCACATTCAAGGCGTTTCGGCCCCCGCCACCATCGTTAGAAAGCCGCGACGAGGTTGGCATTGTGGACTTGGGGATGCCGCCCGACGCTGCCAACAGCGTCCGGCTCCAGCGGCAATTCCTCTCGGCACTTCTCCTATCTACGGCGATCCGGCCCTACCTACTGCGATGCGGCGAGATGGCAGTTTCGGGCATATCGCCCGACGCTGCCGTGGCGAGCCGATTGGCGCCGTGGCCCGACCGTTGGCGAAGGATTTGCGGTTTTGTTGGCAGCCCGCAGCACACGTTCACGACCGGACAGGCAGACCGGAGTCCTATCATGAACACACTCGCAATCCCGTCATTCTTCGCCTTCGTACTCCTGGCCGGATCGCGCCCCGGCCACGCACAACAGCCGACGACTGCCCGAGCGCACGAGGCCTCGACCCAGCTGCACTTCGAACCGGTCCAGAACGCCATGACACCGGCCTTCCTGGCGCGCCATGCGAGCGTCTCCGTGCTCGTCGACGAAGGCGGTCTGACGCTGCGACTGCCCGCCGGGCGCGAGATCCGCTGCACGCTGGTTGGCAGTTCTCGCGGCACGGTCTGCGCGAGCGAGCCGACCGGTGGTGCCAGCAGCTACTTCCTGGGTTCCGACCCGAGCACATGGCGACCGGGAGTGCCGCACTACGGCAAGGTCACGTTGCGCGATGCTCTGCCAGGCGTCGAGATGGTCTGCTACCCGGCGGGCATACACGTCGAGTTCGACCTCGCATTGGCCGCCGACGTCGATCCGGCGTCGGTCCGGCTGCGCTTCGACGGGGTCGAAGGCCTGCGTGTCGGAAGTGATGGCCAGTTGGTCGTGCCGATCGGCGACGAGACCTTGACTCTGCGCGCCCCGATCGCGTTCCAACAGGACCCTCTCAGCGGCGAACGACGCGAGGTGGCGAGCAGCTACCGCGTCGCAGCGTCAGACTCGGCGAATAGCGTCGAAGTTGGTTTCGAGCTGGGCGCGCACGACACGCGCCAGCCGCTCGTAATCGATCCAATCATCGAGTTCTCGACGCTGTTCGGCGGCAGCTTCGACGACAACGTGCAAGACGTCGCCTACGACCCGATCCACGGCGACACCATCATGGTCGGGCGAACCAACAGCGGCGACTTCCCGTTCGTCAACAGCTTGCCGCAAGCCTTTACCGGCGGACACATCTTCGTGTCGCGATTCGACGCGTCGGGCTCGCTGGTGCTGTCGACGTATCTGGGGGACGGAGGGATCAACGCGTGCGTCGACGTCGATGCCTACGGCAATGCCATCGTCGCGGGCACGACCTGGGGCGCCCACCCGACCACCATCGGCGCGCTGCAGCCGACCCCGGCCGGCGGTTACGACTGGTTCGTGACACGCCTCGGCCGCAACGGGCAGCTGCAGTATTCGACCTATGCCGGCGGCACCAACAATGACCGCGTCGTCGACGTCAAAGTCGGCCTGTCGGGCTACGTCTACCTTGCCGGGTCGTCGGACGGCGGCTTCCCGACGACGCCAGGAGCTTACAGCAATAGCGGGGCTGGCCCGATCGTCGCAGCCATCGACAGCGGCATCGTCTACCAGTTCTCGACCGCATTGGCGTTCACCGGCAGCATCTCGGCTCTTGCCATCGACCACTACTTCGGCGTCTGGGTGACTGGCTCGACCAATGGGAACGACATGCCGACTTCGGCAAACGCGTTCCAAACCGCGAATCCGGGGGCCTACTCGAGCTTTGTCTTCGGCCTGACGAGCAACCTGGCAAGCCGAGTCGCCTCGACCTACTTCGGCAGCACCGGCTACGACGGGGCTCGAGACCTGTTCGTGCGCTTCGATCAGAACCTGGCGCAACTCTATGTAACGATCGTTGGGACCACCAACTCGCCCAACCTGCCGATCCAGAACGCGCTGCAGCCGAACTACGGCGGCAGCTTCGAAGATGGGTTCGTGACCCAGTTCACCCACCTGCTGGGCGGCCTGCGATTCTCGACGTATCTCGGCGGCAACAGCACGGATCAGATGAACCGGATCGCCGAAGACCCCCTGCATCGCATCCACGTGGCCGGCTGGACGCAGTCCAAGGATCTGCCGATGGACGACGCGTTCCAGGGACCGAGCTACCAAGGCCCCTGCGGCTACCTGACGCGGCTCGCACCCACCGGCGATGCAATCGAATACGCGACCTACTTCGGCGGCCGCTTTGCCGGAGCCAACATCGACGTTACGGGGCTCGCGCTCGACGCGAGTAACCGTGCGATCGTCGTCGGCACGACCCGCAACGCCAACTGGTACACGACGCCGAACGCGTTCCAACCAGCGTGGTCGGGAGCCGGCGGTTCGACCGACTCGTTCTTGATGCGCTTCTCCAATACCACAGCGCAAAGCTACGGGCAGGGCTCCACCACCAGCTTCTACAACATCGTGCCGATCTTGTCGGCCGCTGGCGACCTGACTCCGGGAAGCACCGTTGCACTGCGCCTGCAGGACAGCTCGGGCGGCAGCGTGGGCGTGCTCGCATTCGGCTTTGGCGGGGCGACCAGCACGCCGTTGTGGGGTGGCACGTTGCTGGTGCAACCCGATCTGTTGGTACCGTTCGTCGTCGGAGGAACCTTCGGGGAGCAACTGGGGCATTGGGCACTGAATGTGCCCCTACCCGGTGGCACTTCGTTCAGCGGCATCGTGGTGCGCGCCCAGGCCGTGATCGGCAGCCAGGCCTACCCGGCGTTTACGCCGGGGATTGAGCTCGAGTTGCAGTAGCCCGGCAACGTCCCAAGACGCTGGCAAAACTCAGTATGGACACACGCAGCCACCGAAGGCACCCGGCGCGACACGTCCGAGCGCATCGAACGCCAACGGCATCGGCCCGCAGCAGTATGTTGGTCCACATGGTCGAGGCCTTCTCATCACGACAGCCGCCGCCGGCTGCGATCCGCGCATGACTGGCTGGGCCGAAGTCCGACGCATCTTCGAACATGTCGTCGAGTTGCCGCCCGCGGATCGCGCAGCCCAGCTGCACGTTCTGTGTCGTAACGACGCCGACTTGCGTTCTGAAGTCGAGCGTTTGCTTGCGCAAGACTCCTCGACCTCGGCGCCAGCGATCGACAGTGCGGTCAATGTGCAGCTGGCCCTTGCTGATCCAACCCGCCTGCGACAGATCGGTGGTTACAAGCTGCTGCGCCTGCTCGGTAGCGGCGGCATGGGCATGGTGTTCGAAGCCGAGCAGCAACAGCCGTCACGCAGGGTCGCACTCAAGGTCTTGCGCACGCTGGTCGCATCCGAATCGGCCCGTCGCCGATTTGCATACGAAGCAGAATCGCTGGGCAGACTGAGCCACCCAAACGTCGCGCAGATCCATGAGTCCGGCACCTGGCAAGACCCCGACACCGGCGAGCAACTGCCGTTCTTCGCAATGGAGCTCGTCACCGATGCCCTGCCGTTGACCCGATTCGCAGATGCTCGCAACCTTGACCTGCGAGCGCGCCTGAGGCTCGTCCTGCAAGTGTGTGACGCCGTCCAGCACGGCCACCAACAGGGCATCATGCACCGCGATCTGAAACCGGCGAATGTGCTCGTCAACGACGACGGGCAAATCAAGGTGATCGACTTTGGCATCGCTCGCGCCATCGGGGCCGCCGACGAGCAGCGCAGCGCGCAGACGCTCAACGGGCAGGTGCTCGGCACGCCAGGTTACATGAGTCCCGAGCAACTCGACGGCGATCCCGCGCGCGTCGATGTGCGTGCCGATGTCTATGGGTTGGGGAGCACGTTGTATGACCTGCTGGTCGGGCACGCGCCGCACGACCAGAGCACGGATTCGCTCGGCCAGTTTCTACAACGCGTGCGCAACCAGGCGCCGCCACGACCATCGACGGTTGCGACCGCGCCCGTCGCGTTGCCAACGGAGCTAGACTGGCTGCTGCTCAAGGCGCTAGCTGCCGAACCGAACGAACGCTATGCAACCGTGTCAGATCTTGCTGCCGACATCCGACGGTTCCTGGCCGAACAACCGCTGGTTGCACGACCGCCAACACGCAGCTACCTGCTACACAAATTCGTACAGCGCCACCGCCTGCCCGTGGCCGCATCAGTGTCGGTTGCGTTGGCATTGATCATCGGCACCATCGCAACTTCGCTTGGCTGGAGTCGAGCCGTCGCGGCCGAAGAACTAGCCGACAATCGTCGCCAGACCGCCGAACAACTGGCCGATGAATTGGCGTATCTCAGCGAACTGCAGGGCGACATCCTGCAAGGCAGCCGCGGCGACAAGAACACGTTGCTGGTCGATGTGTTGGAACGAGCGAGTACCCGACTAACCCGCGACCCACCACAGAACGACCGGGTCGCCGCGGGACTCTACACGGCACTCGCGCGGGCGTTCTTGGACCTTGGATTGACCGAACGCTCCCAGCAGCACTTCGACGCGGCACTGCAACGCATTGACGATGGACCCGCCATGCTGCGAACGTCCATTCTCGTGCGCAGCAATTATGCGCGACTGCTCTACGAACTGGGCCAACTCGACGAAGCGGAGCAGATACGGCGCAAGACCCTGCGTCAGAACATTGAGCTATACGGCGAGGATCATCGTCATGCGGCTTGGGGGCGCCTGCAGTTGGCCAACGTGCTGCAAGAGCGGGCCCAATATGGCGAGGTCATCACGCTGATGCGCCGCGCGCTGCCAATCCTGCATTCAGATCCTCAAGTTGAGAGCTACCAGGTGACCAGCGCGCTGACCGTGCTGGCAAATGCACTGGCCAGGAATGGCCAACCGAAGGAAGCGGACCGTCACTACCAGGCAGCCATTGCACGCGCGACGGACGACTTTGGCGCGGAAGACCCCGAGACCTTGAGCATTCGCAATTCGCAAGCCACGCTGCTGCTCGATACCGGTCGGATCGAGCAGGCTGAGCCGCTGTTTGAAACACTCTGGCACACCCTCGAACACGTGCGCGGCCCAGCCCATGCGTCGACTGTGCGGGTAGCGACCAACTACGCGTTGTGTGCGGAGAAGCGCCAAGCCTACGCCGACGCGGAACGCATTTACCGGCAGGTATTGAAGGTTCGCAAGGACGCGGGGGCAAAGCTGACGATTTCCGATCTGGTCACGCGCTTCAATTTATGCGTCGCGCTGCACAGGCAGCCTGGCGAGGCCCAGTTGACGGCGGCACTCACCGAACTCGATACGCTGCTCGACGATGCCACCAAGATGCTGCCAGAGGACAATTGGCGGCTGGCAGTCTTTCGACAGCACCATGGCATCGCCCTGCGCAAGTGCGCCCGATTTGGCGAAGCAGAAGCTGCGTTCGCACTAGCGCGACAGGTCCTTGAGCAACGCCTCGGCGCAACGAACTCGCGCACTCAGTCCAACTACCAGGAGACGGCACGCCTCTATGAGGAATGGGGCAAGCCCGACGTCGCCAAACAGTGGCGAGAAAAGCTGACAGGCAAGTAGCTCAGGAGCTTCGTTCGCCCGTTGCCTCGTTCGCCAGTTGCTTGGTTCGGCCGTTGCTTCGTTCGTCAAGAGCCTCGTTCGTCAGTTGCCTTGTTCGTCAATTGCTACGTTCACCGGTGCCGAACTGTTCCAGCCACCAAGCCCGACACAATCGCCACATGCGATGCGCGGACCGCTCGGAGACACCAAGGTTCTCGGCTATCTCCGGCATGCTGAGGCCGCCGAAGAAGCGGAGCTCCACGAGCTGCGCCAAGTCTGGATCCACCAAGGCGAGTTGCTCAAGCCCTTCGTGAACCGACAACGTGCCGTCATCTTGCTCGGGGCTCGCACCAACCAGTTGCTCATCCAGCGTTATCGGCCGATTCTGGCCACCACGCTTCTTTGCCAATCGCGCCCGAACGCGATCGACAAGCACGAAGCGCATCGCGCGAGCGGCAACCCGTCGATAGTGGCGCAAGCCCTCGTAGTCGCGCTGGGCTTCGCCATCCACGAGTTTGAGCCACGCCTCGTGGATCAACTCGGTTGCTTGCAACGTCGCCCGCGGATTCTCCCCGAGCAGACGCTGTGCCATGCCGTGCAGCTGATCGTAGACCAAGTGCATGAGCTGATCTTTGGCGCCGGCGTCGCCATCGCGCACGGCGCGCAACAAGGCGGTCGAATCAGAAGACATCCCTGCGCGAGCTTACCCGCCAGCGTTGACTATCCAGGTATCGAAGTAGCTCGCGCCCCGTCTGCTTGTGTGCATACGTAGCCGCGGCAGCTCGAAGGCCCGGCGTTGGCATCGCGTACCCCGCTGCCGAGCCACCGGATGCCAAGCCGTCCTAGCGCGCGATCGGCAGTTCCAACCGCGGCGTGCTGACCAGCTCGAACGTGGCGCCGGCAACCGTATGGAAATCCTGGAAGTAGTAGGTCGCGTTGCTCAGGAAGCTGGGCAACGGCAGCGGGTAGCTCGCGTTCGATCCGATCTGCAGACCAAACGTGCCGACGAACTGCGAGCCCGCGTTGGGCACCAACAACCAGCAGCCGTTTTGGATTGGCGAGATGTTGTTCAACGGCAGCGAGATGACGTCGGTAGCCATCAACATGACGTGCAGAGCATTCGCAGCTGCACCACTGACTTCGAGAGAACCGAGTTCGGCGCCGATGTACTGGGATCCGCTCCACGCGAAGTTCGCGCTGCTGCAGCCGGTGCCCGACAGCGACCATGGCGTCACCTGCGGGTAGGCCCAACGGTTGATCGCCACCCAGTTGTTGCTGGACGGGGAGTTGTAGCCGTAGGCGATCATGAACTGGTTGTTGAACTCGTTGAAGCTGAGGCCACCCAACACCACATCATCCGTGCCAGTCGTCTGTTGCACGGTCTCGTAGTGCAGGCCTTCGCCCTGATAGCCGATCGTTGCGAAATGCAATGAGTTGAACCCCGTGTCCTGATGCAACACGCCCCAATGACTCTGCGACTCGCGGTCGAATGCGACGTCTCCAAGCCTGGCCCTTCGCGTCGGCAAGGAAAGTCGCTGGACCGTGCCATGAGGCTCAGTGCCACTTGCTGCGCCCGGATCCCAGTCGACGCGAACCACCTGGATCTTGTGACCTTCCGGGTCCATTGGTTTGCCGGGCAGCTGCAACTGCGTCGATGTCGTGAACGCGACCAGGTAGCGAGAACCCGAACCCGAAACGATCGGCGACATCTTGTGGTCGTTCGAAAAGTTGTCGAGGAACATCTGACCGCTGACGTTGCCGTTGAGATCCACCTGACGCAAGCCAACGTCCCAGTCGTCCGCGGCGGATAGGTTGCTGAACGTCTGGTAGGCAACCAACCAGTGCGCGTTGTTGGGGTTGGTCCCGGTTGCATACTGGTTGACGCGCGGACGCTCTTCATCGCCGAGGGAGCTGGTCGCGATCGAGAAGATCGGACCAACCACCCCAGCCGCAATGTCCAGCAGGCAGCCGCGAATGCCGGATCCGGTGGTGTTTTGCCACGCGCCGCCCGAGTTCGACTCTTGCTGCCAGACCACCAAGACTTCGGGGCCAGACGCACCTTGTTCGGCGCCGCCGACATCACAACGCCAAGCGTTGTCCGTGGTCGGGATCGATGCGACACTGGTGTTGTTCGTGAAATCGGTGCGCGAGTGGCGGTGGTAGCGCAACCGACGAGTCGCGCCGACCGTGAAGATGCGATCGAACACGATGACGGCGTGATTGGCGCCCGCGGAGTAGCCGGCTCGGGCTCCTTGCGAAGACCAACTCGCGGTGACGTCTGCGTAGACGCTTGCCCCCCAGACTCCCAGATCACTGTAGCGACGGAAGAAGACGTCGCGATCGGTCGCGGACGACCACGTCGAGTAGGCCATCCACGCGGCCTGATTGGTGGTCTCGCTGTCACGGATCAAGTCGACTTCATCGCGCGTGTTGCCGGTGACTTGCGTGCCAATGCCCAAGAGTGGGTCGACAACTACCGGGTAGGTCGCGCTTGCGAGCCAGGCTGCGTCGAGGCGTAGCGTGATCTCGCCATCCTGATAGCACGTAGTCATCGGCTTCGCATAACCACGGGCGTCAATCGCAGTCGCCTTGCCGTAGCTGACCAAGTGTCGATCTTGGGCATCGACAAACGCAAGCGACTGGTGAGCAGCCGGCACGTTGCTCGATTGCAGCATGGAATCCACGACGCCTCGAATGACCAAGTCGCCAGTGCCCGGTCGTGCCGCCAGGACAAACGTCTGCTCGACGCCCGCCTTGCCTACGTCGTAGGCCTCGACGATGGAGCCCAAGTCGTATTCGGCACGAAGCCCCTGGTAGCTGAGTCGGGCAGCTTGCGTGGCCAACTCGAGCTCGCCGACGCGAGCCGAAACGGTGCGCCATCGCAACGGTTGGTTGTGCGGATAGTCCTTGCCCAGCATGGGCACGAACGTGGCGCCATCGTGGAACGACACCTTGAAGCCGGGACCAGCCGCCCAGACTCCGTAGTCGACGCCGCCATCGGATGCGGCCGTGTGAATCGCCACCAGCTGGTCAGCGACCTGCGTGCCAGGCGTTGGATTCCCGAGCGTCAACGCAGGAGCCTGTGCGGCCAAGGCATGCTGTGCCTGGCCAACGGTGGCAAGCATGGTTGCCCCGAGAACGAGTCCCGCGACATGGGGTAGAAACGAAGGAAGAGCTTGAGGACGAAGAAGCATGGGGGTTGGCATGATGAAAGTCGGCGCAGGATTGCGTTGCCTGATCAGCGACCGTTTCGAGCCCAACCGAACGCCGCGATCGCGAATTCACAACCGAGCACCAGGACCTGCTCGATTTCGAATCACGCCGCGCACGTGCTCTTCCCCAGACGCGCTCGGTAGCTAATTCTTCGGCGCACTCGCTCGCAGCCACCCATGCGACGCGAGAAGTAGCAGAAAAACCGGCGCTGAGCTGTTCGGTCGTAGCGCATCCATCGCTGATAGACCGGATACTGCGTGTGCACCCACACGGCACGGCCATGGATTCGAAGACACCCGAAGAGCACTACCGGCGCTTGTCCGAAGCCGTGGATCTATACCTTCGCCACCGCGAAGACCCGGACAAGAGCACCACCGCGTCGGACAGTTCGGCGGAGATCATGAAACGGCATCCGGAGTTGGCGGACCTGCTCGAGCCGCTGCTCGAATCGGGGACCGCGAACGCGGAAGCACAAGCTGGGACACAAACCCAGGCAGAACGTGATGCCGAGCTCGAATCGCCTCGATTCTTCGGCGACTACGAACTGCTGCGAGAGGTTGGCCGCGGCGGCATGGGCGTGGTCTTCGATGCGATGGAAGTCGCGCTGCAACGTCGTGTCGCACTCAAGCTGCTTGCCAACCAGCCGGGCACCACCACTTCGCGCCTCGAACGATTCCGCCGCGAAGCTGCCGCCGCTGGACGCCTACAGCATCCCGGTATTGCCACCGTGCACCGCGTCGGACAACACGGCGACACACACTTCATCGCGATGGAGCTGGTCGACGGTCCGAACCTCGCAACCGTGCTCGCTGAGTTGCGCCGCCAGGCAGGCGACGGTCCCTACCAAGTGCGCAACGCATCCCTAGAACCGCTGGAGCAAGTGCACGGCCGGGCCAAGGGCTACTACGCGAACATCACCGAGCTGGTTGCGCGCGTCGCTGAAGCTTTGGCGTACGCACACGACCATGGCGTCGTGCACCGCGATGTCAAACCACACAACATCCTGCTCGGCGGCCCTTCGGGCGTGAAGCTGGTCGACTTTGGGCTCGCCAAGGACTTCGACCGCGAATCGGTAACTCGCACGGGCGACACCGCGGGCACACCTGAGTACATGAGCCCAGAACAGGTGCGCGGCGAACCGGTCGACCCGCGCACCGACGTCTATTCGCTGGGCGTCGTGCTCTACGAGTTGCTTACCTGGGAACGGCCGTTCTCGAGCGACTCGATCCACGCGACACTGAGCGCAATCCTTCACAAGGAGCCCTCCCCCATCCGCCGACTGCAGCCGCAGACCCCCCGAGATCTGGCAACGATCTGCAACAAGGCCATGGAGAAGGATCCTGCTCGCCGCTACCCGAGCGCGGCGACGCTGGCCGAAGACCTGCTGCGATTCTGCCGCCACGAACCCATCCTGGCGACGCCCCCCAGCGCTGCGAGCCGCGCCGTCAAGCTGGTGCGACGCAACCGCGCCATTTCGGTGGCGGCGGTGTTCGCGATGCTGGCGCTGGTCGTTGCCCCGATCAGCTTTGCGTTCTACTTCAAGCAATCGCGCGATGCCCTCAACCTCGAGCAACTGGAAACG
>CAXBFC010000128.1:0-17899 GCA_963974725.1 uncultured bacterium | reverse complement strand
TCGTGACAGCATCGTCGCCGCGATCGATGGCGCCCTGAACGGCGAGGTGCCGCTGCGGCCAGATTGGCAACGCGGGCTGTAGAGCTCGCGCCGGCGAGCCGCGGACCAAGCTCGCCGCAAGCCGGGTTCGGCAAAAACTTCAGCTCCACTCCCCGAGACACCCCTGCTACAACTCCAGGGCCACAACTCCGGAGCCACAGCTCCAGGGTCAGATGCCGCGGGTAGGGTCGTTCAGCCCGCCGCCTACGAGGTTGCCCTGATGGGTTCCGCCAATTGTGGCCCAATCTCACTCAGTCAATTGAAGGATTCGAGCAATCGGCAGCGCCGGCTCGCTAGAATCGCCCGACCACATTGACCACTGAGTCAACGAAAGGAATCCAATCATGATGAAATCTGTAATCGCTCTCACCTGCGCCGCCCTGATGACCTGTGGTCTGCAAGCCCAAGTCGGCGGCAGCCTCAACCGCAACGCGGCCAAGGTCTCCACCTCGATCACGATGGGCAAGAACAAGCTGGCTGTCAGCTACACCGCCATCCGCTTCGGCAAAGGCGACTGGCAAAAGGCCAAGGACAACAAGGACGGCTACGAGCGCTTCAACGCCCGCGCCGCCAAGAGCCCAGTCGGCAGTGTCACGACTTCCTGCGATCTGATGGCCGCTGGCCGCACGATCCCGGCGGGCACCTACTCGATGTTCTTCACGCTGCACGAGCGCGCTGGCTGGTTGCTCAACCTGAAGCCCGCCGAAGGCGAAGGCATCATGTGGGGCATGAAGCTCACGGACTCCGACAAGAGCGACTGCATGAAGATCAACCTTGAGCCGTCCGCCAAGGACAACACCTGCGCCATCACGATCATGTTCGGCGACAAGTCGGTCTCCGTGCCGGTCACCGTCAAGGCCACCGAAGACAAGGACAACTAAGGCGCTGGGTCGAATCTCGACCCGCCCTTGAGTAACGACCTGCGACGCAGGTCATGCCCGCCGCGCCCTATTGGCTGCTGGCGGGCCCACCAGATTCCTATTAGGACTGGTGTGTACAGCCCATGCCGAGCCTGATCGACTTCGACCACCCAGACTCCGTTTGGAACTGCGCCGTCGACATCCTGGCTCACGGCGACCCGTTCTGCTGTCGCACCGAGTGGCAGCTGTCGTTTCACGAAGCGTTCGCGCCGAAACGCGACCTGTGCATCGCCGCCAGCGACGACAGCTTGATCGCATTCGCGCTGCATGCGAACACCGCCGCGGGCCCGCTGCTCGAACCGGTTGAGTCCAGCTGGCTGTTTGGCTGCCCGCTGCTGGGACCGAATGCTGTGCCGATGCTGGTGCAACTGCTCGAATCCCACCCCAAAGCCTGTGTATTGCTCAGCGGCATGGACATCGAGAGCCCGGCCTTGCCAGCGCTGGCCCAAGCGTTTGCCGCACGCTACGAGTTCTTGCACGTCGCCAACGAAACAGCCTGCCGCGCGTCGCTCGCGGGCGGCCTCGACGGCTATCTGTCGCGACGCTCCGCCAAGATTCGCCGCGGCATTCGCAACGCGGCGCGACGAGCACACGATCGCGGCGTGTCCTTCGAACGCCAGCAACCCACGAGCAAAGCCGACGCCGATGCCGTCTACGCCCGCATCATCGCGGTGGAAGATCGCAGCTGGAAGGGCCTCGGCAACTGTGGCATGAGCAAACCGCCGTCGCTGCAGTTCTACTCGAAGATGCTGCGCCGCATGGCAGCCAGCGGTTGTGGGCGAGTGATGTTCGCCCGCCACGACAGAGGCGACATTGGTTTCATCTTCGGCGGGCTCTGCGGGCCCGACGCGCAAGGCAACATCTACCGCGGCCAGCAATTCAGCTTTGCCGAGGATTGGCGCAGCGCGTCACTCGGCAACGTGATGCAACTCGAACAGTTGCGATGGCTCTGCGAGGAAGGCGTCGCTCGTTACGACATGGGACCTGTCATGGACTACAAGCGGCACTGGACCGAGACCCAAGTCCGCCTGGACGCCATCGCATTGCGGCCGATGTAGCCCAGCCGGCGTAGCCCAGCCGATGTAGCCCACAACTGGCACGCACCCACCGACGGTCGTCGCACGCCACCACTGGGACTGGCCAACCGCAAGGCAACGGCTAGCATCACGCGCCATGCTCGTGCGCCCCCATCACGTTCCCCTGCGAGAAACGATGCTCTGGCTGGAGCCTCACCTCCACGATCTCTCGGCGCGCATACTCGAAGTGGGCTGCGGCCAAGGCCACCTCGCCGCGGCGCTGGCTGGCGCGGGACACGACGTCGTTGCCGTGGACTCCAATGAGGAAGCAGTCGCGGCCACGCGCTACAAGGGTGTCGATGCGCGCCTCGGCACGTTCCCCGACAATCTGCCGGAACGCCACGAGGATCCGTTCGACATCGTGCTGTTCACCCGCTCGCTGCATCACGTGGAAGACTTGGACGCTGCGGCTGCCGCCGCGTTCTCGCTGCTAGCACCGACCGGCATCGTGCTCGTCGAAGACTGGGCGTGGAACATCATCGACGAGCGCACGGCGGCATGGGCGTACGGCTTGATGGGCATCGGGCGCACGGCCGGACTCGTGCCACAAGGACTCTGGCAAGGTGGCAACGACCCGTTGCGGCATTGGCTCGACGAGCACGAACATCACGTGCATGCGATTGCCGAAATGCGTGACGCCATCGTCAAGCACGGCAAACAACACAACGTCAGCATCACGGAAGAGACGACGCCGTACTTCTATCGCTACTTCTGCGACTACCTCGCCAACCACGACGACGGCGCCGCAATCGTCGAGAGTGTGCTAGCTGCAGAACAACAGGTGCTCAACGCCGGCGCCATGGCGCCGCTCGGCTGGCGACTGGCAGCGACACACAGCTAGACGCTTCCCAGAAGATCGGGTGCCCAGCGAAGCTGAAAGGCATGGCTCTCCGCCTGTCACCGGGGATCGAAAAAACGAAACCTGACGGGCCACGGCCATCAGGGTTCTGAATGCCGTCCCCATTGGCCCATGACCCGCCCCGCAATGAACAAGCCTCTACGCGCCGCCACTCTGCCGCAATTTCGCCTCGCCGCTCTCACCATCGCCCAATTGCTCGTCACTCTGGTCGTCACCCTGCTGGCTGCCATGCCCGCGGTAGCGCAGGGGGATCTGAAGACCAAGAGCGTGGCCATCGCCGACCTGACGGAGGCGCATGCCCCCGCGCCGCGTTTGCCGTTCTTCACCCTGCTCGGCTTGCGCAACTGCGAGTACTGGCCATCCCTGATCCCCACGCGTCAGGAACACGTTGTCCCCATGGAGGCGGACGGGCTGATCAGCATCTTCTCGATGCTGGATGACAGCATGGAGAACGACGGGGTCGAGCTGCAAACCCAGTCAGGCCGTCTGTTCATGCGGGGCACTGCCGAGCAACTACAGAACTGGGAGAATCTCGTCGACATTGCGCGCAGCCACTTCTCGGCCCCAATCAAGTTCGAGGCGACGGTCATGCATCACGACGGCAAGATGCTGCCGCCTTCGGTCGTCGACCCGGAGCAAGCACAAGCGTTGCTCGACGGCCACAAGCACACGTGGTCCAGCGCCTCGGCGTCGCCATCGGGCATCGCGACCTACATGGGTCACCACCGTTCGGTGTCGTATCTGCACACCAACTACGCAGAGGTCAGCGAAGAGCGCTGGGCATCTGTCCCCCAACAAGACGAACTGTTTGACGGCGTCGGTGTGGTCGCCGTTGCGCATCGTCTATGCGAGACGGACGACTTGATCCTGCGAGCGCAGTTCTCGATCGGCAGCCTCGTCGAGATGTGCCAACACAAGTCTGGCTTGGGCAGCCAAGCCGACCCGCAGCGCCCTGTGCTCAGCGTCACCGCGGCCAACATGTCCGGCCGGATCAAGAACGGCGGGGCCCTCGTATTCAACGCTACCGCACCTGAGAATCTCGGCGGCAACATCATGGTCATCGTGCGTGCCACGTGGACACGGGTGCAACAAAAGACACCGGACCACCTGATGACCTTGCCGGTCTCGGCACTGACCTCAGCGATCGCTAGTCACCCGCAGTTCGCACGCACCGATCGCGTGGATCTCGCCAAGCCGTCTTCAGAAGACCTGCACAATGATGATGAGCGTGAACCACTGCTCGACGAAAGCCGCCTACAAGAGCTCATCATGTCCAGCGTCGACGTCGACTCATGGGACGACACTGCCATGATGAGCTCCACGAATGGGCACATGATGTTTCGCGCCGAACCTGGCACTCTCAAAAAGGTCCGAGCCTTCGTCGCCGAGCAAGAACGCCAACTGCTGACGACCATCGAAGTCGTCTACGAAAATGGCTCGGGCCGCATCACGTTCCCGACACTCACGCAACACGGCCATGGCGTTCGCCACGGCAGGGAGACCACCTCCATCGCAGGCGTGATCATCGAAATCGCCAAGAAGGCGTCGATCCAAGCGCCCAGCGTCGTGCGCCTGTTCGAAGGCATCCAGTTCGGCATCACCCCCTACTCCGCAAGCCAACACCTCGGCGCCAAGATCAGTTGGACATCGCGCCGCATCGAAAGCCAACCCGAAGGCATTGCGCTACCGCCGATACGCCTGACATCGCGCACCCACACCGGCCTCATTCCCGAAGCCGGCCTAGCCGCCGACAACGGACCGCTAGGCAAGGAGCGCTGGTCCCTGCTCCGCCGCTAACCAACGAATGTGTTAGTACTGTGCCAGGCACAGTACTAACAACATGCGAGATAGCACGATGCAGATGGGGCCGGGATCAGGGGAATCGGTTGGTGGATCGCGATGCCGCTGAAGGACGTCGTGGCTGGCATGTTCTTGTGGATGCCGGTGCGCGACACCGTGCGACGGTTGCCACAGGTGCTCATTGGCCTGTGGCTGTTTGGTATGGGGGTCGCATTCATGGTCGCCGGCGATCTTGGCACCGCGCCTTGGGATGTGTTCCACCAAGGGGTTGCGCGGGTCAGTGGGATCAGCCTCGGCGTCGTCATCATGCTTACTGGCATTGTCGTCGTGCTTGGGTTTCTGCCGCTGCGCGAGAAGGTTGGGATCGGCACGATCTTGAATGCGTTGCTGATCGGCGTGTCGGTCAATTGGACGCTCGGCTGGCTCGATCGACCCGAGATGATGTGGGCGCGCATCGTTCTGACCACGTCTGGACCGATCATGATCGCGCTCGCGTCTGGGCTCTACATCGGCGGCGGCCTCGGCCCGGGCCCGCGCGACGGCATCATGACCGGCTTTGCCAAACGCGGCTTCACGGTCTGGAAGGTGCGCACGATCCTCGAACTCAGCGTCATGACGCTCGGGGTCTTCCTCGGTGGACGCATCGGCTTTGGCACCGCGTGGTTCGCAATCAGCATCGGCCCAATGGTGCAGTTCTTCTTGCCGAAGTTTGTGATCCGGCGCGAAACGATCGTATCGGCCAACTAAGGAACCAGCGGCTGTAGGCGGCGAACGGGATTCGCTACGCTCTGAGCATCTTGCTCTTCCTCCGCCGCCTCCCAATTCTCATCGCGAGCTTGCTGGCAACATGCCTGCCATGCCAAGGAATCACGCTGGAGCCGCCTGGTGAACGCGAGTTCGTGCTCGATCGCGCCGAACTGCTGAGTGCCGACGAAGTCCTCGAGATCCGCGCGATCTGCGACAAGCTGCTGACCGAACACGCGACCCCGATCTTGGTCGTCACGATCGAGAGCATGGCCGAGTACTACGGGCGCACGGTCAGCATTGAGTCGTTTGCGACCCGGCTGTTCAACCAGTGGCAGATCGGGCACGCAACCCTCAACAACGCCGAGTGGAACACCGGCATTCTGCTACTGGTCTCGCGCGACGACCGGCGCGCACGCATTGAGCTCGGCGGCGGCTGGGCACATGCGAAGGACTTGGAATGCCAGGGCATCATGGACGAGCGCATATTACCAATGTTCAAAGCTGGCTCGTTCGCTGCGGGCATTCGCGCCGGCGTCGAGGCGCTCGATGCACTCGCACGCAGCAAGCCATTACCCGCGATTGAGCAGCCACCGCGCCCGTTTTGGCATTGGCTCGTATTGATCGGCGCGATCGGCCTCGCCATCTTCACCGCAGTGTCGCTGCATCGCCGCGGCAGCAGCGGTTGGGCGTGGCTCATGTGGGGAGCCCTGTTCACCGTGATCGGCGTAGTCATCTATCAGCTGATGTCCAATCGCAACAGCGGCGGCGGCTTTGGTGGTGGCAGCTTTGGCGGCGGTTCTTCTGGTGGCGGTGGCGCGTCAGGATCTTGGTAACGGGAGCACGAACATGAAACGCGCAAGCAATCAGATCGATGGCCCGGGCCGGGAACGCATCGCACAAGCGGTGGCCCAAGCCGAAGCCAACACGTCCGCCGAGATCGTGCCGGTGCTCGCAACGAGTTCTGGCCGCTACGACCGCGGCGAAGACATTTGCGGCCTGTGGGTTGGCATCTTCGCACTGGCAGTCGTGTGGTGGCTTCTGCCAACTGGCCAGGCATCAACCGGCCCCTGGCATACCTCCTCCCCTTCCTTGGCACACCTCGCCTTCCTGATCGTGGCTCTGATCGGCGGCTTCGTGCTCGGTGTCGCCATCGCATCGAGGACCGGACTACTCAAACTGCTGTTCACCAGCCGCGCGGAAGTGGCCAACGAAGTCGACCGCCGCGCTCGTACCACGTTCTTCGACAGCCGCGTCCATCACACCTCGGGCAGCACCGGCTTGTTGCTCTACGTGTCGCTACTCGAGCGCCGCGCTGCAGTCGTCGGCGACCAGACGGTGGTCGAGACGCTCGGGCAGGCCAAGCTCGACGCCATCTGCCACGAATTGACCAACAAGCTCTCGACCGGATCGCTCGTCGACGCGTTTGCGGCAACCATCCACAGCGCCGGTGAGCAACTCGGCGCAGTGCTGCCACGTGCAACGGACGATCAGAACGAACTGTCCGACGCGCTGGTGATTCTCGACTCGCCTTAGGCGATTCGAGCGAATCGCCCTAGGCGATTCGAGCCGAATCTGCCAGGATCGCATCCTTCGCGCCGAGCCGGCTTGCCGCCCGAGGCTAGCGAACTACCGAGCGGACTTCGCGGCAGCAGTGCGCGCGTGCATTTCCTGGGTCGTCGCCACGATGCGCTCGATGTTGGCCTTGCGATCGCTCGCCGTGTGCACGGCCCACAACGTGGCGAAGTTGGCCGGCAAGTTGGCGACGCCATCGACCGCCGACCTGACATCCGATTCGAAGACGCCGCCAATCAGGTTGTCGTTCGTGAGCTTGTAGGAACGCTCCGACACCTTTTCGATGCACGTCGTGTTGGCTAGCACCAAGCGCATGCCGCGGGACGACATCACGCAAATGACCACCGGCCGATCGTCGTAGTCACACACCTTGCGGAAGGCGACGAGCGAGACCTCCTCGTTGCCGACTTCCTGCATCTGACTGATGCGCAGGACAACCTGCGAACCGACCAAGAGGGCCTTGTCGAGCTTTAGGTCCGACTTCGCCAGCACCGAGTCCGCCAGCGCCCGCTTGCTACCGTTCGGGGTGGTATCTCGCCAATGGAGGATGCAGTCGACAAGTTCGGCCAGGTTCATTGGCCCCATAGAACGCCATCGGCGGCCGGAATCAACGAACCCTTTCCGCGCGGAGCATCGTGTAGGGCCCTTCCGGGATCACCGCAACGCGCGCATTCGGCGTTCGCTGCAGCAGTTCGTCGATCACCAACTGCGCCCGCGCCTGCACATCGCCCTCACCGGAAGCCGGTGTCACCGCCAACTTACGCTGCACGTCAACCGGCAGACCATCGTTGGCCAACAGCAATCGCTGCACCCCAATGCGCTCCAACACGCGCGTCTGCATCTGGTATTGCCACTGATCTTTGGCGGTCACTTCCGTGGCTCGGATGTGCGCCAGGAAGCCCCGAAAGTCCGAACCTCGCTGCATCATCAACTCGGTGTATTCCGGCGACCCGACCTCGGTGCACGCCGAACACATCAACAACACCGAGTCTTCGTGCAGCGCCGGCAGCGCCGTCACCATGCCCTTGACCGTCTGGTAGAAGCTTTCGTCGAGCGGATAGCCACCGGCCGATTGCACAACCAGGTCATAGGGACGTTCGACCTTTGCTGAAGTCCAAAGGCCAACCTGTTCGCAACCAATCTGGTGCGCCGCGACCAACTGGCCCGCAAACACACCAGCCAATTTGCGTTGGTGGGTGATCGCCGCGTTGACCAAGAAGTCACAGCCCATCAAGCCAGCGACCCGCATCGCGATCTCATGGCACGGATTGCCGACCAGCTTGCCTTCTACGGCCGAAGGGTCCCCCATCGTCTTGTGGCCGTGGAAACGCTGCACGGTGCGCAAGTCAACCAGGCCGGGGCAGATCCCTTTGCGCCCGCCGGAGTAGCCCGCCATGAAGTGTGGCTCAATCAATCCCGTGACGATCTTGAGCTCGGCCTCGGCGTAGATGCGATTGATGCTGACTGGCGGATCGTCGCTGATGCGAACCAACGTGTCCTGCTTGTCGGCTTGGTGATCCACGACGCGGCAACGGCGCAACAGATCCCGGCCGAGCATGATCTCGCGCTCGCGTGGCGTCGAAGGCCGATGCATGCCGGTCGCAATCAAGATCGTGCACGCGTCGTCCGCGACCCCGGCAGCATTCAGCTCGGTCAGAATGGCGGTGATCAGCAGTTCGTTGGGCACCGGCCGCGTGATGTCACTCATGGTGATCACGACCGAATCCGGGCGCTTCTTATCGGCCAGCGCGCGCAGTGATGGCGAGGCGATTGGCTGACGCAACGCAGTCAACACCGCCGCCTCCGGGTCTTCGAGTCGCGGAATCTCCGGACCTCTGAGAATGTCCGCATGCGCCGGCACGCGCAGCGTCAGCCGATCTGCGCCGAACAGGATGCCTACTTCACGCATGGACATATGCGCCAGTGGATCCCTTCGCGCAACGAAGTCAACGCATTGCCACCACGTCCCATGAATGCGCCGATGGACTTCCCCCCTCTCACGATCGCCTGAGCGGCGCTAGGATCACCGGCATGAGCTACTTTCGCCCGGAGCAAACGTCGTTCGCCGAAGACGCCCCTTGCGTCGTCGAGGACATCAAACAGAACGCCGAAGTCGCAGACGGCGTGGTCGTCGAGCGACGCAGTGTGTTGTGGTTGTCTGCAGCCGCGGTGACTTCGATGTTGGTCGGCGCTGGCTCCGCCCGCGCGCAAGAGCCGAAGCCAAACCCGAAGCACCAGGACCCGAAACAACAGGATTCAGCCCCCAAGAAGAACCTGAAGCTGAGCTTCGAAGACTTCCTCAAGCAACTGCTGCCACAAGCTCGCCGCCTGATCGATTCCAAGGGTGAAGACGAGCAGTCCTACCTGATGACCGTCGCCGCAGCGATGAGCAGACTGCAGGACCCCAACGCGCCGATGCGCGATGCCATGCGGGAGTTCTCCAAGAACCGCCGCAAGCAAGGCGAACGCTTCCCGATCGGCGCAATGGCGATGAAACTGGCGGCCGGCGGCGGATTCTCACATCACGACCACCTCAACTACAACGGCATCATCATGGGCCTCGAAGGCGAGGTGCGGATTCGCAACTACGACTTCCAGGGTGACCCACCGGCGAGCGATTCGACCGATACCTTCCAGATCCGCGAGACTCGCGACGACCTGATCCTGCCGGGCCGCTTTTCCTCCCTGGGACAAAAACGCGAGAACATCCACGACCTGGTCGCCGGCAAGGACGGTGCGCGCGTGCTCGATGTGTTCACGTTCTATGCCCGCAACGCCACCTCCCGCTACCTCAACGTCGAGGACAAGCCGCGCGACGCCGAAGCGCGCATCTACGACGCGACTTGGAAACCGCGTCGCCGCCGCCGCAACCGATGAAGCTGCTCTGTTTCCAAGCTCGTCACTTCGGTTGGAAGAGCTTCAGCAAGACCCTCGAAGAAATCGGCGGCGAACAGGTCGAAGATGTCTCGATCGCCGATGAACTCAAGGACTGCGTGGTCGTGTTTGCACACGCCGAAAGCGCGGATGAGCCAGACGACGCGCGTGCTCGCGTCTTCCGGCACACGCTGAAGCACATCAAGTGGCTAGCGAACAAGCGCGACTACAAGAACGTCGTGTTGCACTCGTTCGCCCACCTTGGCGGCGAGAATGCGGCACCAGAGTTCGCGCAGGCAATGCTGACGGAGTTGCAGGAACGCCTGACCAGCACCGGCTACACGGTCAAGACCACACCGTTCGGCTACTTCTGTGAATGGAACATCGACGTGCATGGCGAAAGCCTCGCGAAAGTCTACAAACAGATCTGATCAGACAGAGGTGGGCTATCAGCCCCATCATTCATGGACCAAATCCCCGAAGCAGCTTGGCTTGCGCCGGTGACCTCGCGACAACACGCGAGCCCTCGACCGTTCGCAGAAGAGATCGGCGCAGAAACCCGCGCCGAAGCGACCCTGCTGATCTTCCTGCGGCATCTCGGTTGAATCTTCACCCGCGAATGGCTGCAGCAGTTGCTGCGGGCCGAGCAGACGCAGGGCTTTCCCGCGGTGGTGTTCGTGCACCGCAGCACACGTGAGGCGGCGGAGCCATTCTTTGCGAAGCGTGCCCCAACGTCGCGCGCGATCGCCGACCCCGCCGGCACCGTGTTCAAAGAGTTTGCACTGGAGCAAGGATCGCTGCTTCAGATCCTTGGCCCCACGGCCTGGTGGCGCGGACTGCGCGCACTGTTGCGAGGCAACAGCGTGGGCATTCCGGCCGGCAACGAACGACAGATGCCCGGCGCGTTCTTGGTGCAAGGCCGCAAGGTGTTGTGGGCGTATCGCGCTCGCCACTCGGCGGATCACCCGGATCTATCCGCGATGATGCTCGCGATGCCCGTGCCCTAGCGAACTGCATGCTGCAAACTGCAAACTAGGAACTAGGAACTAGGAACTAGGAACTAGGAACTAGGAACTAGGAAGAGGCTACGAACTGCCCTTTTCGCTGTGCAACTGGTCGAGCTTGACAGTCAATGCGGCGCGCGCTCGCGACAACAGCATGCGCGTTGCCTGCTCGGTGCGACCAAGGTCAACGGCAACCTCGGCAATGGCACGGCCGCATAAAATGATCTGCTCGATGGCGACCCGATAGTCATCTCGCATGTCTTCGAGCGCGTGAAAGATCAGGCCGACGTCCTCGGCTCGCTGCAAGTCGGACAACGGCGACGCAACCGTGCGCAGGTACGCAGCGGCCAGCGCGTTGTATTCCGTCGTGCGACTTGGCGGCTTGCGCTTCTGCGCCGTCAGATGGCGATGCTGCCTCTTGGCAGCATTCTCGATGATCGCCGTAACCCAACCATAGAACTCGCCTTCTTGTGTGCCTTCAAAATTGGGTATGCTACGCACGACTTCGACGTAGGCATCTTGCAGCACATCGGAGACGCGCGTGCGTCCACGCAGCGCTGCGCCAACACGCCTCTCCGCGTCGTCGCGAAGCCGCTGATCGAGCCTGGTTAGCAGCCGATCCAACGCCTTTCGATCGCCAGTCCGGGCAGCTGATAGGTCGTCTTCAAAGCTGTGTTTGTCGAGGTCGTCGTTCATAGAGCTTGGCGAGCGAGAACTATCTGCGCCGTCACACCAGGTCACCGAAGCTGATCGGGGTAGGCCACGTCGCGACCGCCATATTCCTACCTGATCACCGTGCGGACCACCGGGATATGAACGTTGCCGCAGAAAGGTTGCCGCAGAAATGGAGTCCGTGCCCTGACATCACAGCAAATACAAACGCCGCCGCACGTGCAACTTATCAGCCGCGAACAGAACGTGCCACGGACTTCAATGGCGACCGTTAGCAGCCTGTGCTGGATTGCCTGACACCTTCGGTTGACGGTCTGATTTGCAATGAGAGGCCCCACCGCCATGAAGTCCCCCGCGCAGTCCCACGCGAAGTCCCACGCACTGCTCCGCGCTGCACTGACCCTGCTGCTCGGCCAGTCTGCACTCGCGCAAGCAACCCTCGAGCCGATCTCGACCCCGTCGACGATCGCCATTGAAAAGACAACGGATCTGGGCGGCAGCTTCACGTTCCGCATGTGTGTGCGAATGTCGAGCGCACCATCCGACCTGCCGACACTTGCGGCGACCAAGCCGTGGCAAGAGGGTGAGGTTCGCGACTACACGACGAACAACTCGTTCGGCATCGGCCGTGAATCCGGCCAACGCAAGGGCTTTGCCATCAGCGTGCTGCCGGATGGCGCATGGACGTGGAATGCGGGCGATGGCCGCCGCCGCATCGATCACCGCCCCGAAGCTCGGGACCAAGGCATCGCGGATGGGCGATGGCACGAAGTCGGCTTCGCCATCGATCGCGCACTTGGCGCGGCCCACCTCTATCACGATGGCCGCCGCGTGGCCCTGCATGATCTGCAAGGCGTCGGCAGTCTGCAGTCCGACAGCACATCGGTGCAACTCGGCTCGAAGACGCATGGCATGGAAGTAGGCGCCGTTCGCCTTCACCAAGGAGCCATGCTTCCCGACGCGATCCGAACGGAGTTCGTGGCCCGCTTCGGCGAGCAACGCGCTCCCGCCGAACGGCCGCAATGGCATGGCCGTCCCCTGCGCGTTCTCGCCTGGAACATCTGGCACGGCGGCCGCCACAAGGGGCGCGACGAAGGCGTGCAACGCGTCGTCGAAGTCATCCAGGAATGCAATGCAGACATCGTGCTGATGCAGGAGACCTACGGCAGTGGTCCGCGCATCAGTGGCCGACTCGGCTTCGACTACTTCCTGCGGTCAAGCAACCTGTCGGTGATGAGCCGGTACCCGATCGTCGACACCCACTTGCTGGCGAGCGGCTTCCGATTCGGCGGCGTCACCATCCAGTTGTGTCCCGGCCAAACCGTGCAGGCCTACTCACTTTGGATCGACTACCTGCCCAGTGTGCAAAAGCAGTTAGCTGACGGCACCACCGCCGAGCAACTGCGCAACGCCGACGTCAAGACCCGCGGCAAAGACATCAACGCCATCCTGAAGCAACTGCTGCCGCATCTAGCCAAGACGCCAACCACTCCCGTGCTCGTCGGCGGCGACTTCAACAGCGGTTCGCACCTCGACTGGACCAGCGCTGCGACCTCGCAGCCCAACCACCACGGCCTCGCCGTCACCTGGCCGGTAAGCGAAGCGATGGCCAACGCAAACTTCGTCGACACCTTCCGAACCGCGCATCCCGATCCCGTCACCGATCCTGGCAACACCTGGTCGCCAGAGTTCCGCGACAGCCATCAAGACCGAATCGACTACGTCTACGCGCGCGGCAGCGATTGGCGCGTACTCGATTCGCGCGTGCTACCCAAGCATGCACGCGGCTGGCCAAGCGACCACGCCGCGACCTTCGCGTCACTCGACCTCGTTCCGAAGACCGAAGTCGAACGCAAGACGATCCGGGTGATGAGCTACAACGTGCACTACGGCGACGGCATGGACAAGCGGTACGACCTCGCGCGCATCGCCCGAGTGATCCGCGAACACGCACCGGATCTCGTCGGCCTACAGGAGATCGGCAACGAAGTGATGGCGACCGAACTAGGCCGCCTCACCGGCATGGCCGTCGTGTTCGGCCCATCCAAGGGCTCGAACACAGCCTACGGCGACGCCATTCTCAGCAAGCACCCGTTCGCTTGGGTCGGCAACCACGCAATACCCAGCGCCAGTTCGAGCCGCTACCAAGCCATGGCCGTCGACGTCGACCTCTCCGCGGTATTTGGCACCGGCCACAAGACGCGCTTCATCAACACCCACTTCGATTGGCTCGACACGATCGGTTCGCGCGAGGCGCGACTGGCATCGGTATCCTTGATCGAGAAGGCATTCTGCAGCGACCCGAACCTGCCAGTGATCCTGACCGGCGACCTCAACGCCACGCCCGACAGCGCCCCCATGCAACGCCTCATCGAAGCCGGCTGGTCGCAAGGCAACCCAACCCACCCTCTGCTCTCCATCGGCTCGCCACCCGACCGCCAGATCGACTACGTGCTCACCAAACCCAAAACCGGCTGGATCGTGCACCGCACCTACATCGCCGACGAACCCATCGCGTCCGACCACCGCCCCATCGTCATGACCCTTGAGCTAGCCAAGTAACGAGACCACCCACCCGCGGCTACGGTGCCACACCCGCGGCTACCGCACCCAGGCACAGAAGGAACTCCTTCTGTGCCTGGCACCGTACCGAGCCCTATGATTCTCGCTCGGCTCCTCAACTCCCAAAGACAATCTATGAAACTAGCGTTCGCCAGCCTCTCTCTCCTGCTCGCAAGCTGCGCGAGCAGCCCCAGCGTCGAGCCGATCGACAATGCCCTTCTTGCGAAGGTCAGTGCCGACGGCAAAGCCTCGGTAAACGAAGCCCGTGCAGCCCGCGACGCAGCGACGGACTCGTATGCACTCATGCAAAGCGAGACTCGCACGGCCCAAGAGCAAATCACGCTCGCAGAAGCTTCGCTCACGACGATTGACTCGCAACTCAACGAGTCGAAGCTTGCGGCGGAGCTCGCAACGAAGAACGGCTCCAAGGTGGAACTCGAGCATGCCGAGACGCGGCACAAGATTGCGCTGATCGAGGCTGACTACAACCGCAGTTTGCTCGCCCTGCGCAAACGCGAATTGGAAGTAGCGGTGCTAAACGAAGCCTTGGCACTCGAAGAGACCCGCGTCAGCTCCGCGATGGTGGAACTAAAGAAAGCCGAGGCATTGCAAGACGTCGACTCGGTAGCTGCCAAGCAGATCCCCATCAAGGACCACCGCCGGCAAGTCGCCTACCACCGCGAGGCGGCTGCGACAGCGCGAGCTCGCGCAGAATCGGCAGCTGCGCTCTTGGATGAGGCGCGTGGCAACCTCGCGGACGAGAAGCGCAAGCTCGACGCCCTCAAGAAGCAGTAGCTTCTCGTTGTTGCGGAACGGGAACACCACCTTCGCCAAGCCCTTTCCAGAGCAACCAACCTTTTGCTGAATCACGTTGTCTGCCTCGCGCTGCTTGCACCTGCTGCTCCGCCACAGGATCCCGACGAGCAAGACCCAGCGCCCCGAACTGGAAGGGCCACTCGCGGCGACGCAACTCCGGCTACGCCTGTGCTGCAGATCAACTCTCACCTGACGGGCGACTGGGGCGGGTGGCACGACTGGCTCGAAAAGCGTGGGGTCGAGCCGACCCTTGCTCTGGTCACGGATGCTTCCGTCATCGCTCGAGGTGGCGTCGACCGTGGCGCAACGGGTCTACGTTCGCTGCTCGATTTCGAATGCAGTTTCTACTCCGAACCGCTGCTCGGCTGGCCAGACGGTAGACTCTATTTCGACCTGCAGGTCCAGCGCGGCTCGGACGGCAGCCGTGACACTGGCGACTTCCAGGTCTACTCCAACATCGATGGACCGAACCGCATCCAGCTAGCCCAAATATTCGCCGAGCAATCGTTCGGCGACGGAGCGCTGCGGTTGAAGCTCGGAAAGTCCGACGCCAACAGCGACTTTGCCTACGTCGAACATGGCTTGCGGCATATCCACTCGTCGTTCGGGTTTGCCCCCACCGTGCTCGCGTTTCCGACTTACCCAGACCCAGCCTTTGGCGGCGCCGTTTTTGTAGAACCGGGCGGCGCCCTGCACTTCGCCGCGGGCGTGTATGACGGAGCGACTCAGGCCGGCATCGCAACAGGACACCGTGGACCGAAGACCGTGCTCGGCTCGCCAAGCGACCTCTTTGCCGTTGGCGAAGTCGGTCTGCACTGGCGGCGTGGCGAGAGCCTCCCCGGCCACTTCGGTCTTGGTGCCTGGCGCCACACAGGATCCTTCGCGCGAAGTAGCGGCGGACTCGACGATGGCACCACTGGCTACTACCTGGTCGGTGACCAGATGCTTTGGCAACCAGAGAATGACCCGGACACCAACCGAGGTATCGGCGCCTTCCTCCAGTATGGCTACGCCGACCCGGAGGTGAGCATCGTCGAACACTACTTTGGCTGCGGAGCGACCTGGACCGGACCGCTGGCGGCGCGGCCCCTCGATGCCTGCGGCGTCGGCATCGCGATGGCGCTTTGGCGCGATCGCCCAAGCGAAGACCTTGCGGGCGCCGGCGAAGTCGCAGTCGAGCTGTTCTACAGCTTGCAGCTGACGCCGTGGCTGCACTTGAAGCCCGACGTGCAATACATCCGCAACCCTGGCGGTCAGCCAGGCGTTTCCGATGCATGGGTTGCCACCCTGCGCATGTCGGTTGAGTTCTAGGGGGCAGGGGACCATGGCCTGCTGACGACCACGAACGGTCGACACGTCGCACAACCGCCAGACTGACCGCGCCTAGCCTTGACCGCGACACCCTCGAGAAGTTGTCGTCAACGCGAGAAGCTATAACCAAGAGGCCCGTTTTCGCGTAGTTTGCCCGGCGATGGACCCCAAGGCACAGACATCCACCAAGCGGAGGCGCAGCGAGAACACCGAAGCGCGGATTGTCGTCGAACATGGCTTCGCGATGGCGGAGGCGTTGGCCATCGAAACAATCATCGTGAATGCCGACCCGCTGGATGTCGCCATCATCGATTCACACCGCGGCGCGAACACCGTGCTCTGGCTCACGCCGGATGCTACGGAGTTCCCGATCGAGGAAGACGATCGCAACATCGCGCTACAGATCCCGGAGGCGCGGCTATCCCGTGCCAGCCGCGTGCAACTCGGGCTGTTCCTCGCCGTGGCAAATGACCACATCGGACATTCCGAAACCGTGCTGTGCCTGGCGGGCGGCGCCGGATCGGCACGGGTGGACTCCGTTCTGATCATGAACCCGCGCCGCGACTTCCCCTGGTTCAAGGGCACGCAGCTGTGGGCCGAGCACGCCAGATTTCGCACGCCCGAGTTCGCTCGCATCCTCGAGATCGCCTTGCGCTTTTCCGCCGAGGGACGGGAAGGCAAACCGATCGGAACGATCTTCGTGCTCGGCGATCTCGACGACCTCACGCCGCACCTCAAGCAGATCGTTCTCAACCCATGTGCTGGCCACCCCAAGAAGTCTAGACGCCTCCACAGCGAAGGCTTCATCGAGACGGTCCGCGAGTTCGCGGCCATGGACGGCGCCTTCGTGATCGGACCGAACGGCGTGGTCGAGTCCGCGGGAACCTACCTGGACGCACCAGCTCGAAAAGTGCGACTGCCACTCGGACTAGGTGCGCGCCATTCCGCCGCCGCCGCAATCACCGCCACCACCGATGCCATCGCGGTAGTCGTCTCAGAATCCTCGGGAGCCGTCACCGTGTTCCAAGCCGGCAAGACGATCCTGACTCTCGACAAGTCGTAGGTACTGTTACTTCTGTGCCTGGCACAGTACCTACTTCACGCGCGCAGGACCAACACTGGGCACGTTGCACGACGTAGAACCCGCTCGGCCACTGATCCTAGAAAGAACCGCGAGATCCCCGAGCGTCCGTGTGACGGGATGACGATGAGATCGCACCCTAGTTCTTCCGCCACGGACGCGATGACGTCGCCTGCCACGCCAGTTCGAACGAGCACTTGCACACCGAGCAGCTTCTCGCCAAGGCGCTCTCGAATCGCAGTCTCGGCGCGCACCTCGCGACCTTCCAAGTCGAACGTCTCGCGCATGAAGGCAAGCTCGCTGTCGAGGTCGGGCAAGACGTGGATCGCATGAACTTGCGACGGATCACCGACCATGGTCAAGGCCTCGTCAAGCGCACGAAACGACGCGTCGGAGAAGTCTATCGGAACGAGAATCGACTTGCGGTTGGGCCATGACATGCTCGAGGTCTAGGCTCGCCACCTGTCAAAGCAAGCGCAAGATCGAATCCACGAAGGGACAGCGCGGGCTACTACTAGACCTCAAACAAGCGCCGGGGGAGAGTGCGTGGGCGATTCGTGCGCGGC
>CAXBFC010000127.1:0-17997 GCA_963974725.1 uncultured bacterium | reverse complement strand
CCCAACACGTGCGGAACAGCACGGTCTCGAGATTGTCGTCGGCGTGGTGGCCGGTCAGCAGGATCGAGGCCCCGAAGTAGCGGGCAGCCTCGCCGAGCGCGGCGTAGCGCTTGTCCCGCATTGAGTCCTCGCTAGGGGACTCTTCGTCGAATTCCAGGCGCCGAACGGTCAGCGGAACATCGAGCCGATCGCACAGTTCCAGCACGTGTTGGGCGTTCTCCCGGCTATCTGGGCGCACTCCGTGGTCGATATGGGCAGCGGCGAGCTGGCCGGCAAGGCGGCCCTCATCTCGCAGGCGGGCCAGGGCCAGCAGCAGCAGAGAACTGTCGATGCCGCCCGAAATCGCCACTAGCAAGGCACCTTCGCCGGTGACGTTCTCGTAGCGCGACAGGCTGCGCGCACAGGTATCTAGCAATCGAACGAAACTGTCCATTGGAGAGGGCTTGCCATTGGATAGGGCTGACAGGTCGCTAGACTGCTTGGCGATTTTCCACGCAGTCAACAACCACAAGAGAGTTTACCTCGTCATGTCAACCCGCGTCGCCATCAACGGTTTTGGTCGTATCGGCCGTCTTGTTTTCCGTGCCCTAGCTGAGCAGAACCTGCTCGACGAACTGGAAGTTGTAGCCGTCGGCGACATCGTCCCGGCCGACAACCTCGCCTACTTGCTCAAGTACGACTCGGTGCAGGGTCGCTTCGGCGGCACGGTCAGCTCGAAGAAGTCGTCGCCGGACAAGGAAGAAGACGATGTCATCGTCGTCAACGGCAAGGACATCAAGGTGGTTTCGGCGCGCACGCCGGACGGCCTGCCGTGGAAGGAAATGGGCGTCGATCTGGTGATCGAGGCGACTGGTTTGTTCGTCCAGGACACGCTGGCGCAAGGCCACATCACCGCCGGCGCCAAGAAGGTCATCATCACGGCTCCCGGCAAGGGCGATATGCCGACGATCGTGCTCGGCGTCAACGACGAGCAGATCGACTTCAAGAAGCACGACATCGTTTCGAATGCTTCTTGCACGACCAACTGTCTCGCCCCGTTGGTGCACGTCATCCTCAAGGAAGGCTTCGGCCTCGCCGAGGGTCTGATGACCACGGTGCACTCCTACACGGCGACGCAGAAGACCGTCGATGGTCCGTCCAAGAAGGACTGGAAGGGTGGCCGCACCGCCGCGCAAAACATCATCCCGTCGTCGACCGGCGCTGCGAAAGCTGTCGGCCTGGTGATTCCGGAGACCAAGGGCAAGCTGACTGGCATGTCGCTGCGCGTGCCGACGCCGACCGTGTCGGTCGTCGACCTGACGTTCAAGACCGAGAAGGCGACCTCGCTCGACGAGATCAAGGCCAAGATCAAGAACGCGGCCGAGACCTACATGAAAGGCATCCTCGAATACACCGAGGACGAAGTGGTTTCGTCTGACTTCATCCACCACACGGCTTCGTCGATCTTCGACGCCGGTGCGTCGATCGAGCTCAACCCGAACTTCTTCAAGCTGATCAGCTGGTACGACAACGAATGGGGTTACTCCAACCGCGTCGTCGAACTCAGCAAGAAGGTCGCCGCGGCGATCTAGAGTTACTGTCACGCTAGAACACCTGATCGATAGCGAGCGACGTCATGAACTATAAGACCCTTTCGGATCTCGACCTTGCCGGCAAGCGCGTGCTGATGCGCGTCGACTTCAATGTGCCGCAAGACAAGGAGACGCTCGCGATCACCAACAATCAGCGCATCGTGTCGGCGCTGCCGACGATCCGCTACGCGCTCGAGCAGGGCGCGTCGGTGGTGTTGATGTCGCACCTGGGCAGGCCCAACGGCGAGCACGTCGAGGAGTTCTCGCTGCGGCCGATCGCCGCGGAGTTGGCGCAGTTGCTAGGTCAGGAAGTGGATTTCCTGCATGAGTGTGTCGGCCCCAAGGTTGCCGAGCATTGTGGTCCGGGCATGCTCAAGCCAGGTCAGGTGGTGCTGCTCGAAAACGTGCGCTTCCACCTCGAAGAAGAAGGCAAGCGCAGTGTCGTCGATGAGCTCGGCAACAAGGTCACCGAGAAGGCGGATCCCGTGCTCGTCGAGCAATTCCGTCGCGACCTGGCGCTGAATGGCGACGTCTTCGTCAACGACGCCTTCGGCACCGCCCACCGCGCGCACAGTTCGGTCAGCGGCGTTGCCGAGCACCTGCCGTCGGCGGCTGGGTTCTTGATGCAGAAGGAACTCGATGCGTTCGCCAAGGTGCTGACCGCCCCCGAGCGACCGTTCGTCGCGATCCTCGGCGGCGCGAAGGTCTCGGACAAGCTGCCCGTCATCGAGAACCTGTTGCCCAAGGTCGACAAGTTGATCATCGGCGGTGCGATGGCCTACACGTTTATGGCCCAGATGGGCCACAAGGTCGGCACGTCGCTGGTCGAGCAAGGGCTGATTGCCGAAGCTGGCCGGGTCATCGAGCAAGCCAAGGCCGCCGGCAAAGAACTGCTGCTGCCGATCGACCACGTCTGCGCCGAGAAGTTCGCCGCGGATTCGCCGGCGTCGATCCACGAGACCGACATTCCGGACGGTCTGATGGGTCTCGACATCGGTCCGAAGACGCTGGCTCGCTACGTCGATGCGCTCGAAGGGGCACGCACGGTAATCTGGAACGGCCCGATGGGTGTGTTCGAGATGGATGCGTTCTGCAAGGGCACCGAAGGCGTGGCACACGCGGTTGCCAAGGCAACGGCCGCGGGCGCCTTCACCGTGGTTGGTGGCGGGGACTCGGTCGCGGCGGCTGAGAAGTTGGGCATCACCAGCAAGCTCAGCCACGTGTCGACTGGTGGCGGCGCGAGCCTTGAATTGCTCGAAGGCAAGTCGTTGCCTGGTGTCGCCGCGCTAGCCAAGTAGACGAGCGGTCGAATCCTCTAGACGCGCAGCGAGTATTCGAACTGGTTGACGCGGCTGACCGCGTCGTAGAAGTCGTTCTCGACGAAGTGCGGGTCGACCTGAAACTCGCCGTCCTTGCCGGCCTTGCCGGTCTTGACCAGGATCGTGCCGAGTTCGGCGCGTTGGCCGGCGAGCACATCCGCGGTCGTGTGGCCGATCATCCAGCTGCGCTGCAGGTTGAGGTCGAACTCCTGCTGCGCCATCTTGTAGATGCCCGGACCCGGCTTGCGGAACACGCTTTCCTTCTTGAAGCGACCCTTGCCCTTGGGGTGGTAGGGGCACGAGTAGATCTTCGCGATCGGGATCTGCTCGGCGTGCATGGCCTGCAGGAACGCTTCGCAGAACTTGGTGAACTCGCGTTCGCGGTATTTGCCGAAGGCGATGTCCTGCCGGCTGGTGGCGACGAACAGCTTGAACTGGTTGGGGTCGATGCGTCCGAGCGCTTCGATGGCTCGGTCGATAAACGGAACAGAGCCGTCTTCGTTGAGGCGGGCTTGCTCAACGAGGACGCCATCAAGTTCGAAGAAGAGGCCCTGCTTGTCGGGGATCTTGGCCATTGCGCGGGGGGTCGTGTCGGTTAGGGGGAGTGTCTGGGTGGGGCGGGATGACTCCCGGCTTGCCCATGGCATCGGCTATTTCCTCGGCCGGCTTGATTGCTAGGGAAAAACGCCCTGAAGATCAGGGGAAACCCTTTCGCAGCGGTTCCGGGGCGGTTTCGGCACTTTTGGGCATGGGCCGATGGACGTAAGCTGCGGTAGTTCCACGATAAAGGCTGGCCGGGTCACCATGAGCCCACGTAGGGCTGGCATACTAGGTTGCGTCCCCCCGCGCTCCGCCATGCTGCCGACCCCAGACCGAACCGACAATGAGTTGATGCTCCGCGTGCAAGCGGGGGACCTCGACGCATTCGAACTCCTTGTAGTCCGCTTCCAGACGATGGTGCACGGCTTGGCGATCAGCATGCTGCGCCGACCTGAGGATGCCGAAGAAGCGACGCAGGACACGTTCCTGAAGCTTTTCCGTGCGCGCGACAGCTTCGACAACGAACGCAAGCTGGGCCCGTGGCTGTTGCGCATTGCCGGCAACGCTTGTCGCGACCGATTGCGTCGCCGCCGGGTCGCCGAGCTGCCGACCATTCGTTTGGATGGCGAAGACCGCGACGTGCTCGGCGAGCTGCCGGATCCGCGATCGGGCTATGGCGCCGCCGACGAACACGTGGCGCCGACGGTTCGCACCGAGCTGGACCGTCTGAGCGACAAGGTGCGCGCGCCGCTCGAACTGAAGTACATGCGCGGCAAGACCAACCTGGAGATCGCCGCCGCATTGGGCATCTCCGTCAGCAACGTCAAGGTGCAGTTGGCGCGCGGCAAGAACATCCTGGCGAGCCGGTTGGAATCGATCGGTGCCACGTTCGGCAAGGTGAGCGCTGGCAGCGCAAACAGTGGCAACGGCGTTGGAGCTAGAGCGGCCCGGTCGACAGCATCCAATCAGAACACAGCATCCAATCAGAACACAGCATCCAATCAGAACAAGGCGGATCAAAACGAAGCTGGAGGTCAAGCATGAGCGCGCACCCGATGCACAACCTGATGCACACGTCGAACACCAACTCGATGTATCAGCCGCCAAACTCGGAAGACATGCGTCGCACGCCGCCGACCAATCGGGGCTGTGCGCGCGTCCGTGCCAAGCTCCGCGACTACGCCGACGGCGACCTGACGGTGGTCGATGTGGCGTCGGTGGATGAGCACCTGCAGGACTGCCGCGTGTGCGCGGTGGAGCTGGCGCGGGCCGAGCACGAAGTGCTGCGGTTGCGTCGTGCCTTTGAAGAGATTCAAGCCGAACAAGATGCCGATCCGCGGCTCGACTTGCGCAGCGACTTTGCCGCGCGAGTGGTCGAGCAATTGGTGTTGACGGACATGGTCGACTCGGTCGTCACCGATCGTGATGCGCCGAGTTCCAAGGATGCTTCCAAGGCTGCGGCAGTTGTTGCCGTTGCGAGCAGTGAGAACTCGGGCCAGGAAAGCCTCAGCGCCGGCACAACGGTGCGTCGCGATCGCGAACTCGTCCTGGCGAGTCCCGCTGGCATGCTCGTGGCGGGTTTGCTCGGCTTGTTCGTCTTGGTCATCGGCACCCGCTTGTTGGATTGGTCCGTTGGGCAGCCCGTGCCGTTTGTCGGGTTGGTCATGGTGAGCGGAGAGGGCTTTGGCACCAATCGCCATCCACTTAGCGGCGGCGATCTTATTGGCGAAGCAGAGGGTGTGTGGGTGCGCCGCGGTGGCACAGCTACTACCGAATGGCACGATCTGTCCGAGCGCCAGCAGCCTGCGGCGACGATCAAGCTGCAAACCGGCGAAATGCAGTTGAAGGGCGGTGCTCCGATGCTGGTCGACGGCACGCTGCTACTCCAAACCAATCGCTCGGTCACGGTCCCGTTGATCGACGGTAGTCGCCTGTCGTTGGGCGTCGGCGACTACCTGCTCACTGCGATCCCGGCGGACTTGGACGATCCTGGCGCGTTCAGCCCCGTGGGCACTGTCCCGTGGGGGGAAGGAGCTAGGATCCAGGTTGAAGTGCTCAATGGTGAGGACGCGAAGATCCTGCGCAACGGCCCGAAGAATGGCGTCGTGGCTGTGGGCCAAGTGGGCAGCTACCAGGGTAGCGGGCCGATCGACATTTACTCGCTGCCGCCGACTGCAGGTGGTTCCCTCGGGGATCGTCCTCGGGTTCTCTTGCCGCCGCAGATTCTAGCCTCTCTAGGGGGGCACGTGATGGGCCCGAACGGACAACCCATTGTCGGTGCTAGCATTGCCGCTACCTACATCGCCGACGAGCAGAAGTTCAACGTGTCCCAAATCGCGGGCACTGGTGCCAACGGTGCGTTCTCACTGCCGACCCAGCGCTCGGTGGATAAAGCGTATGGCTGGGCCTCCGCCGCACCGAGTTTGCAGCGACCCGACCTTGGGCTTGTTGCGCCGGATGCGGTGTCGTTCGTGATCCAAGGCGATGTGGCGACACTCGATCGACCGCTGAGCGTTGGCTACGCGGCCGCGGTCCATGGCGTGATCCTCAATGATCAGGGCGAGCCTCAGTTTGGGGTCAAGGTCATCCCGCTGATCGTCGACGAACTGTTTGCTACGGTCTTCGCTCTCCCCCCCTTCACTCATCGCATGTCTGGGGAGGATGGGCGATTCCAGATCAGCCAGTTGCCGTCCTACTTGCCACGGCATCAGCGACTGGCCTTGTTGTTGACCGACGAACTGTTGGAGACCGTGGTTGTGCCGGTTCCGGTTCGTGGTAGCGCCTTGACGAGTTTCGAAGAAACCACGCATGTCATGCGGCCGCTGCGCTCGGTCGGCATGTATGGGCTGCCGTCAAACGCTACCGTGACCATCCTTGAGGAGATTCGCGGTTTGCCCGGTGGTGCGGCTGTGGTCAGTCGCGCGGTACAGACCAATCCAGCCGGCTATGTGTCGGGGGTCTTGGTTGGGCGCGGCCGGATCTGGATGCACTCTGGTGGTCCGACGCCGCGCTTGAAGGAGTTGCTTGAGCCGTCGGTTGGTGCCGCCGTTCTGCATCCGGTTGGCGAGTTTGTCAGCTATGCAGAGCATCTCCGTCCGCTGCAGCCGTTGGCTGACACACGGGTGAAGTTGCAGAGCACGATCCGCCACCAGCAGATCCAGATCGAAGACGTCCCAAACATCGTGCAAAGTCAAACGATGCGCGTTACCGACGTCGCGAACAACAACGTGCCGTATGCCCAGGTGTTTGCGGTGTCAAAGACAGCCCTCGCAGGGAGTCCGAGCACCCGATTCCTCGGCTTCACCGGTGAGAACGGCGTGATTTCCATCGGTGCCGTCGCAGCGACCGAAGATGTCTTCGTGATTGGTCCGAACGGTGGCCTCGCATGGATTGCGCGACCGACGGCGACTGGCAATGTCGCGCAGACAGTGGAGTTGCAACTCCAAGCGACTGGCCGCGTGCTGCTCGGCGAGAACTTGCGACCCGCAGCGGCGAATCCGAATCGATTCGTCAAGGTCACCTTCCGTCGTGATCCGGGCGAAGTGCTCGACGGCATGTCTCCCGTTGCCATTCGCTTTGCGACGGATACGTACTGGGAGATGGATGACTTGCCGGCTGGCCACTACAGCGCCGAAGTCCTGGGGCAGGAATACCCGGTGGTCGTGCCTTCCTCGGGTTTCGTAACTCTCGAGGCCCAGTAATTCTCGAGGCAGTAACTCCTCAGGCCCAGTAGCTCGCCAGGCCAGTAGTCCGTCGAGGGCTGCAGTAGCGACCCAGTAGTCGTGCTGCCGGCCCAGCGAGCAAAGCCTAGAGTCCCTGAGCCTCTGCGGGGGCTTGAGGCCCAGCAGCGCCACCGCCGACTCGATTGAGCTCCACGCGGAAGCGACTGCGAACGCGATGGTGCCGCCGCCGCCGCCCTCGTCACGCTCGGCGCGGCAGGTCGGGGCTGTTCCGTGGCGGCTCGCCGGGCATACTGGCGCGCGATGCGCGTGCAACTGCTGACCCTGATCCTCGCCTTCTTGGCTTCGTCCTGCGACCTGTTGGCTCAGCGCGGTGATCGGCCTGGGCAGAAGCAAGAAATGCTGCCGGACGATGTCGTCGTGCCGCCTGCAACGGTTCGAACCGCGGCGGAAGAGCTGGCGACCTTGCACGTACCGGATGGCTTCGAAGTGCAGCTGTTCGCCGCCGAACCGATGGTGCAAGACCCGGTCGTGGCGACGTTCGATGCCGCCGGCCGTCTGTGGGTCGCCGAGTTCCGCAACTACATGCTCGACGTCGATGCCAGCAACGAAGGCGACCCGACCGGTCGCATCGTCATCCTGCACGACGACGACCACGATGGTCGGGCCGATCGTTCGACGGTGTTCTGCGACCAGTTGGTGTTGCCGCGCGCGGTGCTGCCGCTGCAGGGAGGCGCGTTGGTGATCACACCGCCGAACCTCTACTGGATGCCGGACAAGGACGGCGATCTGGTGGCCGACGGCCGCGAACGGATCATGGGCGGCTTCGAAGCGGGCACCGGCAATCCCGAGCACTCCGGCAACGGCTTGACCTGGGGCTTTGACCATCGCATCCACTTGTGCAACGACAAGCGCTTGTTGCGGCGCGCGGACGATGGCTTCGTCATCGAGCCGGGATCCGGCGGCGGCCAGTGGGGGCTCTGCCTCGATGACCGCGGCCGCTTCTACTTCAACTACAACTCGGACTGGTTGCGGTGCGACCTCGTGCCGAACCACTATGGCGCGCGGGCAGCAGCCGTCGGCGGCCTGCCCTCACTCAATCACCGCGTCGTGCGCGATGCCGGGGTTTGGCCGATTCGGGTCACGCCTGGCGTCAATCGCGGCTACCAGAAGGGCGTCTTGAAGGACTGGCGGCTCGCCAACCGAACCGGCGTGTGTTCGCCGTTGATCTACCGCGGCGACTTGATGCCGTTCCAGGGTGACGCGTTCATTTGTGAGCCGTGCGGCAACGTCGTGCGGCGAGTCGTGCTGCAAGATCACGATGGTGTGATGCACGGCGAGAACGCCTATCAGGCGGAGAAGCGTGAGTTCCTGGCTTCGACGGACGAACGCTTCCGCCCCGTCAATCTGACCAATGGTCCCGACGGCGCGCTCTACGTCGTCGACATGTATCGCGGCGTCATCCAGCATCGCAACTACGTGACGTCGTTCCTGCGGCATCAGATCAAGAAGCGCAATCTCGAATCGGCCGTGCACCGCGGGCGCATCTGGCGGGTCGTGCCGAAGGGCACGGGCAAGCTCGCGCCGATGCCCGACTTGCTCGCGGCGAACGACCAACAACTGGTCGCAGCCCTTGCGCACGCCAGTGGCACGGTGCGCGATCTGAGCCTGCAGCAGCTGGTGCAGCAGAAGCGCCGCAGTGCGGCACCGTTGCTCAAGCAACTGCTGGGCAGCACCGACCGCGCAGCTGTGCGCATCGCTGCGGTGTCGGCGTTGGCCGGGATCGAATTGTTGACGACGACCGAGCTTCGCCGTTTGGTTCGCGATCCCGATGCCGGAGTGGTGGCGTTCGCCTGGCAACATGCAGGCTCTGCGTTGGCGCGCGGTGACAGCCATTTGTGGGGCGCGATCCAGCGCTTCGATCGCAACACGCCACCGACGATTCGTTGGCATGCGGCGTTGGCGATCGGCGATGCCTTGCTCTCCGAGGCCGGGCTGCGCGATCGGGAAACGCAGCGGGCCTTCGCGGCGTTGGCGCGATTGGTGCGTGAAACCCCCGGCGATGCGATGTTGCGCGCGGCGGTTGCGACCGCGGCGCACCCGCAGATTGCCGAAGTACTGCGCGGCTTGGCCAGCGACAATGGGCAGCCGACTCCGCATAGCAAGGCCTTGCGCGGCGCGATGGTCGACTTGGCTCGTCGGGCGATGAAGAGTCGCCAGCCCGAGGCACAGCTGGACCTGTTGACGTTCGCGAGCGAAGCCCCCGAACTCTGGCAGCAGAAGGCCGTGCTCGAAGGTGCCACCGGCGCCCTGCCCAAGGGCGACCGGCGCACTGGTTGGCTGGTGTTGGGAACGACTCCCAAGGCGCTGGTCACGTTGTCGCAGCACGGCGACGCCGCTGTGCGCAGTCGAGCACAGCAACTGCTTGGTTCGGTGCGGGTCGGCGGAGCCGCGATGCCTGGGGCCGTGACCAACCTGAGCGACGCCGAGAAGCAGCGGGTGTTGGCTGGTGAGGTCCTGTTCCGTGGCGCGTGTGCCGCGTGCCACCAACTCGATGGCAGTGGCCAGCGTGGCCTGGCGCCGCCGCTGCGCGATTCCGAATGGGTGACCGGCCCGAGCGGGCGGTTGATTCGCATTGCGCTGCACGGAGTCAAGGGGCCGATCGAGGTCGACGGCACCAGCTGGGAACTTGAGATGCCGGGGCAGGGTCATCTGTCCGATGACGAACTCGCCAAGGTGTTCAGCTACCTGCGGCGGGCCTTCGGCCATCAAGCGTCGTGTGTCGACAAAGCCGAGGTGAGCCGGGTCCGCAAGGCAACGAAACGGCGCGCTTCCGCGTGGACGGCCAAGGAACTGCTCAAAACGAAGTGACTTGGGCGCTACCGTCTGCCGGTATGAGCTCGTTCGATCCGACTAAAGAAGACCGTTTCACGTTTGGCCTTTGGACGGTCGGCAACCCCGGCCGCGATCCGTTCGGCGAGGCTGTTCGCCCGACCCTCGATCCTAACCACATCGTTCGCAAGCTTGCGGAGTGCGGCGCGTCGGGCGTCAATCTGCACGATAACGATCTGGTGCCATTCGGTGCCTCGGCGAGCGAGCAGGATCGCATCGTCAGCGAGTTCAAGAAGACGCTGAGCGACACCGGCATGGACGTGCCGATGGCGACGACCAACCTGTTCAGCCATCCGGTGTTCAAGGACGGGGCGTTCACCAGCAATGACCCGAAGGTGCGCGCCTTCGCGTTGCAGAAGACGATGCGGGCGATGGACCTCGGCGCCGAGCTCGGTGCCAAGCTCTACGTATTCTGGGGTGGCCGCGAAGGCAGCGAAGCCGATGCCTGCCGCGACCCGCGCACCGCGTTGCAGCGCATGCGCGACGCGATGGACTTCTTGTGCGAATACTCGAAGGACAACGACTATGGGATGAAGTTCGCGCTCGAGGCCAAGCCCAACGAGCCGCGTTCGGAGATCTACCTGCCGACGACCGGCCACATGCTGCACTTCATCTCGACGTTGCAGAACGAAGCGATGGTCGGCGTCAACCCCGAGGTCGCACACGAAGTCATGGCCGGTCTGTCCTTCGCGCACAACGTCGCGCAGGCGATGGCGGCTGACAAGCTGTTCCACATTGACCTCAACGGCCAGAAGATGGGCCGCTACGACCAGGACCTGCGCTTCGGCAGCGAAGACCTCAAGGGTGCGTTCTTGCTGGTGCGCCTGCTCGAAGGCACGCTCGGCGGCAAGCGCTACGACGGCCCGCTGCACTTTGACGCGCACGCCTACCGCTCGGAAGACGAGGAAGGTGTCTGGGACTTCGCCAAGGGCTGCATGCGCACCTACAAGATCCTGCACGCAAAGGCGCTCGCGTTTGATGCCGATGCTGAAGTCAAAGACATCATCGCTGAGCAGAACGACTCGGCGATCGATCCGCTGCTGACCGGTGGCTACTCGAAGGCGGCTGCGACGAAGTTGCTGGGAATGGATATCGATGTCGACGCAATCGCCGGGCGCGGTTTGCGCTACGAACGCTTGGACCAACTGCTCGCCGAGCACCTGCTCGGTGTGCGCGGCTAGCACCTCATCATGAGCACGACCGGTCCGCTGTTCCTTGGCTTCGACGTCGGCACGCAGAGCGTCAAGGCACTCGTTTTGGATCCGGGCCACGGAGTGGTGGCGCGCAGCAGCGAGCCGCTGGAACTGATTGAGGGTCTCGGTGCGGGCCACATGGAGCAGCACCCGGCGCACTGGCTCACCGCGGTGCAGCAGACCTGTAAGCGGGTGCTTGCCGAAGTCGATCGCGCCCGCATCGCCGGCATCGGCGTCTCGGGCCAGCAACACGGTTGTGTCGTTCTCGATGAGCACGATGCGGTGATCCGTCCGGCGAAGTTGTGGTGTGATACGGCGACCGCCGAGCAAGCTCGCGAGTTGAGTGAGCGCATCGGTCGCGCGGTGCCGACCGGGTTCACGGCGAGCAAGCTGGCTTGGCTCAAGCAGCACGAACCAGAGCATTGGCAGCGGGTGCGGCGCGTGCTGTTGCCGCACGACTACGTCAACTTCTGGCTGACGGGTCGCGCGACGATGGAATGCGGCGACGCATCCGGCACTGGTTGGTTCGACCCCAAGGCGCGCAACTTCGACGCGGCGGCGATGGCGGCGATCGATGCCAAGGTCGCGTCCTGGATGCCGGAGTTGCTCGAAACCGGCGCAATGGCAGGCGTTCTTACCGAGGCCACCGCGAAGTTGCTGGGCCTGCCCGCCGGCATTCCCGTGGCCGCCGGCGGTGGCGACAACATGATGTCGGCGATCGGCAGCGGCGCGACGTCCGCTGGCGTCGTGGTCGTCAGCCTCGGCACCTCGGGAACGATCTTTACGCGCACGGACTCGATCGTTCTCGATCCCGATGGCTTGATCGCGCCGTTCTGCAGCAGTGACGGCGCCTGGTTGCCGCTGCTTTGCGTGATGAACCTGACTGGCGTGACCGAAGAGGTGAAGGCGCTGACGGGGCTCGATCATGCCGCGCTGACCACCGCCGCTGCATCGGTCGCTCCAGGCTGTGACGGCATGATGTGGTTGCCGTTCTTGCTGGGGGAACGCGTGCCCGACCTGCCCAACGCAACCGGCACCTTGCTGGGCATTCGCCCCGGCACGATGCGCCCGGGTCACCTCTACCGGGCCGCGCTCGAAGGCACGTCTCTCAACCTTGGCCTTGGCTTTCAGCGCTTGCGCGACCTTGGCACCAGTATCACCGAAGTGCGACTGACCGGCGGGGCCGCCAACAACGAACTGTGGCGCCAGATCCTCGCCAATGTTCTTGGCGCACCGGTGCGGTTGCTTGTCGAAACCGAATCCGCGGCCCTGGGGGCGGCGTTGCAAGCGTGCTGGTCGGTGCGTCGCATCGACGACGCGAGCCTCACCTGTGAGGCCGTCGCAGCGCCGTTCGTACAACTTGGCGCGCTCACAAATCCGAACGCCGACGTCGGTCGTTACTCTGAGTTGCTGCGGCAATATCGCAGCGAAGTGCAGCGCCTGTATCCACCTGCCGCAGCGGATTGAGTTGGAGGCCCAAACATGATGAAGCTAGATCGAACTGAGCAACGCATCGTCGGGGTGCTGATCGAGAAGCAGCGCACGGTGCCGGACTCGTATCCGATGACTGAGAACGCGCTGATCAACGGCTGCAACCAATCCAGCAATCGCGATCCCGTGATGGCGCTGCAGAGCTTCGAGGTTGCCGGCGCGTTGATGGCGATGCACGGCCGGGATGTCGTGGTGCGAATCGAAGGCGGGTCCCGGGCGATCAAATACCGGCACCGCATGGAGGAGTTGCTGGCGGTGTCAGGCGATCAGTTGGCGGTGCTCGCCGAACTGTTGCTGCGCGGGCCGCAGGCGCCGGGAGCGTTGAAGCCACGCGTTGCCCGCATGGGGTTCCACGGCACCCCGCAGCAAGTGGAAGAGGTGCTGCGCGAGTTGGCAGCGGGATCGCCGCCGCTGGTGGCGCAAGAGCCGCGCCGGCCGCGCGAGCGCGACCATCGCTGGCGCCACTTGCTTGGCGATGGCAGTGAAGTGGTCGCGGCTGAGGCTGCGGAATCTGTTTCTGCGCGAGCCTCGGCGGCAGTCGCCAGTCCAGCCACGGACCCCGTGCTGCAGCGGCTCGAACAACTCGAACGCCGCGTCGCGCATCTTGAGCAGGCGCTGGGTGAGGGCGGTGCTGATGGCACTGCCGGCACGGATGGCGCTGCCGGCAGCAGGCCGGACGCAACTCACGACGACAGCCCGGCGCAGCAACCCCCGCGGCCACGGCTGGGCGATGCCTAGTTGCTACTAGGTTTCGTCCTGACTGGGTCTAGTCGCTGACTGGTTTTAGTTGCTGACTGGGCCCGGTCCCTGGGCCTAGTTCTTCTTTGGGGCGAGCAACTTGGTTGCCTTCGTGCTGCTAGCTGGACGCAGCTTTGCGGCCTGCTCGGCGCACCACGCGGCGTCGCGCTTGCCGTTGGCGACGACGAAGAACTGGTTGAGGATCACCGGTTGCCCTTTGCGGACGGTGGCCTTGCGGGTCACGCCAAAGCGGCCGTAGGGACGCGTCGACCACTTGCTGTTGTCGGGGTTGCCGAGGCCATCGATCTGCAGCACCGTGTAGCTTGCCTTCTCCAACTCCAGGACGCCGGCCATCCAGTTGCAGTTGGTCCAGATGTCGTTGCCTTCGTCCTTGGCGCCTTCGGGCCGCACGTAGACGACCGGCCTGGCGTTCTCTTCGGCGAACTGTTGCAGGGCGCGGAACTGCTGGCCGGCGTGTTGGGGGTCGCCGCTCAAGATGACGTCCTTGGCGACCGTCATGCACTTGGATCGAACATGCAGCACGTAGAAGTCGTCGTGCTGCTCGAGGACTTCGAGGCCGCGCAGTTCGCGGACGACGATCTTGCCAGCAGGGTCGCACCAGTCGATCAGCGAGATCTGTGCACCTTCGCCCATCGCCAAGAATGCGGGCGTGCCGTGGCCGCGGAAGCGCTGGCTCTCGCCTTTGTTGAGATGCCAGAAATCGTAGGTCTTGCCGTCGAACTTGGTCTTGTTCCAGCCGATGAACAAGCCGCGGTGGTGTTCGAAGGTGCCGCCGAGGCCCTTGGTCAGCAGGGTGCCATCGGGCGCGAAGATGTGGTGGAACACCTTGCAGGTCGCGCGTGCATCCTTGGGGTCCCAGGTCTTTTGCACGATGCGGGCGGCAACCTTTGGCTTGCCGGCATCGTCCACCTGGTAGGTGACCTCGGGCGAGCCTTCGATCTTGCGACGCGCTGGCAATGGCCGCTCTTGAAACTGCGAGCAGGCTGACTCCGTGAGCACAGTTGCTGACAACACCGTCAGCAGGGACAGGACAATTCGGGGCGAACGTAGCACCGGAGCAGTGTAGCACCGGTGCGTCCTGGCTCTACGCTTGAGCTATGCAAGTCGCACTCTACGTGCATCCGTTCGACGTGACGGCTCTCGACACCCACGGCGGCCTGGACCGGTTGCGCGATCTCGGCATCGGGGAATTGTCGATGGCGACGAGCTACCACGATGGCCGCTGGCTGACGCCGTGGCACGGCGAACGGCGCATCCGGTTCTTGGAAGATGGCTGCGTGCACTTCCGTGCGAATGGTGACTACGGGCTGCTACAGCCCAAGCAGTCGGGAGAGGTTCCGGATCTTGGGCCGTCGCCGCTCGAGCGCCTCTGTCACGCGGCGCCAGCGGCTGGTATGCGAGTGCGGGCGTGGACGGTGTTTGGCCACAACACGCGGTTGGGGCTGCTGCATCCGGAATTGACCGTCGAGAACGCGTTCGGTGATCGTTACCCCTACGCGCTGTGCCCGTCGCAACCAGCCGTGCAGCAGTTCCATCAGAGTCTGGTGCGCGATCTGGCGCGCCACTCAGGCTTGGGATCGATTGAGCTGGAAGCGCTCGGCCAGATGGGCATCCAGCACTCGAGCCATCACGACAAGAAGAGCTTCTCGCCGAGCGGTTTGCTCGCATTTGCGTTGTCGGCGTGCTTCTGTACTGCGTGCCTCGAAGTCCACCAAGAGGTCGGCAGCGACGGCGAAGCGGTGCGCGCCAACATGCGGGCGTTCGTTGCCGAACAGACCACCGATGCCGATGCGATGGCGCCGGCGAAGGCGCCTGGTTCGGATGCCGAACTCAACGTCGATCAGCGTGAGATGGTCGAGTCGGTGTTGGCGGTGCGCGCCGAAACCATCGCGGTGCTCGCCGAAGCGGTGACGGCCGCCAGTGGTCCCTGCGAGCGTGCCGTGCAGGTGCATCCCGATCGTTGGTTTACCGGGAGCCAGCTGTCCGGGGAATCGGCACAGGCGTTTTCTGGTGGCGAAGAGCGCGTGCTTACTTGTTACGGCGAAGGCCCGGCGCAAATCGCGGCGTTGCTTCGTCACGAAGGCATGCAATCGATGCCTGGTGGCAAGCGTCGCTTGTGCATCTGGCCGAAGGCTCCGCAGTTTTCGACGGACGAGGACCTTCGCAAGATCAAGCAGTTGTGCGCCGACCACGGCATCGACACCGTGGCGATCTATCACCTCGGTCTTCTACCCTGGCGAACGATCGAGCGTGCTGCCAAGATGCTGTCGACATGATGCGCATTCCGTCTGCCCTGGTTTCCTTCGTTTGTGCGGCGATGGTCGGCGCAACCGCGACGGTTGCGCAGCAACGCCCGCGGCTCGTGGTGCTGTGTTCCGTTGACCAATTGGCGACGTGGGTGCACGCATTGGGCGAGCCGTTCTATGCCGAAGATGGTGGCTTCCGGCGTTTGGCCGATGCCGGCGTGACGTTCGCGAACTGCGCCTACGAACATGCGTGCACCGAAACCGGTCCCGGCCATGCGACGATCGGGACGGGTGCGCCTGCGAGCTTGCACGGCATCGTCAAGAACAACTGGTGGGACCGCGACCTGAAGAAGGTGATCTACTGCGTCGGTGAGCCAGCGGCGGCACTGCCGGATCTGCCGGAGGGTGGCAACCGAGGTCCCGGGCGCTTGCTGGTGCCGACCTTGGCGACTTCGATGAAAGCGCACATCCCCGGCTGCAAGGTCGCGAGCATTAGCTGGAAGGACCGTTCGGCGATCTTGATGGCGGGGCGGGATTCGGACCTGACCGCGTGGTTCGAAGTGACAACCGGCAATCTGGTCAGCAACAGTCAGTGGGTCGAGCAGACACCTGTGTGGTTGACGCAGTTCAACAAGCAACGCGCGATCGATTCGTTCTTCGGCAAGAGTTGGGATCGCACCGGGCCGAAGGCCGCATACGTTGGCCTGCGCGATGACCGCCCATGGGAGAACTTGCACTACAACGGCTCCCGCCAACGCACCTTGCCGCAGGCGATGACCGGTGGTGGCACGGCGATAGCCGCGCCGTACTACACGCAGGTCTATGGATCGCCGTTCGGCAATACCATCGTTCGCATGGCGGCACAGGCGGCGGTGCTTGGCATGCAGCTCGGCAAGGATGCGGCGACCGACCTGCTGTGCGTCAGCTTCTCTGCGACCGATGCCGTCGGTCACTATTGGGGGCCGCATTCGGTCGAGGCGCGCGACGCCTTGATGCGCTTGGACCGGGACCTCGGTGAGCTGTTTCGCTTCTTCGATGCCGAAGTGGGGGCCGGCCAGTGGGCGATGTTCTTGACGGCGGATCACGGCGTTGCGCCCAGTCCGGAGTCGTCACTGCGCAATGGTGGCAGTGGCGGGCGAGGGCCGATTGATGCGTGGGTTAAATCATCCGTCGAGGCGGCCTTGCGCCAAGAGTTCGGGTTGCCGACCAGCGGCAAGTTCTACGTCGAACGCGTGGGTGAGAACGCGGTCTACCTGAACGCATTGGCGATCGGGCCGAAGCGTCATGCAGCCTTGCGAACCGCGGCGAAGGCGGCCAAGCGGGTGCATGCCGTGATGTCCGCCTATCCGACCGAGGAAGTGCGCGGTGACTTTCAGCACTCCGACCCATTTCGGCGCGCCCTGGCGCATGGCTTGTCAAACCAGCGCGGCGGAGACGTGCAGTACATCCTGCAGCCCTACTGGCTGAACGGTGCGACGCCGGCTTCGCATGGCACGCCACATTCCTACGATCGTGAGGTCGTGGCGTTGGCGATCGGGCCGGGCATTCCGCAGGGCGTGCAGTTGGCTACCTCGATCACGCCCGGCTTCGGCGCGGTGTTGCTGGCAAAGATGCTGCGCATCCCGAAGCCGTCGGCGGCACATGAGAAGGTGCCAGCCGGCTTCTTTGGCATGCGCTGAAAACCGTCTGCTCGGTCGCAACGGGTGTTGGCGGCTTGGTGCTCGGCGATGCCGTCGGGGGAGTGCGATCAGGGGTAGACTTCGCTCCCCTCAACCCTGCAAGACGCGCTCCCACGCGGGCACCAGCATGCAACGCCTGATCGATCAATACCCCCTGCAACGCGGTTCTCACCCTTCACGCGATGACGGCATGTGCGCCATGGAAATGGTCGCATGGCTCGCCGGGGAAGCACACAGCGACGAACCGGACTGCGCGTGTCCAGTCGTGTCGGCGCTGGTGCGCGCGTGCAATGACACGATGCCGGACCATCTACGCAATCTTCACTTGCGTCCGCTGGTGCCGCAGGTGGTGCATACCCGCGCCAACGCGACGGTCGAGCGATTGCGCGGTCTTCAGGTCATCGATTGCCTGGTGCGTGTCTTGCTACCCAAGTGGCTCGAACGACATCGCCGCGGGGCCGAAGCTCAGCTGTTGCGTGGCATGGCACCGATCCGCAATCTGTCGCACGTGCGTGCGGCGACTCGCGTGATCACGACGTATGCCGACGACCATCGCGCTGCGCAGTGGGTTCTGCATCGCGCGCTCGAAGGCAATGCACCTGCTCGTTATGTCGCGGGCATTGTGCA